>NZ_LIQT01000254.1 GCF_001418415.1 Streptomyces hirsutus
AAGAAAAACACAGCGAGGACGCTGTGAACGGTAGGGCCTATTCCGCCCGACCGTTCCGCTCTCGTGACGTGTTCTCCCGATCACGGGAAAGCATTCACGGAGAGTTTGATCCTGGCTCAGGACGAACGCTGGCGGCGTGCTTAACACATGCAAGTCGAACGATGAAGCCCCTCGGGGTGGATTAGTGGCGAACGGGTGAGTAACACGTGGGCAATCTGCCCCTCACTTCGGGACAAGCCCTGGAAACGGGGTCTAATACCGGATGACATCCCCGCCCGCATGGGCGGGGGTTGAAAGCTCCGGCGGTGAGGGATGAGCCCGCGGCCTATCAGCTTGTTGGTGAGGTAACGGCTCACCAAGGCGACGACGGGTAGCCGGCCTGAGAGGGCGACCGGCCACACTGGGACTGAGACACGGCCCAGACTCCTACGGGAGGCAGCAGTGGGGAATATTGCACAATGGGCGCAAGCCTGATGCAGCGACGCCGCGTGAGGGATGACGGCCTTCGGGTTGTAAACCTCTTTCAGCAGGGAAGAAGCGCAAGTGACGGTACCTGCAGAAGAAGCGCCGGCTAACTACGTGCCAGCAGCCGCGGTAATACGTAGGGCGCGAGCGTTGTCCGGAATTATTGGGCGTAAAGAGCTCGTAGGCGGCCTGTCGCGTCAATTGTGAAAGCCCGGGGCTTAACCCCGGGTCTGCAGTCGATACGGGCAGGCTAGAGTGTGGTAGGGGAGATCGGAATTCCTGGTGTAGCGGTGAAATGCGCAGATATCAGGAGGAACACCGGTGGCGAAGGCGGATCTCTGGGCCATTACTGACGCTGAGGAGCGAAAGCGTGGGGAGCGAACAGGATTAGATACCCTGGTAGTCCACGCCGTAAACGGTGGGCACTAGGTGTTGGCGACATTCCACGTCGTCGGTGCCGCAGCTAACGCATTAAGTGCCCCGCCTGGGGAGTACGGCCGCAAGGCTAAAACTCAAAGGAATTGACGGGGGCCCGCACAAGCAGCGGAGCATGTGGCTTAATTCGACGCAACGCGAAGAACCTTACCAAGGCTTGACATACACCGGAAACGTCTGGAGACAGGCGCCCCCTTGTGGTCGGTGTACAGGTGGTGCATGGCTGTCGTCAGCTCGTGTCGTGAGATGTTGGGTTAAGTCCCGCAACGAGCGCAACCCTTGTCCCGTGTTGCCAGCAAGCCCCTTCGGGGGTGTTGGGGACTCACGGGAGACCGCCGGGGTCAACTCGGAGGAAGGTGGGGACGACGTCAAGTCATCATGCCCCTTATGTCTTGGGCTGCACACGTGCTACAATGGCCGGTACAATGAGCTGCGATACCGCGAGGTGGAGCGAATCTCAAAAAGCCGGTCTCAGTTCGGATTGGGGTCTGCAACTCGACCCCATGAAGTCGGAGTTGCTAGTAATCGCAGATCAGCATCGCTGCGGTGAATACGTTCCCGGGCCTTGTACACACCGCCCGTCACGTCACGAAAGTCGGTAACACCCGAAGCCGGTGGCCCAACCCCCTTGCGGGGAGGGAGCCGTCGAAGGTGGGACTGGCGATTGGGACGAAGTCGTAACAAGGTAGCCGTACCGGAAGGTGCGGCTGGATCACCTCCTTTCTAAGGAGCACTTCTCGCCGGGTTCGCCCGGCCAGAGGCCAGTACACCGGCGCATGTCCGGTGCTGGTGGCTCATGGGTGGAACGTTGATTATTCGGCACTCTCGACCGTCTTCTCCTTCCAGTACGGCCCCTTCGGGGCATGGAACGAACGAGGGAAGCGGCAGGGAGCGCCGGGCACGCTGTTGGGTGTCTGAGGGCACGGCCGTATCGGCTGCCTTCAGTGCCGACCCCGGTGAAGCATCGCGCGAGCGGTGTGTGACGGGTGGTCGGTCGTTGTTTGAGAACTGCACAGTGGACGCGAGCATCTGTGGCCAAGTTTTTAAGGGCGCACGGTGGATGCCTTGGCACCAGGAACCGATGAAGGACGTGGGAGGCCACGATAGGCCCCGGGGAGTCGTCAACCAGACTTTGATCCGGGGGTGTCCGAATGGGGAAACCCGGCAGTCGTCATGGGCTGTCACCCATACCTGAACACATAGGGTATGCGGAGGGAACGCGGGGAAGTGAAACATCTCAGTACCCGCAGGAAGAGAAAACAACCGTGATTCCGGGAGTAGTGGCGAGCGAAACCGGATGAGGCCAAACCGCAGGCGTGTGAGACCCGGCAGGGGTTGCGCATGCGGGGTTGTGGGATCTCTTGTTCATGGTCTGCCGGCCATGAGGCGAGTCAGAAACCGTTGATGTAGGCGAAGGACATGCGAAAGGTCCGGCGCAGAGGGTAAGACCCCCGTAGCCGAAACGTCAACGGCTCGTTTGAGAGACACCCAAGTAGCACGGGGCCCGAGAAATCCCGTGTGAATCCGGCGGGACCACCCGCCAAGCCTAAATATTCCCTGGTGACCGATAGCGGATAGTACCGTGAGGGAATGGTGAAAAGTACCCCGGGAGGGGAGTGAAATAGTACCTGAAACCGTGTGCCTACAAGCCGTGGGAGCGTCGCGTTGAGTGCTTGCACTCAACGTCGTGACTGCGTGCCTTTTGAAGAATGAGCCTGCGAGTTTGCGGTGTGTTGCGAGGTTAACCCGTGTGGGGAAGCCGTAGCGAAAGCGAGTCCGAACAGGGCGATCCAGTAGCATGCCCAAGACCCGAAGCGGAGTGATCTAGCCATGGGCAGGTTGAAGCGGAGGTAAGACTTCGTGGAGGACCGAACCCACCAGGGTTGAAAACCTGGGGGATGACCTGTGGTTAGGGGTGAAAGGCCAATCAAACTCCGTGATAGCTGGTTCTCCCCGAAATGCATTTAGGTGCAGCGTCGCGTGTTTCTTGCCGGAGGTAGAGCACTGGATAGGCGATGGGCCCTACCGGGTTACTGACCTTAGCCAAACTCCGAATGCCGGCAAGTGAGAACGCGGCAGTGAGACTGTGGGGGATAAGCTCCATGGTCGAGAGGGAAACAGCCCAGAGCATCGACTAAGGCCCCCAAGCGTACGCTAAGTGGGAAAGGATGTGGAGTCGCACAGACAACCAGGAGGTTGGCTTAGAAGCAGCCACCCTTGAAAGAGTGCGTAATAGCTCACTGGTCTAGTGATTCCGCGCCGACAATGTAGCGGGGCTCAAGCGTACCGCCGAAGTCGTGTCATTGCAGTACATACCCCCAACGGGGACTGTGATGGGTAGGGGAGCGTCGTCTGCCGGGTGAAGCAGCCGCGGAAGCGAGTTGTGGACGGTTGACGAGTGAGAATGCAGGCATGAGTAGCGATACACACGTGAGAAACGTGTGCGCCGATTGACTAAGGGTTCCTGGGTCAAGCTGATCTGCCCAGGGTAAGTCGGGACCTAAGGCGAGGCCGACAGGCGTAGTCGATGGATAACCGGTTGATATTCCGGTACCCGCTGTGAAGCGTCAAACATTGAATCGGGCGATGCTAAGTCCGTGAAGCCGTTCCGGACCCTTCGGGGAAAGGAAAGTGGTGGAGCCGACGAACCGGACCCGTAGTAGGTGAGTGATGGGGTGACGCAGGAAGGTAGTCCAGCCCGGGCGGTGGTTGTCCCGGGGTAAGGGTGTAGCCCGTCATCCAGGTAAATCCGGATGGCACGTGGGTGAGACCCGATGCCGAGCCGATTGTGGTGAAGTGGATGATCCTATGCTGTCGAGAAAAGCCTCTAGCGAGTTTCATGGCGGCCCGTACCCTAAACCGACTCAGGTGGTCAGGTAGAGAATACCGAGGCGTTCGGGTGAACTATGGTTAAGGAACTCGGCAAAATGCCCCCGTAACTTCGGGAGAAGGGGGGCCATGTCCGGTGATCCGATTTACTCGGTGAGCTGGGTGTGGCCGCAGAGACCAGCGAGAAGCGACTGTTTACTAAAAACACAGGTCCGTGCGAAGCCGTAAGGCGATGTATACGGACTGACGCCTGCCCGGTGCTGGAACGTTAAGGGGACCGGTTAGTCACTCTTCGGGGTGGCGAGGCTGAGAACTTAAGCGCCAGTAAACGGCGGTGGTAACTATAACCATCCTAAGGTAGCGAAATTCCTTGTCGGGTAAGTTCCGACCTGCACGAATGGCGTAACGACTTCTCGACTGTCTCAACCATAGGCCCGGTGAAATTGCACTACGAGTAAAGATGCTCGTTTCGCGCAGCAGGACGGAAAGACCCCGGGACCTTTACTACAGTTTGATATTGGTGTTCGGTTCGGCTTGTGTAGGATAGCTGGGAGACTGTGAAGCCGCCACGCCAGTGGTGGTGGAGTCGTCGTTGAAATACCAGTCTGGTCGTGCTGGATGTCTAACCTGGGTCCGTGATCCGGATCAGGGACAGTGTCTGATGGGTAGTTTAACTGGGGCGGTTGCCTCCTAAAGAGTAACGGAGGCGCCCAAAGGTTCCCTCAGCCTGGTTGGTAATCAGGTGTTGAGTGTAAGTGCACAAGGGAGCTTGACTGTGAGACCGACGGGTCGAGCAGGGACGAAAGTCGGGACTAGTGATCCGGCGGTGGCTTGTGGAAGCGCCGTCGCTCAACGGATAAAAGGTACCCCGGGGATAACAGGCTGATCTTCCCCAAGAGTCCATATCGACGGGATGGTTTGGCACCTCGATGTCGGCTCGTCGCATCCTGGGGCTGGAGTCGGTCCCAAGGGTTGGGCTGTTCGCCCATTAAAGCGGTACGCGAGCTGGGTTTAGAACGTCGTGAGACAGTTCGGTCCCTATCCGCTGCGCGCGCAGGAGTCTTGAGAAGGGCTGTCCCTAGTACGAGAGGACCGGGACGGACGAACCTCTGGTGTGCCAGTTGTCCTGCCAAGGGCATGGCTGGTTGGCTACGTTCGGGAGGGATAACCGCTGAAAGCATCTAAGCGGGAAGCCTGCTTCGAGATGAGGACTCCCACCCACTTGATGGGGTAAGGCTCCCAGTAGACGACTGGGTTGATAGGCCGGATATGGAAGCACGGCAACGTGTGGAGTTGACCGGTACTAATAGGCCGAGGGCTTGTCCTCAGTTGCTCGCGTCCACTGTGTT
>NZ_LIQT01000255.1 GCF_001418415.1 Streptomyces hirsutus
AGGGACAGACCGCGGACCAGCTCCATTACGATCCATGGGCGCCCGTCCTCGGTCGCCACGTCGTACACCGTCACCACATTGCGGTCGGCGACCCGGGCGGCGGCCCACGCCTCCCGCTCCAGCCGGGCGTACATCCGCTCCACGTCGGGCGTCGGCAGCCCGGCCGGGGCGCGGACCTCCTTCACGGCGACCTCGCGGTGCAGCACCTCGTCACGGGCCCGCCACACGGTCCCCATGCCGCCCTCGCCCAGCGGTGACAGCAGCCGGTACCGGCCCGCGATCACCCGCTCACTGCCCGGTCCCTCGGACATGGCGCCCCCCATCGCATCCGGGCGAATTCTCCGTTTCCTCATGAAAGTAGCTCAGCCCAGCGCGGATGCCGCCCCCCTGAACACCAATCCGGCCCCCAGAGCCACGACGACGAACGCCGATCCCAGGGGCGCGCTCCGGCGCACCAGCGCGACCACCGGGCGTGCGGTCCAGCGCGGGCGCCGGGCCAGGAGCCGGTTCACGCCGCTGCCCGCCTTCACCACGGCGTACCCGGCGGCGGTGAGGGTGAGCGCCAGTCCGACGCCGTACGCGACGACGAGCAGCAGCCCGAACCAGGCCTGCCCGAGCGCCGCGGCGCCCACCAGCACGACCACGGCGGACGGACTGGGCACCAGCCCGCCGGCGAGACCCAGCAGGATGGTGCCGCGCAGCGTGGGGGCGACGGCGTGGGTGTGGGTACGACCGCCGTGGGTGTGCTCGACGGTGCGGGGACGGGGATGCGCGCCGCCCGCCCGGGCGTGCCCGTGGTCATGGACGTGCGGGTGCCCGTGTTCGTGCCCGTGCCCGTGCCCGTGGTCGTGACTGTGGTCATGAGCGTGCCCGTGTTCGCGCTCGTGGTGGTGCGGGTGGCCCTGTGCGGCGTTCCGGTTGCGCAGGGCCCGTCGGAGGAGGCTCGCGCCCGCCAGGGTGACAAGGGCGCCGCTCGCGATCCCGAGCCACGCGACGACCGAGGGCGTGGCGGCCGAACCGGCCGTGACCAGCAGGCCGAGCGCCACCACGCCGAGGGTGTGGGTGACCGTCACCGAGGCGGCCATCGGCAGGACGTCCCGCAGCCGGGCCCTGCGGCCCCGGGCCGCCGCCGTCGCGGCCATGAGCGTCTTGCCGTGACCCGGCGCGAGCGCGTGCATCGCGCCGAGGACCACCGCGATCAGCAGCGCGAGCGCCGCGAACCCCGCGGTGAGGTCCTGCCGGGCGACGAGGTCGTCGAGGGCGCGGGTCCACCGGTCCGCGCCGCGGGGCAGTACGGAGGCGGCGGGCGCTTCGGTCTCCTTCCCCGCCAGTGCCGGCCCGCCCGTGCGCACCCGGAGGGACGCGGTCGCCGTGTCGGCCGGCGAGGACAGCAACTCCTCCGGGTAGCGGGTCAGTTCCCGTGACAGCGAGGTCTCGGGCACGTCCGACGCGGCCAGCGTCGTCCGGTCGCCGCGGGCGGTGACCTCCCGCCAGCCGGGGCCCGAGGACGCCCCGGCTCCGCGGAAGGAGACGTCCACCGTGCCGTCCTCGGGCAGCGGAGCGGTCAGCCCGCACTCCACGCGCAGCGTGTCGAGACCGGCCTGACCGGGGTGCACGCGCGCGCGGCTGCTCCGCACGGTGACCGGGACCGTACGCCCGTCCACCCGGACCTCGCTGTCGCGGGCGGCACCGGCGCATCGCCGACGTGCCCACTCGGCCGTGCCCAGCGCCTCGACGTCCGGCTTCGCCTGGGTGGCCGGGATCTCGGCGAGGTCCTCGACATGGTGGACGCGGAGCTCGCCCGGCGCGGCGACCAGGCCGTCGTACCGGTTGACGGTGAAGTTGCCGAGCGGATGCGCGCTCGCCGCCGTCGCCGGGACCAGCGTGAACGCACAGGCGGCGGCGAGGACGGCGGCACCGGTGGCGAGACGGCGGCCGGTGCCGTCGGCCGGGGATCGACGGAGGTTCACCGTGCCGCCTCCAGTTCGTCGAGGGCGGCACGGGCCTCGCGGGCGCCGAGGGGGGAGAAGCCGGGGTTCAGTTCCAGGGCCGCCGTGAGGGACCGGCGGGCGTCGCCGTCGTGGCCGGTGGCGCGTTCGATCATGCCGCGGTGGTGGAGGAAGGCGGCATTGCGGTAGCCGGTGGCCGTCGCCCGGCGGGCGTGGGGGAGCGCCTCCTCGGAGCGCCCGCTCCGGTGCAGCGCCCAGGCGAGGGCGTCCGCGGTGTGCACACTGTGCCGGCGGTCCCATTCGGCGCGGGCCGCTCGCAGGGCTGCTTCGGGGTCGCCGTGGTCGGCGGCGGCGAGCGCGGTGTCGAGGTCGGAGTTGACCCCGCCGGCGCGGGCGAGGGCGGTGTGCGCGTCGACGAGGGCGTACTGGTCGGCCGCCTTCGTACGGTCGCCGTCGGCGCCCCGGGCCTCGTACAGCTCGCCGAGAGCGACCAGCGGGCCGGGCAGCGGGGAGCGGACGACGACCTGCTCCAGCGTCCCGATCGCGCCCGCGCGGTCGCCGCTCGCGGCCTGGGCGCGGGCCCGTCCCTCCAACGCCGGGAGGTAGTCCTCGTCGGCGGCGAGGGCACGGGCGAAGTGGGTGAGCGCGGTCTCGTAGTCGCCCTGGTTCCAGGCGAGTTGGCCGAGCGCGGTCGCCACGTACGCCACGTCGGCGGGCGCGGACGCGCCGTCCAGGGCCCGCTCCAGCACCTCGCGCGCGGTCCGCACGTCGCCGCGCAGCTCCCGCACGTACGCGTACCGCGTGAAGACGGGCACCCCCGGCCGCCTGCTGTCCGCGGTGTCGGCGGCCTCGGCGGCCTCGTCGTACCGGCCGAGCTCCACGAGGGCGTCGATACGGGAGGACAGGGCGCGCTCGCTGTAGGGGTTCTGCCGCAGGGCCCGGTCGGCGTACTTCAGGGCGCCGGAGAAGTCGTGCCGGGCCGCGGCGAGGGCGGCACGGCCGGCCAGTGCCTGCTCATTGCCGGATCCGAGCGCGAGGGAGCGGTCGAACGCCCGCTCGGCCTGCGGGTAGCGCGACGGGTCCCCGTTGGTCCGCGCCTGCTCGACGTAGGCGAGCCCCAGGCTTGCCCAGCCACCGACGTCCCGTGGCTGGGAGCGCAGATGGGACTGCAGAGCACGGACCCCCGCGTCCAGGTCGCCCCCGGCGAGCGCCCCGGCCGCGAGCGCCCCGGCCGCGGGAGCGGCATCGGCGCCGGTCCGCGCTCCGGCCTGTGTTCCGTCCCGGCCGCCGCCGCGTGCCGCTCGCGCGGGACGCACCTCACGGTGTGCGCCGCGTTGTTGGCGGTCGCGATGACCGCCGGAGCGGTCGCCGTCGGCGGCGGCCGGGACGGAAC
>NZ_LIQT01000256.1 GCF_001418415.1 Streptomyces hirsutus
TCGGCGGGTGGCGTAGCCGTCCGGGGCGAGTCGCCAGGGGTAGACGGGCAGTGTGCTCATGCCGCGCCCCGGCGGCCCGGTCGGCGCCCGGTGATGCCGGCGAGCAGCCGACCCAGGGCGGCCCTGCGGACGCGGGAGCTCCCGTGTTTGGCCGTGTACATGGCCTCGTCCGCGCGTCGCAGCAGGGCGGACAGGTCCTCGTCGGGGTGGTCGCTGCGGCGGACCCAGCCCAGCGACACCGTGGTGTGCACCTCGGGTGCGGTGTCCAGGGGGCGGGCGAGCACGCGGGACAGGACGGCGAACCGGTCGGCGGCGGTGGCGTCGCGGTCGAGGAGGACGGCCGCGAACTCATCACCCCCGAGCCGGCCCACCACCCCGCCGCGGCCCACGGCGTGGGTGAGGCGGGCGGCGGTGGCGGCGAGCAGGGCATCCCCGGCCGCATGGCCGTGGGCGTCGTTGACCTGCTTGAAGTGGTCCACGTCCGCCAGCACCACCACCGCGTGCCGATGGCGCAGCAGCCGGCGGGCCCGGCGGGTGAACGCGTCCCGGGTCCACAGACCGGTCAGCGGGTCACGGCGCGCCGTACGTAACCGGCGGGCCAGCCAGCATCCGTGCACCGCCCACGACACAGCAACAGCCACCGCCACGGCGGCGAGAACCGGAGTACTCATGCCACGCCCTCCGTTCCTGCGCGTTCGGCGAGCAGGGCATCCCGCAGCATCCGCGCGTTCGCGGGCGACGTGCGCAGCGCCCGGCGGATGCCCTCGGCGGTCACCTTGGCGTCCGGCCACCCGGCGGTCACCGATCGTGCTTCGGCGAGAAGTTGTTCCGGGGTGCGCTTGGGGCGGGTCGACTTCGCCACCGCCGGAACCCGACCGGTCGCCCGGCGGGGGCGGGTCGATTCGGCGGCCACCGGCCGCCGCTCGATCGAGGCGAGCGGAGCCGACTCGACACGCGGGAGCGGCTTGAGGCAGTCGACCGGTTCGGGCACCCGGACCACGGATACGGTGATCGGCTCCGGACTCGATTCGGGCAGGTCAGCCATAGACCGTTTCCGATCGGTCCCGGTGGATTCCTCCGCATTCGCGACCGGCTCGGTGGGGCCCCAGACCGGGAGGTCCCAGCGGGGCGTGACGTCGGGTGTGACGCGGCTCGTCACACTGGTCAGCGCCCTGCCCGTACCCTCGCCCTCCCGCGCGCTCTCCAGCGTCGACCACGCCCCGGCAAGGGTGGCGGCGGTGGTGGCCTGGACGCGTGCCACGCGCGCCCCTGCCTCCGTCACGGCCGTCAGCCGGGTCTCCTCGGTGGCGGCCTCGGCCCGCAGCCGGGCACGCGCCACGGCCGCCTCATCCCGCGCTTCCTGCCGAATCCCCCGGATCGAATCCAGCGCGACCGGGGTGAGCGCGGTGCGCTCCCACAGTCCGTGCACCAGCCACAGCGCCTTGGCGGCGAGGGGCAGCCAGGCCACGGCCAGCCACGCCCCGGCGGAGTGCTCCGCGGTCAGCGCGTGCGCGACCAGGACGCCGGTGGCGAGAAGGCCGAAGCTCCAACCGACGGCGGTCACCGCGCGGGAGTGGTCGCCCTGCGCCGAGAGGCGGCGTTCGTAGGCGAGGGTGGCCAGCCATCCCCCGTCAATGCCGACCCCGACGACCAGCGCGACCGGCCACGGCATCGCCGTGCCCAGCCACATCACCACCACCGCGAGGGTGAGCACCATGGAGACCGCCGTCATCGCGACGGCGGGCAGTACGGTCCGGGCCGTCATGCCGCACCCCCGAGGGTGAGCAGGGCGGCCAGGATGAGCAGGGCGCCGCCGGTCAGGGTGAGGTCGACCGCGCGGCGCAGGCAGGTGAACTTGCGGACGGCGAGGCGGGACAGGCCGGCGATGTCGGCGGCCAGATCCCCGCCGACGGCGGCGTTGATCTCCTCGGCGGTGAGGGTGGCCCACAGTGGGAAGCCGTGCCGGCCGGACAGGTTCGGCCGGACCGACCGCAGCAGCAGTCCGGCCGCGCCGACCAGCAACGCCAGACCGAGACCGCCCGCCACGTAGGCGGCGGGGTTCAGCGGGAGGTCCCGGGCGACCGTCCAGGTGCCGGCGAGCACTGCGCCGACGAACGCCAGCAGCAGCGCCGTTTTGTTGTCGGTGCGGGCGATCTCCGCCTTTACCTCGGCGTGCGCGGCGGTCAGGTTCCGGTCGGTGGCGCTCATGCGGCACCCCCGGGCAGGGTCGCGCCGGCCGTGCGGTTGAGCAGCGCGACGCGGGCGGCCAGCGCCCGGCGGCGGGCCCGGCGGATGCGGCGGGCGTCCAGCTCGGTCGGGATGCGGTCAAGGGCGATGATCTGCGCGTCGACCAGGTCGACACCCGCGAGGATCACGGGCATTTCCAGTTCGATCGCGTCCAGCTCCGCGGCCGTCGGCTCGCGGTCGAAAGCGTCGGCGGTAACGACCGTCTGAACAGTAGCGATGTGCTTCACGGGTCGTGGTTCCTCTCATACAGGAACGGCCCAAGAGTGGCTCCCGGGGTGCATCCCGGGAGCCACTCGCCGTTGAGTCGGACGATCCGGCTCCCCGCGCTCCCGTCCGTACGGCCACTGCGTGACGCGGGGGCCGGACGGGCGGGAGAGGCAGCCGGCCGCAGCGTCAGCACGCTGCGAACCAGAGCGGACCGAGGTCGCACGGGCGCCGCCGGCCGGTCCGTACCGGCGGCGCCTGAAGATGTCGTCGGTTCACACCGACCCCCAACCGATTGCAGGGAGACGGCTTCACCGGTGCGCCGTTGCCACGGGCACCGGCCCCGAGCCGGGAACGTCGGGCGCGTCATCGTTGCTGCTCTGACGCCAGCAGGGCGGCGCGCACCGGGTGGCAATCGTGGGGTTGACCTCCAGAAATGGAGGGATGATCCCCAGGACTGTTCTCCAGAGCCGGTACGCGGACAGGACTGGTTCACCTGCCGCGAAGTGGCCGCCGACGGCCATCACCCGGGCCGCTACGGGGACGGGGAGTCACACCCCGTCGAACTTTGTCCACTGTTGAGTTCTCAAGACACGGCCGCTGCCTTCGTACTCACCCCTGCGGGCTTTCCTCCGGGCGATGCAGTACCTGTTTTACAGGTACTGCATGGGGGCCCGTCAAGTCTGCCGACGGATCCTCTTGGCTTTGCTCTGGGACTTTTTGGCGCACGCTCAGAATCGCTCCAGGTCAGGGGAGTTGGTCACCCCATGCGTGGACAGCTCCGGGAGTTCTGGCTACGGTCGAGAAGTCCCTAGACATCCCACCGGGGGTACAGATGTCCAACGAACGTTTACGCTCGGCTCTGTTAGCCCGAGGCATGACGGTTCAGAGGTTGGCCGAAGCAATCGAGGTCAACCCGAAGACCGTTGAACGCTGGATCACGCAGGGCAAAGTGCCGTACCGACGTCACCAGTACGCGACGGCCGCGGCGCTGAAGGTCGACGTCACGTCACTGTGGGACGACGACCGCACGGTCAACAGTTCAATAGACCTGGCCAAGGCGGAGATTGGCACTGTCTACCCCCACCGGCACACGGTGCCGTCAGGTCTGTGGCGTGAGATCTTTGGCAGGGCCCAGAAGAGCCTTGACGTGCTTGTCTACTCCGGTCTGTTCCTGTCGGAAGACCCGTTGTTTCACAGCCTCCTCGAGGCGAAGACAGCGGCAGGCGTTCGGGTGCGCATCCTGCTCGGGGACCCTGGCAGTGCGGCTGTCCAGCAGCGAGGGATAGACGAGGGGCACCAGATCATGGACGGCAAGATTCGCAACGCCCTCGTGCTGTACCGCCCGCTCATCGAGAGTCACCCAGACATCGGCTTCCGGCTGCACGACTCGACGCTCTACAACTCGATCTACCGGTCTGATGACGAGATGCTGGTCAACCCTCATGTCTACGGCATCGGCGCCTACCTGGCCCCCGTACTGCATCTTCGCCGTCTGGCGAACGGAGGGTTGTTCGACACCTATGCGAACAGCATCGAACACACCTGGGGGAACGCGCGCCAGATCACTGGCGCCGACTTTGCAAGTACCAAGGGAGCTTGACCATGGGACGGATTGACTACCTTCACGACCCCGAGGCGCCGGCGGCCAACTCGGTCGTGCCGTCCGTCGTCGCGTTCGTACAGAACGACGCGGGTGAGGTGCTGATGATCCGGAGGTCCGACAACGGGCGTTGGGCACTGCCCGGTGGTGGTCACGACGTGGGGGAGTCCATCAGTGACACCGTCGTTCGGGAGGTCTGGGAAGAGACCGGGATCAAGGCGGAAGTCGTCGACATGTCCGGGATCTACACCGACCCGGGGCACGTGATGCAGTACGACGACGGTGAGGTCAGGCAACAGTTCAGCATCTGCTTCCGTGCTCGACCGGTCGGCGGTGAGGTGCGCACGAGCAGCGAGACGACAGAGGTCCGCTGGGCTACCCCGGCGGACCTGTCCCAACTCGACATCCATCCCACGATGCGTCTCCGCATCGAACACGCCATGGACCGGACGCGAAACGCCCCCTACATCGGCTGACGCTTGACGGCGGCCACCCGTTCAAGCACCCGCGACGTACTGGCGAGGATCTCTGGCTCGGCTCGCCGGATGAACGTTCCGATCAGGCTGTCGGGGCCGTATCGCCCGGTGATCTCGTTCACCCGGTCGATGGGATTCGTCGGCATGCCGTCCGGTGTGGTGTTCATGTCGCAGAAGCAGAGCGCGTCGTTCAGGTGCGCGCTCTCGCGTGGGAACTCGCCCTCCAGCTCTTCGCGCATGCCGCGCGCTTCCGCCTCCATCCAAGCGCAGGAGTGGTGGGCGACCAGGTTGATAACCCGTTCGTCGGCGCCAGCCACGTCCCGGAGGTAGCGGGCCCCGTCCAAAGGGTGAAAGCCCGTCTTGGCGAGGTCCGGCGCATAGCCGATGTCGTGCAGGACCGCCGCGGCCTCCAACAGATCGGCGTCCTGGTCAAGAACGAGCGCGATGGTGCGCGCCCTCTCGGCTACCCCCAGGCAGTGCTTCCACCGCCGCGGCAACGGCTCGGCGAGCAGGGACTCAGCCAAGGGATAAGCCCACTCTGTCAACTTCGGCAAGCTACGAACACTCCTCTCGCGTCGGCATAGCGCGAACCGTCCGCGCCCTGCCCTGTCCGCCTCCCGCCAGCACGCCGGCGGTCTCCAACTTCTCCAGCGCCTTGGTCACGGTGGGACGTGAGACCCCGAACCGTTCGGCCAGCGCGGAAGCGCTGGGAAATGGCTGCCCCACTTCGAGCCTGTCAGCCGTGATGATGCCCGCGATCCGCTGTTCGAGCGGGCGCCGGTCGACGTTCACGCCAGCGCGCACGACGCGCCACCGTCCGCCCGGCACTGGCTCGGCCACACCTTCCTGCCTCAGCACAGCGAACGCACGGAGCGCGACCCCACGTGAGACCTTTTGATCGCTCATCACCTCAGACAGAGCTGGGAGCTCCGTCATGTCCGGGTCCGTCTCGATCCATGTCTTCAGCGTGTCAGCGATTTTCAGGAAGGTCCCCCGAGGGTTGACCTGCTGCGACACTTGCTCTCCCTCTCCGCTCGACCGTGTCCCCCTAAGCCTATGGGTGTGGCGCTGAAGCGTCTGCCCCCTGCTGACCTCCAATTTGCCCTGGGGTGAAGGACTGCCGAGAATGGCCAAGAAAATCCGCAGGACTGAGGCCGAAACGTCTACCTCCGCTAACGGCGGCAGGGATCAAGGCGGTGATTCCCGCTACGCTCAGTGCAACTTCTGAAGGCACCCCGAGGAGCACACTTCCTATCGCGAATGTCGCAGCGAGAAGAGCGCCAAATACTGCGATGCGAATATCCTTCTTTTCTTCATGCGGGACGGCGTTCTCCGTCAAATAGTTTCGCGCTCTGGGGGACATATCCGATTCATCTAGTAGGCCGTGCCACCTACCCTCAGTCATCCGGTCAATCATCTTGGACAGGATAGTAACAAGGTCTATGTAAGCCTCTTCTCCGCGCACTAGGATCTGCTCCGACGCATCCTCAAGAGTCACGATTACCTGAGTCACGTGGAGGTTAAGTTGCTCTCTGCGAATCGCAGGGCCACCAGGGTTTCCATACGTGGAGAACAATCTCAACCAGTTGCAGAGAGCTGCGACGTCAAAGTCTATTCGTGCAGGTGAAGTGAGAGGCTTCTTGCTCCAACCCGCCTTCTTGAGAAGGATGCATGCCGCTCTAAGGGCGCCGCCCTCGGAATCGACCTTTCTCTTACGTCGCCAACTCCAGAACGCAAAGGCGAGTAGGGTTAATGAACAAAAGATGGCACCTAATTGAACGGCTAGACCAGGGCCGTAGATAATGTCAAATTCGAGTTTTTTTGACGCCTCGATCTTCCGCGTCGCCTCCTTCAGGGGAGGGTCAATCCTCGGTGCAATCTGGCTTGCAATATAGTACGGAAGTGCCGCGATTGCATAGGTGAAGAGGAATCCGTGATTCCTGCCCCGCATGGCGCGGTAGTCACGCATAAGGAGGTGGCGAATCCGAAAACTCCTCATCGCGGCTAGGGGGTAACTCCCCACTCTAGAGGCAAGGACTGTGCAATTGGCAAGGTGACGTACATCCGTCACTAGTACTTTCCTGTACTTCTTCCTCCTGATCAGTTTCGCACTGGCGCGCCAGGTGTAATGAAGGAATAACTCCCGATGGTAGATCTTGAGAGCGAGAAAGAGGGCGAGGGGGGCATAAAGATCCGCAATTAGGACGGATAGAAGGATTGCGAAGAATCTATCCTCTGTCAAAGTTGCACGACCTCTCTTTTATTGACGCCCTCTCTCGATAACCGGCGCGATTTGGCGAGAGTGGACTCAAAGTTGGCCTCCCAGATTAGTCCCTCGCTGCTCCGGTGGTGGCTCTTTTAGGGACAATCCCCTACCGTCGCGGAGATCGTCGGCGCTGTAGACCTGCGCCTGTCCTTCGTGCACTGCCAGCTGTGGGAGCTGGAGAGGAAGGGGAGCGTCGCGCGCGAGCCCGGGCGGCCGAGAGTGATCCGGCTCGTGGAATGGTCGGCTGCTACTACGTCACTCTCACGTCCGCCGGCCGCCCGGTGCAGCAAGGTGGCGGGGAAGCGAGGTCGGGTACCGATGTGGTCTCACAGGCGGTCTCAGTTGGTCCCTAATCCGCAGCCGTCCATGGCAGTCCGCCGGCATGCTTGATCGCCCTGACCTGGTGCGGGGTTCCCTTTCTAGACGTCGACGGACCTGCCTGGACCAAGATCGGACAACTCGTAATGCGTAGGTCTCGGGGACACGGCGACGCTACGCGATCGGCCGCGCCGCGCCGAGAGCTCCACGGCCGGAAGCCAAACAGGGGGCCAAACGAAGCAGCCGAACCAAGACTGCCTCGGACCGACCTGGACAGTGCCAGACGATGAACACGCAGGTCAGCGCTCCCGAATCCAGGTCACACGGACTTTGATCGCGTTCGGGAGCAAGCGGTCTTGAAGTAATGCCAGACTGTCCCGGCCCTTCTGCGATGAGCCGGAAGCCGGAGTGTTGTTGGAGGGGGTTGTGGCGGGGCCGGGCCGAGGACGGCCAGGAGGTCGCTGGAACCCTGGGAGTGCCAGCCGTCCGCACGGAAGGGCAAGTTCCACCCAGTGTCTGGTGACAGGCTGGATCGACTTGACCGAACCAGGTGGTGCCTCACGGGGCGAATGACCCAGAATGCGGGGAGAGAGCGATCGGAAAGCAGCCGTATCTGCCTGGCTGCCAGGGCAGTTGGAAGGTGCAGCCTGATGAGCAGGGTCCCGGAGAATGGTGAAGAGATGGCGTCCGAGGCCTCCGGTCCTGTAGCCGGCGAGGCTGCTCAAGCCAAAGCCAGCCCCGTCAGGTCCGGGCCGTCCTGGAAGCAGGTTGCCGTAGCGGCCGGCGGCTTTGCTGTCACCGTAGTGGGCGCAGTCGTCGTCACCCTCGTCGCGACACACAACTCCGCACGTAGGGCGAACGCGGCGGCTTACGCCCACGGCCTCCTTGACGGGGCCGAGGCCGCGAGGAACGGTTACGACTTCGACGAGGACGACGACTAAGACAATCTGGCGAACGGCGTGAGGCCTGCCCTTCGGGCAGTACCAGGGCCGGGGGCCAAACAGGGGGCCAAAGGCGGCAGTCGCCGCATGACTGTCCCGGACAGTCATGGACAGTAGTGGAGGGAAGCAGGCAAGTCAGCGGCCCCATACCAAAGCCACAAGGCACCTGATCGCGTTCGAAACAAAGAGGTCACCAGGTCGAGAGGTGTCATCACGCGGGGGTGCTGACGCTCGACAGCAGATGGGCCCTTAGTTGCGAAAAGTCTGCACTGAGGGCCCATCTGTGAGTCAGCCCATCTCTGCCGGGTTGCGGGGTTTTCCGCGGTCCCAGGGGCGTGCCGTTGTTCCTGACGGGTTCCACCAGCCGATCCAAAGCGGGATCCCGGCGGCGGCCCTCAGGTATAGCAAGGCTGCGGGCTAAGGACCGACGGCTACTAGATCAACGCCGACCGGGGCGTGGGTGTCTAGTTGATGGGCTCGGGTTCGCCACTAGTGAGCTCGGTCCAGGTGTCGGAGAGGATCTTGTTCTCGACCTGACTGATGTGCGCCGGGGTGTTCGAGGCTGCCGCTGCGACGACGGTCTCCCCAGTGCTCTTCAGCTTCACCGTCTTCTTGGTGCCGTTCTTCTCCTGCAGACAACCCGTGATCCGAATCCAATGCCGGCGGTCACGCCGCCAGTCAATGGCAGCCAGACGCTGCTTGAACTCGTCAAAGGACACCGCCGGAGTAGGCACCGACTGTTCCGCGATGATCTCGGTGAACCTCTTCACCAACTGCTCAGTCGTGTCGTCTCCGGTTGCAGTCTCCTTCTGCATCGCGTCCATGATCGGACCGAGTTTGTCGCGCCGCACCTGGTTGTAGGCCAGCGCGAGGGCCTTGAGGGCGAATGCCCATCCATGGACGTACAGCCGTCGGTAGGTGTCCGCCTGCTTGGTGTCGTTCCAGGCGCCACCGAATTGACCTTCCAACATTTGCAGGAACTCACGGCAGTACGGCAGCACCGCCTCGATGTGGTGGTGCTTGATGTGCTCGCGCTTGCGGTTGCCGTGGGAGATCACGTTGAGCAGCATCTGTTCGAGCGTCGATGCGTCGACGATATTTTGCACCGCGGTGAGCGTGGCTCCCGTACTGCGGCCATCGGCGACGCGGTTCTCGAAGATGGTGCCCTTGACTGCCTGGTTGCGCAGCTTGGCCAGGGCGGACGAGGTGTCGAAGGTCGCCACCAGGTTGGTGTTCTTCTTCGTGCCGCGTCCATTGCGATCTGCGAAACTCTGGGCCGCCGCGTCGACGTCAACCTTTAGTTCGACCTCAAGTGTCACGAAGAAGGTGTCAAGTGCACCGTTCTGGAGAGCGAGACGATTTTGCGCTGCCTCGAAGAGGGCGGCGGTCTGGGTCTGTCCGTCAGCCTGCATGATGGGCCGTTTGGGCAGGTAGATCTCGCCGTAGAGGGCCGCCGGGTTCGCTTCATCGAATGCGACGAAAATGGGCTGAGGGTCCTCCTCGAACTCCTCGACCGACTGCCATCCGGTGACTGTAGGCAGGTAGGCGACCCGCTCACCGCGGATGGCCTCCAAGATGTACCGACTGAAGTCACCACGGTTGGCGGCCTTCGCGCCCTTGAAGTCGCTCTGCGTCTTGAGGTGGGCGGCCTTCATGCCGTTGGCCTCGTAGTCGACAGCGCGTGGCGGATCGGAAGGGTTATACCTTACGAGGTCCGTAAACTGCCGCAGGCTGGGATGGACTGTGACGCAGATGCGGTATCCGTCCTCCGCGCCTTTTAGGCACAGAGTGCCGCGGATAGCGTGCCGCTTCTCGCTCTCATGCTGGAAGCGGTAGCGATGCTGCTCGAAGTTGGCTCGTGCCTCCTCGTCCGAGCTGACACGCAGGATGCGCAGGCCCCCGTATGTCTCGTCCTCGGGGATTTCGTCGGTGTTGATCAGCTTCTGCTGACTGATGAACGGCGTACTCATGGCGTCTCCTGCTGGTTGGGCTCGGCTCCCCTCGAGGCGAGCAGCCCGGGCTGACGGGGAATCTCGGGAAGCGATGTGGGTTCTGCATCGGTCGGGATGCCGCCTGCGTGGGCGAGGACGGGCGGCAGAGTGACTAGCTCGATCGAAAGGTTCAACCTCTCAACGGTGTAGACGATCTCGGGTTGAAATTCGAACGCTGCGATGACGCCACGGATTAGACAGTCGCTGCCGGCGGCTTCCTCAGCCCGGCGTGCCATGGCCAGGTACACCAAGATCTGCCCAAGCGCCTCGTAGCTCGCACTGATCTTGAACTCCCACAGGCGAGTGACGTTGCTCCGATCGATCGTGCGCATATCCGCGCGCACGGCCGTGCCCTCGTAACTGTTCTCCCGGGCGATAAGCAACTCGCCTGGACGGTGCTGGGCCAGTTCCGAAGCGTAGTAGTCCCGCACTCTGCCCTCGCGCTCATGCAGCACTACCCGATCTCGCGTCATTGCGTCCAACTCTCACGTCCGTCAACCCCTGCCTCGTAGAGGTTAATTGACATCTCGTTAGGATTCAAGTGCATCTCGGAGATGGACACACATCCCCGAGACGCTGCGTGCACGCACGGCTGGACATGGACCGGCAGCCTGCGTGAGTACTGCGCCCGGTACTCCACCCTCCGCAGACGCCGCGGGCCCGCTCTGTCCCGTGGCGACCAGACTCATCAGAGCGTGGAGGGTGTCGGTACCGATCGCGTCTGATGACATGCGACAGCCTCACGACGGTGAGGGCTGAGGCTGTGTGCAGTCGACTTCCCCGCCATCGTGGCTGACTGTCGTCAACTGAGGTTCTGACGGGGCATGTCGAAGATCCCGGCCGTCAGTTGAGCGGGCCCAAGCTGGGTGGGGAGCTCCCGGAACGGGCCGCGACAAGGCGGAGTCGAACTGCTTCACGGAGGGCACTTACCGCATCCATGGAGAAATCCTGGAGATGATCTTGAGGTTGAGACCCCGGAGCGCCAGATGCCGTCGAGCAGATGGAGCACGAGATGCAGAGTCATTCGGATACTGCGTGATACCCCCCTCAGACCATGCCTGAACAGGGGAAATGCTCCTCCGGCGGGGGCCAAACGGGGGGCCAAACCAGGCAGCCACGCCAGGACTGTCCCGGACGGTAATGAATGGCGCTGGAGCTGAATGAGCAGGTCAGCGACCGCGAGACGAGGTCGCAAAGGGGCCTCATCGCGTTCGGGACGAAGAGGTCGTGGGTTCAAATCCCGCCACCCCGACAGAGATACGCCAGGTGAGGCCCGGTGCTGAGAGATCAGTACCGGGCCTCACCTGTTGTGCGGACCCGTTTTTGGGAGCCGACTTCGGGAACCGGCTCCCAGGGCCCGTCTGCCGAAGAGAACACAGGGGCGTGTGCGGTCAGAGCCAGTCCCAGTTCTTGAAAGCGAAGTACAGCGTCAGAGAGACAACGACGATGACGGCGCTGGAAACGATGAATCCCGACTGGTGTCCGAAGCCGGGGTAGGGAAGGTTCTGTCCGTAGAAGCCAGTGATCGCCGTGGGCACGGCGATGATCGCGGCCCAGCTCGTCACCTTCTTCATGATCAGGTTCATCCGGTTCGCCTGCACCGACAAGTTGGTTTCCATCACCGAGGCCACCAGGTCGCGCAGCGACTCCGTCCACTCGTCGGCACGCAGCACGTGGTCGTACACATCGCGGTAGTACGGCAGCAAGGAGCCGTCGACGATGTCGAGGTCGGGGCGCATGAGGGTATTGACGACCTCCCGCATGGGCAGAACCACGCGACGGAGCCGGACCAGTGATTTCCGCAGGGCGTAGGACTGGCGCTGTACGGTCTGGATCTGCCGGCCGCCTTCGGCGAAGAGCAGATCGTCCAGTTCCTCGATACGTTCGTCGAGTTGCTGTACCGCGGCAAAGTGCCCGTCGACGACATAGTCGAGCAGGCCGTGGAGCAGAAAGGCGACCCCGTGCGCTGCCAGAGCCGGAGTACGGTCCCACCGGGCGACCAGCTCGTCGAGGGCGAACGCGGCGTCCTTGCGGACCGTGATCAGCGCCTGCGGCGTGAGGATGACCGCGAGCTCGCTCATCGTCAGTCCCGCGCCGTCCGGGTCGACGGCTACCGCGTAGACACTGAGGAAGTAATGGGTGCGGTAGTTGTCGATTTTCGCCCGCTGTCCCTCGTGCAACGCGCCCTCGAGAGCCAGCTCGTGGAGACCGAGTTCCTCGCCGACCGCCGTGAACTCGGCGTGGTTCGGGCGGTACAGGTCCAACCACACGGTCGAAGACGGATCCGCCAGATGCCGGGAGATGTCCCGGACCGGGAAGTCCTCCTCGACCAGGGAGCCGGCGCGGTACAGCCGAGTATGGGCCATGTCGCGCACACTAACGGCACCAGCGGAACATCAGCGGACACCACTACCGGGCATGCACCCCGACTGGCGGTACCGCCCCGATCACCTTGAAGTCGGCGCCGCAGCAGAGACAGCCCTATGGGTGCTCGGGCCTCCAGACGTCGTTCCTGGGGCTCGTGGCGTTCCTCGCCGGTCCGAGGGTCCTCCTCGGGGGTCGGGTGTGCCCGATGGGTGCCGGTGTCGATGAGGATCTGTGCGGCATGGGTGGCGTTGTCGGTCCGGACGGCGCGGGCCGTCGCGGCACGGGTGGCGTCTGGTGTCGCGTGCGGCGGGACCACGAGAAGGGAGAAGTGGTCCCGGTCGCCCCGAGTGATCAGGGTGGTGTCACCGCCGAACGCGGGACCTCGTCTTCTCACCGTAAGTCGTGCGCCGCCGCACCGGCTGCGCTCGCCGGCGGTTCCGGACGCGTTGCCTCTCGGTAAAACGCCTGCTCACGCGCACGTCCCGGGGCCTCGGAGCGGCGTAGAGTGAAAGGACCGTGAGTACTTCGCACACCGGCCGCCATGTCGGTGTCGTTCCCGGCGAGCAACAGCACCGGCCTCCAAGAGGAGACTCGGGGACAGGTCCGCGTCATGACCGCGACCAGTGAACCTAAGATCGTCAAAGAACGTCTGCCTTCGGCGTCGGCCCGGCTGTCCCTGGTCCCGACCGGCTCGGTTCCAGGTCTCCTGGACGGTGCCTGGTGGCCCCGCTCCCGTGATCTCCTCCGGGAGATCCCCACTCTGACGGACGCGCTGGACGCGTGCTGGGGCCGGATCACCCACGTCACCGTGAACCCGGCCCACTGGCCCGTCATCCCGCGCAAGGTCCCCGTCACGGGGCACACGGTGCATGTCGGCTGGTTCGCCGACGAGCTGGACCCGAACAAAGTGATCCTCTTCTCCTACACGGTGGGCCGCCTGGACCTGCTGGTGATCCCTCCGGAGACGGAGCCGGCCGCCGCCGCCCGGCTGATGGCAGCAGCAACCGTTCCGGGAGGTAGCCGCACCTCCAGCGGTCTGATGGCCGACGAGGCCATGAGCCACGACGCGGCAGAGGCTCGGGGCCGGGAAGAGGGATGGGAGACCGACGGCGGAGCCGCTTCGGCGGCCGGAGCCGCGATCGGGATCTTGAGTCCGCCCTGAGGAGGTGAGGACGCGGAGACAGCCGCCACCGTCGCCGTGATCATCTTCGTGATCATCGCGGGGGTGTTCCTGATCCACCGGCTCAACGCGCAGCATGACGAAAGGATCGGAGCGTTCCGCTCCAGCGACGCCCTACCGGGAATCGGTCGGCGGACCCGTAAGAGCCCACGTGCGACCGCGCCGAAGGGTCCTCCTGCCGACGCCACACGCCGTGAGCATCGCGAGGGGAGCCGCTGATGACGCATCCCTGCTTCCAGCCGGGGAGCCGGGGTGAGTAGGCCGGGGAGGGGCCCACATGGCGGCGAGGCACCCGTGACAGGCGGTGCCAGGACAGCGCCGGTATGACGCTGTCTGCCCCTGATCGCTTCGGCTGTGCCTCCGATCGGGGCTGATCATGGTGCGTGTCCACGACACCGTCAGGGCGCCCGGAGGAAAGCCGCGTGGAGCCCTCGACGGGAGCCGGTCATGATCCGAGGATCCTGCGCTTCTGTTCCTCGAACTCGGTCTCGGTGAGCACGCCCTGAGCCTTGAGTTCGCCGAGCTGCTTCAGCTGTTCGATCTTGCTGGTCATGTCGGGGGCCGGCGGAGCCGGAGACTGCGCGGCAGGGGCCGTCGGCTGAGGCGAGGGTGCCTCGGATTCCTGCTGAGCTGCCCAGCGTCCCTGCTGGCGGCGTGACACGCGGTTCGATACGGCGGTCGCCGTTCCGGCGATGGCGGCGGTACGCGCGACCCCGCGGATGAGACCCGGCATGGTTGTTTCCCTTCTGCTCAGCTCTGCTCAGCGAGCGGCCTCAGCCGCGTCGAGGGCGTCGAGGACTGCGGACACCGGGATCCGCCCGGAGGCGACCATCCTGGCCCCGCCTCGGCGCAGAGCGGTGGCGAAGGGCGCGGCCCACAGGTTCTCGTAGACCAGGATGCCGGCGGAACAGCCGGGCTCCAGCGCGGTGGCCGCCTCCTCGATGTCGTCCTGGCCCAGGAGACCGGAGGAAGCACCCTCGAAGACGGCCAGGTCGAGTTCACCGTCGCCGGTCAGGTCGGCGATCTCCATGCCGGTCACGGAACCGTCGACCTCCTTCCTGACGAACATCAGGTCGAGGATCCTGATCAGGCCGCGGTCCACAAGATCGACCAGCAGGGGAAATCCCTCGCCCGTCATTCGGTTACCGGGAAACTCGACGACCAGATAGTCGATCGGGCCCACTTCTTGGATTTCTTCGCTCACGGCGTCACCTCTGGTGCTCGCGGCTCTCCCCGTACTCCGATTGCACCATCGGGCGGTGGCGTTCGCACCTCGGTGAACCGTTCACCCGCCTGGTCCGCCCGGGTCGCGCGTGCCGCGTCGCGCGGATCTGCTGAACAGGGACTTCACCGCGAAAACGCTGAGCGCCGGATGGTGCGGCGCCATCACGTACATAGCCGTGGGAGCCTCGTGGCTCCCCCTCGCCACGGTCATCGACATCGACTCGAGGCGGGTGGTGGGCTGGTCAATCGCCGACCACATGCGCACCCGATCCGTCACCGACGGGATCGAGATGGCCGTGGCTGCCCGCGGCGGTCAGGTGCACGGCGTCGTCTTTCACACGGACAGGGGAGCGCAATACGCTGCAACTCGTCGCACAGAACCCGGTGTCCACTCCCGGGGAGCGATCTCAGGTCCCCCCTCCCCGGCTCCGCGTGCCAGGACCGAAGGTCCCCGGCTCGACCGGAACGACATGCAGGGTGAGCGGTCATGTCACTGCGTGACCGTGACGGGTGGCGTGGTTGGGCACATGGCGTGTCGCCCCGGCACAGCTGCTCGGGCGGTCGCCCTGGTCCCGGGTGAGGAGTACGGATGAGCCAGTGGGGTGTGGTGGTGGCCGGTGGCGTGGTCGTCGGCTACGGGGCGCTCTCGCGGCGGCTGTCGACGACCGTGCTGTCCGGGCCCCTGGTGTTCGTCGTGTGCGGGCTGGCGGTCGGGCCTCCGGGCCTGGACCTGCTGAACGCGGACCGGGATCCGGAGGTCATCCGGACGCTGTTGGAGAGCGCCCTCACCCTTGTGCTGTTCACGGACGCGGCGGCGATCAGGATCGGGGACCTGCGCAGGGAGGGGTTCCTGCCGTTGCGGCTGCTCGTGGTCGGGCTGCCCGTCACGATGGCGCTGGGGTGGCTGGTGGCCTGGCCCCTCCTGCCCGGTCTGGGTGTGTGGGAGCTGGCGCTGGTCGGCGTCATCCTGGCTCCGACGGATGCCGCGCTCGGGCAGCAGGCTTTCTCCAACAAGCGGGTCCCGGCGTTGGTCCGAGGCGGCCTGGGCGTCGAATCGGGTCTGAACGACGGTCTGGTGCTTCCGTTCTTCGTGCTGGCGCTGGCGGCGGCGGGTGAGGGGGAGGGACATCCGGGCGTCGTCGTGACGTTCCTGCGTGCGCTGCTGCTGAGCGGTGCGATCGGACTCGCCGCCGGTTGGGTCGGGGCGGGCGTGTTGCGTTGGTCGGTTGCTCGGGACTGGAGCACTCCTGCGTGGCGACAGTTCCTGACGTTCGCCGTTCCCGTGATCACCTACGCGCTGTGCGCCACGGTCGAAGGCAGCGGCTTCATCGGTGCCTGGGTCGCCGGTCTGGCCTTCGGAAGCCGGCTGCGTGGCGCGTCGTCAGGACGTGTCGCTCGGGCCGAAGACCCGGGTCCCACGCAGAGCACGACGTTCAGCGAGCGGCTCGGGCTTTTGCTCGCCTCGATGAGCTTCCTGGTCTTCGGCGCGGTCATCCTGGGGCCGGCCCTTCAACACCTGACGTGGCGGATGGTGGTCTACGCGCTGATCAGCCTGACCGCGGTCCGGATGCTGCCGGTCGCTCTGGCCATGGCCGGCACCGGTCTGCGGGCCGCCTCCGTCGCCTACATCGGGTGGTTCGGTCCGCGCGGGCTCGCCTCCCTGGTCTTCGGCCTGCTGGCCTTCGAGGAGCACCTGCCCGGGACGACGCTGCTGAACGACGTCATCGCCGTGACCGTGGGCCTGAGCGTTCTCCTCCACGGCGCCACGGCCCCGTTTCTGGGAAACCGCTACGGCGACTGGTTCGCCAGGACGCTCCGCACCGAACCGGGCCTGCGGGAGAACGCACTCAGCGCCGACAACGCCCCCGGCACACGAGGCCCCCACAGCCCTTGACGAACACGGCGACCGTGCCACCCGTGGCGTTCGAGCTCGCCAATGGCGAACCCCAGGCTGTGCGAGACAGCACCGCGCCGAGTGCTTCCGCAGGCGTCGGCGGTTGCAGCAGCTCTCCTTCCGCGCCTCACACAGCCATGGGCCGGGCCTGGGCTAGCGGGCGAGCGACCCGTTCTGGGTGTCGGAAGCGGACTGCCACGCCTGTATGCCCGCTCGGGACGCCTCCTTGGCCTGCTGCCACTTCATGGCCGCCTGCTGGGCCGGAGGCACGTCCATGCCGCGGATCATGCGCCGACCTGCGGCGAACACGGCGACGGCCGCGATGACCATGCCGGTGCACGCCACCACGGCACCGGCCGCGGTGAGCACGGCACCGGTCGTGACGAGCCGGGTGTCGATGTCGATCGATTGCAGGGACTGGTGGTGATGGTTCATGACTCCACCATCCAACGGCAGGTGACCACCTCGCATCCCGAGCACTCGCATCCCGAGCACTCGCGTCCCGGACAGCGGCACAAGAGGCCGGAGCGCCCCCGTACTGGTAGGTGCGGCCCTGGCGGCAGGCGAGGAGTCGCCGGTGACCGGGGCCGGTGGCGACGTGCTGACGATCGTCGTGCTGCCGGGCTCACCGCTGGCGCGGTCGTCGCACAGGAACCCCGTCCGGCGCGGGCGCGCCGCCTTGTCGGCGAGGCCGCCGCCCTGTCTTCGCCGGCGGCGACCCCGCCCGGCGGCGCGCTGCGTGCATGCGGGCAAGGGTGGAACGTCATCCGCGGCCACAAGATGATGCTCCCGGCGGGGGATCGGCCGGCACCGGGATGGAGGGGGCGCCGTTCCCGACCGCGGGCACGTTGTGGCGTGTGCGGGGTGCTCCCGTCCCGTCCACCGTCGACCCAGGCAGAGCCGAGCAGACGCGGTCCAGGGGCGTCAAGGTCGTTCGTACAGTGGCGCGCTCCACCTTGACGGGATGGGAGCTGGGGAGAGTGGTCGGTCGAGGAAGGTGCTCGGCTCGCATGCGCCATGCGTCGGCGAAGCAATCCAGTCGGAACGAGCGAGCAGCCTGCTCGTGCGCTAGCACCCCGAGGAAGCCCGCTCACTCATTGACCGGCCGATAGATCATTCCCGGTCACCTGACGGGGCCTGTGACCGGATGACCGGGGCTCCTCATCGTGCACCGGCGCACGGCCTTCGGATCCCTCTCCACCAGCGCAGACGCCGAATCCGCGCACTCGGGGAAGTCCAGAGCCTGGAAGGTTTTCATGATCCCCCTGCCGAACTTCTTCATGGCCTCTCCGGGTCCGGTCGGCCTCACTGCCAGGCGATACTGAGCCAACTCCGGAGGGATCATCTGTTCGAAATCTACATGAATAATTTCACAGAGGAGGAGATTCAGCCGTCCGCAGAGAAGGAGCCCTCGTCCGCCGACAAGGCCCCTGGGCCAGCTGTTTACAGCAAGCGAAATTGACCGAATATCGATCAACTGTGCGACATAGTGCTTGTGGTTGCCATGCGCCTAGGAAACCATCGGCGTTGATCATCGGGAGGCCCCTGTACGGGGAAGGTCGGGGCCACCGGCAGCTAATGGGGAGGAAACAGCATGAGGACTCGCACGCGCATAGCCACCGCCTGCGTTGCGGCGGCTGGGATCACGATCGCGTTCACCGGTCAGGCGTCCGCGGCGGAGACCGCCAGCTGCTCGACGACCGGCGCGCGAGGCAGCATGGGGGCGACTTACCCCAAGGGGGACAACTGGATGTACGACGAGTTCAAGATCGCGCTGTCGGTTACAGACACGTCCGCCGACGGGCACCACGTACGGGTTCGCCTCCTCACCAAGGCCGTCGGGACCGATGCGGTCACCACGTGGAAGTGGCGCTCCCTCACCTCGGGCTCGGGCAACACCCTCACGGAGAGCACCACCGCCCAGAGCTCATGGGGAATTTGGGCCACTGGGGTCGAGGTGGCCCGCTTCGAGGGAGACACCAAGCTCAACTCCTGCACCGACTGGTCCTAACCGGCAGCCAGACTGGGCAAGCTTCCCGCGAGCGGCCCCGGCCCGTCAAGCAGCGCCCTTCGGGCGCTGCTTGACGTCCTTATAACCGCATCTATCCGGCGCTTCGCTCTGCTGCCGCCACAGAGACGCCCTGTCTCAGCAGGCGTCCAACAGATCGCCGAACTGCCCGGTACGGGTGTCCGCTTCCCCCCGGCGTCTCGGCTGGTATTCCAACCGCACCTTCGCGATATCGGCCGTGCCACTCCCGTGCCAGAACAGACGGGGAGCCACGGGGAATCACGGTGCCGAGGGGAACGGTCACGGCAGGTCGGCTCAGGGCAAGGAACCGGCAGGTCACACCTGTGAGCACTCAACCACGCTCCTAAAGTGGTGGTGGGCGGTGGTCAGCGTCGGCACTCTGTACCCATGCTTCCCGAAGATAACTACTTGATCCGCATAGGTCGCCTCTCCTACCTGGTCACCTATCTTGAGCGGCAGGTTCTGGGGGATCTTTCGCACTGAACTTTCCCCGTGATGCTGGACACTCGTTGCTTACGCCGCGAGGGCGTGTTCTTGCTCGTGTCGCTGTCGGATCTCCAGCGGGGTGAGGTACCCCCAGGCCGGATGCTTCCGCAGTCGTCTGCGGTTGTAGAAGGTCTCGATGAAGGCGAAGATCTCCGCGCGGGCAGTGGTCCGGTCGGGCCAGTGGCGGGTGCCGATCTCCTCTTTGAGTAGCGCGAAGAAGCTCTCGGCGGCGGCATTGTCGAAGCACGAGCCGGTTCGGCCCATGCTCTGCCGCATCCCCAATCTGCCCATTTCCCGGCGGAGTTCATCAGAGGTGTATTCCGATCCGCGACCGGAATGCGCGATGCAGCCGGGCTGCAGCCGGCCGCGTCCGGCGGCCATCGTCAACGCGTCGACGACCAGGGAGGCGCGGTGGTGGTCGGCCATCGAGTAGCCGACGATCTCGCGGGTGGCCAGGTCCAGCCAGGTCGCCAGATACAGCCAGCCCTCGCCGGTGGGGATACAGGTGATGTCCTCGACCAGTTTCCGGCCCGGGGCATCGGCCGTGAAGTCGCGGCCGATCAGGTCCGCGGCGGGCACCGCCCTCTTCGCCGGACGGGTCAGCGACCGGCGCTTGCGCCGGGTGACCCCGGCGATGCCGCGCTCACGCATGATCCGCTCCACTCGCTTGCGGTTGACCCGCCGGTCCAGCCTGCGCAACTCGGCATGGATACGCGGCACCCCGTAGGTGCACCGGGAGGCGATGTGCAACACGGTGATCTCGTGGGCCAGGGCGTCGTCGGCGGCCCGGCGGGCGGCGCGGGCCTGCTCGCCGGCCAGCCAGGCGTAGAAGGAGGACCGGGCCACCTTCAGCAGTCGGCACAGCAGAGCGACTGGGTGGGTGGTCTTCTCCGCCTCGATGAACGCGTACACGTCGTTCATCGATCGCTCTCTTTCGCGAAGAAGACCGCCGCTTTTCGCAGCACCTCGATCGTCTCGGCCTGCTCGCGGTTCTGCCGCCGCAGCCAGCGCAACTCTTCCCGTTCCGTGCTCGTCAGCTCGCCCGGCACCCCTTGCCCGCGGTCGATCGTGTCCTGCTTGACCCAGTTCCGCAGTCCCTCGGCGCTGACCCCGATCTCCCGGGCGACCTCGGTGACGGTCTTGCCGGAGGACCGGACCAGCGCGACCGCGTCGCGCTTGAACTCCTCCGTATACCGCCTGCTGCGGTTGCTCTTGCTTCCCACCTGGCACTACTTCCTCTGGAACCTCACGTCCCAGTCTCCAGGTGTCCAACATCAAGGGGAAGCTTCAGCTGGGCGATGGTGCGGTCGCGGGTGGGCACCAAAGTGCCGTCCACGATCAGAACAGTGCCCCTGCGAAACCATCGGCGCGCCTTGAGCGCAAGCAGCGGGCCGGTGCAGCGGACGATCCGAGCGGCTGCAGACTTCGACACTCCGAACAGCGGGGCTAACTGCCGCAGCGTGAGGTTTGTGCGCCAGTACGCGACCACCAGCAGCACCCGGTCCTCCAGCGGCAGCGACCAGGGCCGACCCTGACGGGACACACCCGCCTCCTCCCGAAGCAGCACCCTGACCAACGCACCGAAGGACCGACAGTCCCGTGAACGGAGCTATCCAGGACGGATCGGACGCCGTGATCACACCAGCCATACCAAGATCGTCTCACTCGTGACCAGCGGTTACGGGACAGCCTTTAGGTCTCGGTCTCCTAACGGCGTCGGGTCCCGGCCGTTGCCGCGCCATACGAACACGGTTCCGCCATCGCGGATCTCTCACTGTTGTCCCCCCCTGCTTGCCTACCGCAGAAGAGGACGCCTCCCAAGCCTCACAACGACGACCACCAGGTGCCCATGCCCACCGTCCCTGAGCAGCAAAAACCCGGTTCCCCAAGATCCCCGGCAAGACCCAGGGCAAGAAGTCACCTCAGGTTGCGTCCCGTGGCGGGTCCGGCAGGTTGTGCCACGCGTGACTACATCCCCCGGCGCAGTGCAACGTCCGCCTGCGGGTGTCCGCGATGCTGAAGAGGGCGACGAGCAGGCGGAAGGACTTGGTGAGTTCGTGGGTCGGAAGGTCCTCCATGCCGAAGCGCCACTTCGTGAGCATCACCGCCGGCGTGTGAGTGGAGCGAATGCCGGAACGCGCGATGCTCTCCGGCACGTCCTTTTCGCAGGCTCGGGCCTGCCCGCAGAACAGCACCAGTGCGTGCAGGACATTGCGTTGGTCGTCCTCCGGGAGGCCCTCGAACCACTCGACGCCCTCGGCCGTCGGTCTGAGCTTGGCGTTTAACGTC
>NZ_LIQT01000257.1 GCF_001418415.1 Streptomyces hirsutus
CGCCGGGGCCGCCCGGGCCGTCCCCCTCGCCGATTCCCCCGGGCCCCGAACCGGTCCCGAACCCGGAACCCGGCCCGCCGCTCACCTGACCCGGCGGCGGAGCCGGGCGGCCCGGGAAGTAGTGCACTCGGGCCGACGGCACGGGGCGGTGGACGACCGTGAAGTCGTCCACCGCCCCGTGCTGTGCCGTGCCGGGTGTCCGCCGGTCAGGACCGGCGGGCACCCATCACGCTTTCTCCGTCTACGCGTCTACGCCGAGACCTCGCTGCGGTCGTCCCCCCACAGGGTGTGGAACGACCCGTCGCGGTCCGTGCGCCGGTAGGTGTGCGCACCGAAGTAGTCCCGCTGCCCCTGGGTGAGGGCGGCCGGCAGGCGCTCCGCGCGCAGGGCGTCGTAGTAGGCGAGGGCCGCGGCGAAACCGGGGGTCGGCACACCCTCGCGGGTCGCGGCGATCAGCACCTCGCGCCAGTCGTCCTGCGCATCGGCGATCTCTCGTGCGAACGTCTCGTCCGACAGCAGGCTCGGCAGGTCGGCACGGGCGTCGTACGCGGCGCGGATACGGTCCAGGAAGGCCGCGCGGATGATGCACCCGCCGCGCCAGATCGCGGAGACCGCGCCGAGGTCGATGTCCCAGCCGTACTCGTCACTGCCTGCGGCGATCTCGTGGAAGCCCTGCGTGTACGACACGATCTTCGACGCGTACAGCGCCTGCTCCACCCGGTCCGCGAACGCCGCGGCCTCCGCCTCGCCGAGCGGCGCGGCCGTCGGACCCGCCAGACCGCGCGAGGCCTCGCGCAGCGCCGCGTGCCCCGACAGCGAACGTGCGAACACCGCCTCCGCGATCCCCGACACCGGCACACCCAGGTCGAGCGCGATCTGCACGGTCCAGCGCCCCGTGCCCTTCTGCTCCGCCTGGTCGACCACCACGTCGACGAACGGCTTGCCCGTGGCCGCGTCCACGTGCGAGAGCACCTCGGCCGTGATCTCGATCAGGTACGAGTCCAGCCGGCCGGTGTTCCAGGTGCGGAAGATGTCCGCGATCTGCGCGGGTTCGTACCCGGCGACGTCGCGCAGCAACTGGTACGCCTCGCCGATCAGCTGCATGTCGGCGTACTCGATGCCGTTGTGCACCATCTTCACGAAGTGCCCGGCGCCGTCGGGGCCGACGTGGGTCACGCAGGGTGCGCCGTCGGCCGCCTTCGCCGAGATCTTCTCCAGCATCGGGCCCAGCGACTCGTACGACTCCTTCGAGCCACCCGGCATGATGCTCGGTCCGTTGAGCGCGCCCTCCTCGCCACCGGAGACGCCGGTGCCGACGAAGTGGAGGCCCTGCTCCCGCAGCGCGCGCTCGCGGCGCCGGGTGTCGGCGAAGTGGGCGTTGCCACCGTCGATGATCATGTCGCCGGGCTCCAGAAGCGGCGCGAACTCCTCGATCACCGCGTCCGTCGGCTCACCGGCCTTCACCATGATGACCAGCCGCCGCGGACGCTCGAGCGCCGCCACGAACTCCTTCGCCGTCTCGGCCGCCACGAAGCTGCCCTCGTGCCCGAACTCCTCCACCAGCGCATGCGTGCGCGCCGCCGTCCGGTTGTGCACCGCGACCGTGTAGCCGTTGCGGGCGAAGTTGCGCGCGAGGTTGCGGCCCATGACCGCGAGACCCGTGACGCCGATCTGCGCTGAACTGCTCATTGGGTTGGCTCCTAGTGACCTTGGTATCGGTACTGCCGGGGTTGTCGGTACTGCCGGTTGCTGCCCGCCGGTCCTGCCGACGACCATCGCGACCATCCTGACGTGCCGCAACCGCGTCCGCACGCGCGGGTCGTGCGACACCCCGCAGCCACATACGGGCGGGGACCCCCTCCGTACTCATCCGGGCCGTCCGGCGCACGCGTACGCGCCCCGCGTGCGCGACGCGCCCAGGGGAGAGCGTGCCGCGCGACGGCGCCAAGCGGGGCGCAACGGGCGAAAAGTACCGGCCAGTTGGCGCATCCGCACGGCTGATAGCCGTCTTGTCACGGCCGGTTCGCAACGCTTACTTTGGCCACTTCTGACGCATTGTCGAGGGGGACTCCATGGCCGTGCGCGGCCGGCACCGCCGGTATCAGCCGAACAGGATCAACCGCGCCTCACTCACCGTCACCGCGGGTGGTGCCGGAATGGCGCTTCCCCTCCTGGGCACCGGCGTCGCCGAGGCGGCGGACGTGGACACCTGGGACAAGGTCGCCGCCTGCGAGTCCAGTGACAACTGGGACATCAACACGGGCAACGGCTACTACGGCGGACTTCAGTTCACCCAGTCCACCTGGGAGGCCTTCGGCGGCACCCGGTACGCGCCGCGCGCGGACCTGGCCACCAAGGACCAGCAGATCGCCATCGCCGAGAAGGTCCTGGACGGGCAGGGGCCCGGCGCCTGGCCGGTGTGCTCGCAGCGGGCCGGACTGACCCGGGGCGGCGACACTCCCGACATCCGCCCGGCCGCCGGCCGCTCGGAGGCCAAGAGCGAGGCCCGGACCGGAACGAAGAAGGACGCCAAGCCGGCCGTGAAGGCCGGTGGCAGGAGTGGCACCCGCGCCACCACCGTCGAGGACGTCAAGCCGCAGAAGACACCCCAGTCCCGCGCGGGCCGCGCCGAGATGTACACCGTGCTCCACGGCGACACCCTCTCCGGCATCGCGGAGGAGGAGCGGGTACGGGGCGGCTGGCGCGGTCTGTACGACGCGAACAGCGCGACCGTCGGCACCGACCCCGACCTGATCCTGCCCGGCCAGCGGCTCACCCTGCCCGGTGGGAAGACCACCCAGGTCCGCCCCGCCCCGAAGCCCGCGGACACGGCCTCCAAGGACAACAAGAACAAGAAGCCCGAGAACAAGAAGCCCGAGAAGAAGGCGCCCGAGAACAAGAAGCCTGAGAAGAAGGCGCCCGAGAAGAAGGCGCCGGAAAAGAAAGCTCCCTCGCAGCGCACCGAGGAACGGGCGGACCGCACCATCCAGAAGAGCGGCACGCGCGTGGCCCCGGTCGCCGCCCCCCTGGGCACCCCGTACCACAAGGCCGGTTCCTCCTGGTCGAAGGGCTACCACACCGGTGTCGACTTCCCCGTGCCCACCGGCACGTCCGTGAAGGCGGTCGCACCGGGCGCCGTCGTCAGCGCCGGCTGGGAGGGCTCGTTCGGCTACCAGGTGGTGGTCCGGCACGCCGACGGCCGCTACAGCCAGTACGCCCACCTGTCGGCGATCTCGGTGAAGAGCGGCCAGTCGGTCACCGCGGGCCAGCGCATCGGCCGGTCCGGCTCGACGGGCAACAGCTCGGGCCCGCATCTGCACTTCGAGGTGCGGACGGGGCCCGGTTTCGGATCGGATGTCGACCCGGTCGCCTACCTGAGGGCGGGCGGCGTCAGGATGTGACGCGCATACGCTGCCGGTCCGGCACCTGCACCGGGACGTACGGGCCGCCGTAGAAGGGCGCGTACGCCAACACGGGCAGCGACGGCTCCGCGGCCTCGCCCTCGGCCCCGGTCCCGGCATCCGGGGCCGAGCCTGCCCCGGCCGCGGATGCCGGGACCGGCACCCGCACGCGTACGTCCTCCCGGGCGAACTCGGAGCGCAGCAGTCGCTCGACCGAATCGGACAGCGCATCGGCGCCGGACCCCGCGGCCCCCGCAGACTCCAGGGCGCTCCCGGCCCTCGCCACCCCCACTGCCTCCACGGATCGTCGGACAGGCCCCGCTCCGGCCGGCGCGACCTCCTCCTTCGGAGCAATCGGAGCCTGCGGGAAAACCTGGACGGCCGGGGTGACCGGGGTGACCGGGGAAACCACCGAGCCGACCGGTGTCACCGGGAAGTCCGGGGAGCCCGCACCGACGCCCTCCGCCCGCTGCGGCTGCTCGCGCGCCAGCCGCTCCGTCGTCAGCAGGATCAGACCGCCGGCCGCCACCACGCCGCAGCTCAGCGCGAGCGCCGTGCCGGTCGAGCCGTAGCGGAAGGTCTCGCCGAACATCGTGATGCCGACCGCTGCCGCGACCACCGGGTTCACCACCGTCAGTGTGGCCAGCGGAGCCGCGAGTCCGGCGCCCCGGTAGGAGGCCTGGGAGAGCAGCAGGCCGGCTGTGGCCAGCACACCGATCACCGTGAGGGACGGCACGTCCCCCGCCGAGACACCGTCGGTCCAGTCCACCGCCACGGTCTTCGTGAAGACGGACGACATGCCGAAAGCGATACCGGAGGCGACGGCGAGCAGGATGCTGCGCACCGCCGGGTGCCGCTGCACGGTCCGGGCCGCGACCGTCAGGGCGGCGACCGCGACGGCCGTGGCCAGCGCCGCCGCCACCCGCTGGCCGGTACCGAGGGACTGCGCGTCGGACGCGCCGACCAGGGACAGCAGACCGGCGAGTCCGACGGTCGCCATGAGGGCGCCGCGCCACGCCGTCGCTCCCGCCCTGCGGCCGACGAACAGCGCCGCCATCGGCAGCGCGAACACGATCGTCAGCGCGCCCAGCGGCTGGACCAGACTCAGCGGGCCGTAGGCGAGCGCCACCACGTGCAGCAGACCGCCGAGGCCGTTCAGCGCGACCGCCGCCCACCAGACCGGCCGGCGCAGCGGCGCGTACTGCTCGCCCGGGGAGGACACCGCGACCTGCTCCTGCACGATCGCTCCGCCCGCGTACGCCACGGCGGAGACGAACGACAGCAGCACGGACAACGCGAGGGCGCTCATCGGCGGCTCCTCTGCGGGAGGCCGGGGCGCCGGCCCCGGTGCGGCGAACGGTCGGCTTTCATGAACAACACGATGCCGTGTTCCGGTGTTCCCGTCGTCGTCCCTGAGCACTCAATGAGTCCTACTGCCGATGGAGTACGAGGACGCCCCCGTCATCCCCTGGGTGGGCACCCCGGGGCCCCCGGACCCTGACGGCTTCCCCTAGGGGGCGCGGTGTCCCCTCGTGCTTCCGGGTCCTCCGGGCACCCCGGGCCGTTCCCCGGCGCCCCCGTTCCGTCGTCCCGGTCCTCGCGCTCTTCCCCGCGCGCTCCGTCTGGGTGACCATGAGAACACTGCCCGTTCAGACAGGGGGTCCGTGGGTGCGAGTGGGACTGCTGACCCGGGAGTACCCCCCGGACGTGTACGGCGGCGCGGGCGTCCATGTCGAGTTCCTGGCCAGGGAACTGCGTTCCCTGGTGGACCTGGAGGTGCACTGCTGGGGAGAGGGCCGTACCGACGGCGTGCGGCGCCACCGTCCCTGGTCCGCCCTCGACGGCGCCAACGACGCGCTGCGCACCTTCTCCGTGGACCTCGCCATGGCCGCGGCGCTCGAGGGCCGCGAAATCGTCCATTCCCACACCTGGTACGCCAACCTCGCCGGCCACCTCGCCAAGGAGCTGTACGGCATCCCGCACGTGATGACCGCCCATTCCCTGGAGCCCCTGCGCCCCTGGAAGGCAGAGCAGTTGGGCGGCGGTTACGCCCTGTCGGGCTGGGCGGAGCACACCGCCGTCGAGGCCGCCGACGCGGTGATCGCCGTCTCCGCGGCCATGCGCGAGGACATCCTCGGCTGCTACCCGGCTCTCGACCCGGCCAGGGTGCACGTCGTGCGCAACGGCATCGACACCCGGCTGTACCGGCCCGACCCCGGCACCGAAGCGCTGGACCGGATCGGCCTCGACCCGTCCCGGCCGTACGTCCTGTTCGTCGGCCGCATCACCCGGCAGAAGGGCGTGCCCCAACTGCTGCGGGCGGTGCGCGGCATCGACCCGGCCGCGCAGGTCGTGCTCTGCGCGGGCGCCCCCGACACCCCGGAGATCGAGCGGGAGTTCCGTGAGCTGTACGAGGAGCTGAGCCGGGTGCGCGCGGGCGTGCACTGGGTCCCGCAGATGCTGCCGCGTCCGGAGGTGATCCAGCTGCTCACCCACGCCGCCGCGTTCGTGTGCCCGTCGGTGTACGAGCCGCTCGGCATCGTCAACCTGGAGGCGATGGCCTGCGGCACCCCCGTGGTGGCCTCGCGGGTCGGCGGTGTCCCCGAGGTGGTGGAGGACGGTGTGACCGGGGTACTCGTCCCGGTGGACGATGTCTTCGAGCAGGGCCTCGCGCACGCTCTCGACTCGGTCCTCGGCGACCCGGAAGCCGCCCGGCGGATGGGCGAGGCCGGGCGGGAGCGGGCGGTCGGCGTGTTCGGCTGGGACACAGTGGCCCGGCGCACGGTCGCGCTCTACGAGGAGATCCGCAAACAGGCTTAGCCCTCCCCGCCCAGGGGCAGGGATGGGAAAATTCGGCGTGAGGGGAGCGGCCATGCGTCGTGGTGGTCCTTCGGTCCTGGGAATCGTGCTGGCGGGCGGCGAGGGCAAGCGCCTCATGCCCCTCACGGCGGACCGCGCCAAACCGGCGGTCACCTTCGGCGGCACGTACCGCCTGGTCGACTTCGTCCTGTCCAACCTCGTCAACGGGGACATCAAGCGGATCTGCGTGCTGACGCAGTACAAGTCGCACTCGCTGGACCGGCACATCACCACCACCTGGCGCATGTCCAGCCTGCTCGGCAACTACGTCACCCCCGTCCCGGCCCAGCAGCGGCTCGGCCCGCACTGGTACCTGGGCAGCGCGGACGCCATCCTCCAGTCGCTGAACCTGGTGTACGACGAACGGCCGGATTATGTGGCCGTGTTCGGCGCCGACCACGTCTACCGCATGGACCCGCGCCAGATGCTCGCCCAGCACATCGAGAGCGGCGCCGGTGTCACGGTGGCGGGCATCAGGGTGCCGCGTTCGGAGTCCTCCGCCTTCGGCGTGATCACTCCGGGGTCGGACGGCCGGAGCGTGGACCGCTTCCTGGAGAAGCCCACCGACCCTCCCGGCCTCGACGGCGATCCCCAGCGCGTGTTCGCCTCCATGGGCAACTACCTCTTCACCACGAAGGCCCTCGTCGAGGCCCTCCACCGGGACGCCGAGGACGAGAACTCGGTGCACGACATGGGCGGCTCGATCCTGCCCCAGCTCACCGAGCGGGGCGAGGCCTGTCTCTACGACTTCAGCTCCAACCACGTGCCCGGCGAGACCAGCCGCGACCAGGGCTACTGGCGGGACGTCGGCACCCTGGACGCCTACTACGAGGCGCACATGGACCTGATCGCCGAGCGCCCCGCCTTCAACCTCTACAACCGCCAGTGGCCGGTCTACACCCACTCCGGCCAGCTCTCGCCGGCCCGGTTCAACGCCGGCGGCATGGCGAGCGAGTCCATCATCAGCGCCGGCTGCCTGATCCGCGGCCAGGTCACCCGGTCCGTGCTGTCACCGGGTGTGGTGGTCGACCCGGGGGCCGTGGTGCAGGGCTCGGTGCTGCACGACAACGTCCACATCGGGCGGGGCGCGGTGGTGCGCGGTGCCGTCCTGGACAAGAACGTGGAGGTACCGCCCGGCGCGACCATCGGCGTCAACCCGGAGCGGGACGCGGAGCTGTACACCGTGTCCAAGGACGGAGTGATCGCCCTCGGCAAGGGACAACTGGTGCCGTAGCACCCGCCCTGCCCGCAGGGCAGGCGGTGGGACGGAAGGGACGGGCCCCGGTCGGTGCGACCACCGGGGCCTTTGTCATGTCCCTGGACGAGCGGCGGAATCCGTGCTGTTATGCCAAGTGCTGTTCGTGACAACGTTGTACAAGCAAACACAACGCACAGAAAAGAACATGGAGCAGCGCGCAGAACAGCGGGACCGAGTACACGGACAGCGGGACCGAGCACCGAGCACGAGCACCGAGCACGAGCACTGAGCAGAGAGCCGTCACCTTCCTCACAGACGGAGGATCCGTGCGCATCAGACGCCTCAGAGACCGTTTGGCCCTGTTCCTGGCCGCCGCACTGGGAGTCGCGGGGCTCACCGCGACCGGCCAGACCGCGACCGCAGCCGAGGACGACCCGGTGGACATCCACGGACTGAAGGGCGAGTACTACACGCAGTCCGCCTCCGGCGCCTTCGACTTCCACGAGCTCAAGGCCACCGCCTTCGACCCGCACCTCGACTTCGACAACCTGGAGCCGCGGCTGAACTTCACCACCGGCCGGTCGGACGACGTCAGCGTCCGCTGGACCGGGAAGATCGTGCCGGAGAGGACCGGCGCGCACACCTTCTCGATCACCGGCGACAACGGCTTCCGGCTGTGGATCGACGGCAGGCTCGCCATCGACCACTGGGTCGACGACTGGGACCGCGAGCAGACCGCCGAGCCGATCGAGCTGACCGCCGGCCGGGCCCACGACGTCAAGGTCGAGTACTTCGAGCACTACGGCGGCTCCAACCTCCACCTGCGCTGGACCGAGCCCGGCGGCACCAAGAAGGCCGTGCCGCAGTCCGCGTTCCGCCTGCCGGACGGCTTCGACTACGACGGCGCCCTCGCCGCCACCGTCCTCGGCTCCGGACGCACCCTGAAGCTCGACTTCCCGCGCCCGCTCGCCGCACCCCCGGCCGGACTCACCGACCACGTCAACGCGGTCATCGGCGGCGCGCAGTGGCCGCTGACCGGAGCCGAGCGGGACCCGGCCGACCCCAAGGCCCTGCTCGTCACCCTCGGCGAACCGGTCGTGGGCAACAAGACCGGCACCGCCCGCGGCACCGCCGACGTCCGCTACGACGGACAGGGCGGCCTGGTCACCGCCGACGGCGACCGGGTGGACGCGTTCATGAGCAGCGGACCCAACCGCTCCACCCACGAACTGACCACCCGGTGGACCGACGAGGTGGGCCCGGACAACGCTCTCCCCGAGTACCCGCGCCCCCAGCTCACTCGGGACCAGTGGCGCAACCTCAACGGGCAGTGGCAGTTCGCCGCCGCGGAGGAGGGGGAGCGGCCGCCCGTGGGCAAGACGCTCAAGGAACGCATCCTGGTCCCGTACCCGGTGGAGTCCCAGCTCTCCGGCATCCAGCGGCACGAGGACCGCATGTGGTACCGCCGCACCTTCACCGTCCCCCGGGACTGGAGCATCGGCTCCGGCAAGCGGCTGCGGCTGAACTTCGGCGCCGTCGACTGGCGGTCCGAGGTGTACGTCAACGGCACGAAGGTCGCCGCCCACGAGGGCGGGTACGACAAGTTCGGCGCCGACGTCACCGACGCGCTGAAGCCCGGCCGTGCCCAGGAGCTCATCGTCGGCGTGTACGACCCCACCGACGCCGCCGACGGTGAGAACCCGCCGCTCGGCAAGCAGCGCCTGGACCCCAGCGGCATCTGGTACACGCCCAGCTCGGGCATCTGGCAGACGGTCTGGATGGAGCCGGTCGCCCGTGACCACGTCGACTCCCTGAAGCTGGTGCCCGACGTGCCCGGCGAACGGCTCACCGTGGAGGCGAAGGGCGTCCGGGACGGCGTGCCCGTCAGGGCGACCGCGTACGACGGACGGCGCAAGGTCGCCACCGCGACCGGCCGCACCGGGGAACCGCTGGACCTGCGGATCGCGAACCCGCGGCTGTGGTCGCCCGACGACCCCTTCCTGTACCGGCTCGAGGTGACCGTCGGCACCGACCGCGTCGGCAGCTACTTCGGGATGCGCTCGATCGCCGTCGAGGAGATCGACGGTGTGCCGCGCACGGTCCTCAACGGCGAACCGGTCTTCCTGATGGCCACCCTCGACCAGGGCTTCTGGCCCGACGGTCTGCACACCGCGCCCACCGACGAGGCCCTCGCGTACGACCTGCGCGTGCACAAGCAGCTCGGGTTCAACTCCGTGCGCAAGCACATCAAGGTCGAGCCGGACCGCTGGTTCTACTGGGCCGACCGGCTGGGTCTGATGGTCTGGCAGGACATGCCCTCCATGAGGGCCGGGGTGAACCCCGACGCCTCCTCCCGCGCCCGCTACGAGCGCGAGATGAAGCAGATGATCGACGAGCACGTCAGCAGCCCGTCCATCGTCATGTGGGTCACCTTCAACGAGGGCTGGGGCCAGTACGACGTCGGCCGCATCGCCGAACAGGCCAAGGCCTGGGACCCGTCGCGCCTGGTCAACAACCAGTCGGGGCTCAATCTCGGTGCCGACGGCAACGCCGGCGACATCATGGACGAGCACGGCTATCCCAGCCCCGCGCTCCCACCGAGCCCGGACGGACGGCGCGCCCTGGTCACCGGCGAGTACGGCGGCCTCGGACTCGCGGTGCCCGGTCACGCCTGGGCGGTCCAGCAGTCGTACGTCGACGTCGATCCGGAGACCTACACCGAGGACTACCTCACCAAGCTCGACGAGGTACGGGCCCTGGTCTGCCGGGGCAGCAACGGCGCCGTGTACACGCAGATCTCGGACGTGGAGGGCGAGCTGAACGGCCTGCTCACCTACGACCGGCGCGTACTGAAGCCGGACGTCGCCCGGGTGAAGGCCGCCCATGACGCCCTGATCCGGGACGCGTCCCGGGCGCAGCCCGCGGGGTGTCCGGCCGAGGGTGCCGCGCGGTGAAAGGTTCCTCCGGCGGCCCGCGCCCGTCCGGGTGGTGTTCGTCACCCCGGACCCCACCCCGGGGGTCGCGCCGGACTTCGCCCCATGTGCCGTTTCAACAGGGAGTTCTGACGTCGCGTCGGGAGGTCCAGGTCGTGCGGCGGTGACTCCGTCCGCCCTCTGAGTCCCGCCCCTCCCGCCGAACCGCGGGAGGGGTGGAGACGTAATCTGCTGTTAACTGTATGTGGCGGGATCGTACTTGACCGTAATCGGTCGCAGACGATTGACTGCTGGTCCACCCCGTCGCCCACGCGAGGCAAGCCCGTGAACGCAGACCTGCTCGCTCCTCTCGACCTGGCGTTCTGGAACATCGAGTCCGCCGATCACCCCATGCATCTCGGCGCCCTCGGGGTCTTCTCGGCCCGTTCGCCCGCCGCGGGCGCCCACGCCGCGGATCTGCTCGCCGCCCGTGCCGCCGCCGTTCCCGGACTGCGCATGCGTATCCGCGACGTGTGGCAGCCCTTGTCCGCGCGTCCTTCCCTGTCCTCCCTGCGCCGTCCGCTCGCCGCCGCGCTGGGCTCCGCGCTCAGCCGGCCGTTCGGCTCCGCGCTGCGCGGACCGCTCACCTCGGCCCTGCGCCGCCCGCTCGCCTTCGGCGGAGCCGAACGGGAGACCGACCCCGGCTTCGATCCCCTGAACCACGTCCGGCTGCACACCCCCGCCACCGATTTCCACGCGGCGGCGGGCCGGCTCATGGGACGTCCCCTGGAGCGCACCCGGCCGCCCTGGGAGGCCCATGTGCTGCCGGGGGAGGACGGCGTCTCCTTCGCCGTCCTGTTCAAGTTCCACCACGCCCTCGCCGACGGACTGCGGGCCCTCACCCTCGCCGCGGCCCTGATGGACCCGATGGACCTGCCCACCCCCCGGCAGCGCCCCGCCGCACCCGCGCGCGGACTGCTCCCCGACATGCGCGAGGTGCCCGGACTCGTCCGCGGAGCCCTGTCCGACGCGGGCCGGGCCCTGGACATCGGTGCCTCCGTCGCCCGTTCCACCCTCGACGTGCGCTCGTCGCCGGCTCTCACCTGCGAATCCAGCGGCACCCGCCGCACCGCGGGGGTGGTCCTCGACCTCGACGATGTGCACCGGATCCGCAAGAGCGTCGGTGGCACCGTCAACGACGTGCTGATCGCGGTCGTCGCCGGCGCCCTGCGCCACTGGCTCGACGAGCGCGGCGACGGCAGCGAGGGCGTCGTCCCGCGCGCCCTCGTCCCCGTCTCCCGGCGCCGCCCGCGCACCGCGCACCCTCAGGGCAACCGGCTCTCCGGTTACCTGATAAGGCTTCCGGTCGACGAGGCGGAACCGCTCGCCCGCCTCGCCCTGGTGCGCACCGCCATGGACCGCAACAAGGACGCCGGCCCGAACCGGGGCGCGGGCGCCGTCGCCCTGCTCGCCGACCACGTACCGCCGCTCGGCCACCGGCTCGGCGGACCCCTGGTCGGCCAGGCGGCCCGGCTCTGGTTCGACGTCCTGGTCACCAGCGTGCCGCTGCCCGGCTTCGGGCTGCGGCTCGGCGGCGACCCGCTCGGCGCCGTCTTCCCCTTCGCGCCGCTCGCACCCGGACACTCCCTGGCGGTCGCCGTCTCCACCTACCGCGGGCACGTCCACTACGGACTGGTCGCCGACGGCGCCGCCGTTCCCGATCTCGACCGGCTCGCCGGCGCCGTGACCGAGGAGGTGGAGACACTTCTCACCGTCTGCGACCCCTGACCGCCCGCCACGGCGCCCCACCGTGCGCCACCCCCGACCACCGGCCGGTACGGGTTTGGCGCTGCGGCCCGGCGCTCCGTAAAATCGCCTGTTCGACAGCGGGCGCGACCGGAGCGCCGCCACGGCAGACCAGGAACGGCAACGGCGATGACGGTGACAGAGGACGGCCCCCGGGCCACGGACACGATGGTCCACGGGGACACCGGGGCGCACGAGGACGTGGTGGCGCACGGGCCCGGCATCGACCCGGAGCGGTTGGCCCTGTGCCTCGACGTGCTCGCGGAACTCGACACACTCGACGTCGACCACCCGGACGCGATCAAGGTCCGCCGCGCCACCTCGCACATCTACCGCACGGTCAAGCAGCGCCGCCGCCAGGAGCGCCGGGCCGCCAAGACCGCCCACGACAAGGCGGTCACCGAGGCCACCGCCACCGGATCCGCCGAGCGCATCGACGACGAGACGGAAGGCATCCTGCCCTCGTCCCGCACCGAGGAGGGCACGATCGCGGGGATACTCCAGCGCCCCCGCTCCTGCTACATCTGCAAGCAGCGGTACGTCGAGGTCGACTACTTCTACCACCAGCTCTGCCAGAAGTGCGCCGACGAGAACCGCAGCCGCCGGGACGCCCGCACCGACCTGACCGGCAAGCGCGCGCTGCTCACCGGCGGCCGGGCCAAGATCGGCATGTACATCGCGCTGCGGCTGCTGCGCGACGGCGCCCACACCACGATCACGACCCGCTTCCCGAACGACGCCGTCCGCCGTTTCAAGGCCCAGCCCGACAGCGACCAGTGGATCGACCGGCTGAAGATCGTCGGGATCGACCTGCGCGACCCGGCCCAGGTCGTCGCGCTCGCCGACTCGGTGTCCGCCGCCGGTCCGCTGGACATCCTGATCAACAACGCCGCACAGACCGTACGGCGTTCCCCGCAGGCCTACAGCGAGCTGGTCGCCGCGGAGTCCGCGCCGCTGCCCGCCGGTGAACTGCCCGCCGCCGAGGTGATCGGCGGCTTCGGCTCCGGCGCGGTGGCCGAGCTCCCGGTCGCGGGATCCGGCGCGCTCACCGCGCACGACGTCACCGGCCTGGCCCTGGTCTCCGGTTCGGCCTCCCTGGAGCGGATCGCGGCCGGCACCGCGATCGACGCCGGCGGTCTGGTCCCGGACCTGCACGACACCAACAGCTGGGTGCAGACCGTCGAGGAGGTCACCCCGGTCGAACTGCTCGAGGTCCAGCTCTGCAACTCGACGGCGCCGTTCCTGCTCATCAGCAGGCTGCGCCCGGCGATGGCGGCCGCGGCGGCGAAGCGGACGTACATCGTGAACGTCTCCGCCATGGAAGGCGTCTTCGACCGCGGCTACAAGGGCGCGGGCCACCCGCACACCAACATGGCCAAGGCCGCGCTGAACATGCTCACCCGCACCAGCGCCCAGGAGATGTTCGACAACGACCGCATCCTGATGACGGCCGTCGACACCGGCTGGATCACCGACGAGCGTCCTCACCCGGACAAGATCCGCCTCGCGGACGCCGGCTTCCACGCCCCGCTGGACCTGATCGACGGCGCGGCCCGCGTCTACGACCCCATCGTGCGCGGCGAAGCGGGCGAGGACCTGTACGGCGTCTTCCTGAAGGACTACGCGCCCGGCAGGTGGTGACGCGGGCGCCCGACGGCCGGCGGCGGGGGAGTCATTCCACCGCGCCGAGCCGGGAGTTGCGGGCCGCCAGCAGCTCCAGCACGGTGCGCCAGTCCTCCAGGACCCCCGCGTCGAAGCAGGCGCCGAGGGCCTCCTCGTCCGCCGTGCGCAGGGCGAGGAGGTCGTCCTCCTCGCCCCGGAGGGCGTGCCGGGGCCGGCTGCGGACCAGCCCCGCCACCCGCTCGCCGAGCAGCGCGCGCACCGCGTCCGCGGACCGGTCGGCCCGCGTGGCGGGCTCGCCCGGCCACAGCAGCCGGCCGACCGGCCGGACCAGACCCGCCACCTGAAGCTCCTTGTCGGCGGGACGTTGCCGGCGCAGCAGTGCGGCGGTGCGCAACGCATGGTCGTACGCGTCGACCGGGGCCCCGCCGGGAACCGGGACGTCCCGGGCGCCCCGGCAGGCGTACAGCAGGTCCATCAACTCCTCGACACTGCGCAGCTCCATGCGCCGGTCCTCCTGGAAGACAGCCGTTTGCCGTACGGCAGCACACCATGACGAGCTTGCGGGTCGGCCAACAGGACTTGAACTGCGCCGGGACCATGCGGTCTTCTCGAAAGCGCGGACCCCTTGTAGCCCGATCGAGTGATCGGTGGTGACATCCTCCATGGTGAATTAGAGGTATATAAGGGGGCGAGAGGCGCAGTCCGACACGTGATCGTTACGGCGAGTTTTCAGCCCCATCGAGCAGGGGTCCGCTCATTTGGTTAATCTGAGCCGGACGGGCAGCAGTAAAGGGTCCTACCCACACCCACCGGTCCGTCATGGGACACGTCGCTTCACAAGGGCCTGCTCTCCTACGACCAACCGGCGCCACCGCGTCCGAACGGCTTTCGCATCATGCCCGAGCGGACGTACGACGCGGGCGCGGCAGGAGCGGCGCGGCACGTCCCGAGGGTGACCGACACATAAGGAGTGCGCGGTGACACCGGAGAAGACCAACGTGGATCAGCCCGTCAAGGAACGTTTCGAGCGCGCAGGCCGCCCGGCAGGCGAGCTCGGCAGTCTCGACGTGTGGGCCCGGTCGGCCCCGATCCGCCTGGCGGGCTACGAGGACGATCTCGCCGAGCCCCACATCCTGCCCAGCGTCGACTGAGACCGGTCCCCTCCCGTGTGATCGCCGCCCGAGCCGTCGCCGCGGGTGAGGCGTACCCCCGTGACCCGGACACCTCCTGGGAGGTGTCCGAGTCCTGTGGACGAACCCGGCGAGACGCGGACGGGTCGGGCCGCACGTCATGCGCCGGGCGCCGTGACCGGGCCGGCGGCCCTGCTCAGGGGCGGGCGTAGGGCCGGGTCATGATCTCCAGGTTGTGGCCGTCGGGGTCGTCGAAGTAAGCGCCGCGCCCGCCGAAGAGGCGGTTGATCCTGCCGGGTTCGGTGTGGTTCGGGTCCGCGTAGTAGGTGACCCCGACCGCCTCCAGGCGGGCGATCGTCGCGTCGAACCGATCCTCGGGGACGAGGAAAGCGTAGTGCTGCGACTGGATGGGCTCGTCACGCTGTTCGTAGTAGTCGAGGGTCACGCCGTTGCCCAGGTCGACGGGCAGGAACGGGCCGAAGGGGGCGCCGACCTCCAGCCCCAGGAGCACGGCGAGGAACTCGGCCGACAGGCGGCGGTCGCGGGCGAGGACGGCGATGTGATTCAACTGGACGGCTGTGGTGGGCGGTTCGGGCACGGCGGACGAGAGGAGTGCGTCGGGCATGGCGGGTTCGTCTCCGGGTGTCGGTTTCCGTCGGACATGCCGCGCGGAGCGCGGCGGAAGCGGGAAAGGAACGCGGAGAGGAGGCGGGGCGCGGGCGAGGCCCTGCCCCTGGCCGGGCCTGAGCGGGGGAGTCCCCGCCCGGCTCACGCCGAGGCCGGGAGCGTCTTTCGTGTGTGGCCCAAGGCCGACCCGGCAGTCACCCGGCCGACGATAGGCGCACGCCGCTGACCACCGCAACACCCGGGCGGACCGGGCCGCGAGGAGACCCTGCGGGATCCGGGCGGTCCCACGGGGTGATCTTCGGAGGACGGAGGTCTGCCGAAGGCCGGCACCTGTGTCCGGCGGACCGCGACGCCGCCGAACGCCGGGAGGTCCTCGGAGCCACCGCCACCCGCTTCTACGGCCTGTCGACCGCCCCCGCCAGCCGGGTCGGCGGCAGATACTCGCGCACGTACGTCCGCTCCCAGCACGCCCCCGTCTCCCGCAGCTCGCGCCAGGTCGTGTACCGGTAGCGGAACAGCCGGGCGCGGACGTACCGGGGCGGCGCGTCCGGTGGGAAGGGGGAGCGGCGCAGCAGCCGCAGCGTGTCGCGGTCGCCCTCCAGCAGCCGCTCCACCAGCGCGCCGAACCACGGCCCGGCGTAGGACGGCGACAGTGCGGCGAACCACATCAGCCAGTCGAGCCGCAGATGGTACGGCGCGAACTGGCGCGGCCAGCGCCGGGGATCCCCCGGCTTGCCCCGGAACTCGTACTCCCGCCAGTCCGCGTCCTTCCGGGGCGTTCCGTCCGCGGTGCCCTCGATCACCACCTCGTACCGGATCCGGCTGACGCTGCCGAACGCCCCGTAGGTGTTGACCAGGTGCAGCGGGTCGAAGGACCGGTTCATCACCTGGCGGCGGGAGAGCATGTTGCGCACGGGGTGGCGGCTGAGAGCGAGCAGCAGCGCGGACACCGCGAGGACGACGACCACGTACCACAGCGGGGCGCCGGCCGTGTCCGGGGGAGTGGTGGGGAACGCGACCACGGACAGGGCCAGCACGATCGTGATCCAGTTCAGCCAGGAGAAGTTGCCCGACAGCACCAGCCACAGCTGTGTGGCGATCATCAGTGCGGCGGCAATCGTGGCCACCGGCTGAGGAGCGAACAGCAGGCACGGAACGACCAACTGGGTGACATGGTTCGCGGCCACCTCGACCCGGTGCAGCGGCTTCGGAAGATGGTGGAAGAACCAGCTCAGCGGCCCCGGCATCGGCTGGGTCTCGTGATGGTGGTCCAGGCAGGTGAGATTCCGCCAGCACGCGTCGCCGCGCATCTTGATCAGCCCCGCGCCGAACTCGACCCGGAACAGCACCCACCGCAGCAGGAACAGCACGACGGCCGGCGGGGCCACCTCGTCGTTGCCGAGGAACACCGCGAGGAAGCCGACCTCGAGCAGCAGCGACTCCCAGCCGAAGGCGTACCAGACCTGCCCGACGTTGACGATCGACAGGTACAGCGTCCAGGGCACCAGCCACAGCAGCATCCCGGCCCACAACGGAAGCCAGGAGTCCATCCCCGCGAGCAGCGCCGCCGACACCGCGCAGCCCGCCCAGGCGCAGCCCGCGAAGAACCGGTCCGAGTAGCGCAGCTGGAACAGACCGGGCGCCCGCGCGAACGGGGTCCGCTCCACGAACCGGGGCACCGGCAGCATTCCGCGCTCGCCGATCAGCGCACGGAACTGCAGCATCGCCGTCAGGAACGCGATCAGGTACAGCCCGGCCAGCCCCCGCTGGAAGACCAGCCGGCTCAGCCAGTAGTCGGATGCGGTGAACCACTCCACGGCCGTGCGCTCCCTCCCCGCCCCTTGTCCGTACCCGGTTGCCCGTCCTCCCGTCCTCCCGTCTTCCCGTCTTCCCGTCCTCTTGTCCTCCCCGTCCTTCGGCCGCCGTCGCCGGCCGTTTTTCCTGCGACTCTCCGTATACCCGGAGCGGCCGAAGCCGTCCCGAGGACGCCAGGGACGTCACCGGTCGAAGAATCGGATGAACCCTGACAAGGTGGGTCCATGGCTGATCGGGGAGCGAGCGCCCTGTCACTCCCGGACGACTGGCCGGACCACCCGGATCCGATCCTGGCGCTCAACCACATGGGCAGGTTCGACTGGAACCTGGACACCCGGGTGATGCGGATGGATGCCCAGGCCCGCGACATCTTCGACCTGTGCCCCGACGAATCCGACCATCCCGACGTGCTGGTGAGCCGGATCCCGCCCGCCGATATCGTGCGCCTGGACACCGCCGTCTCGCAGGCCCTGAAGGACGGCGGCGAGACCTACGGTGCGTACTTCCGGGTCCGCCGCCGCGACGGCACCCTGCGCTGGACCCACAGCCACGGCCACATCCGCCGGGACGGGGCCGGACTGCCCCACCGCATCCTCGGCGTCATCCGGGACGCCACGGAGGAACTCAGCGACAGCGAGGTGAGAGGGGCGCAGGACGCCCAGGCGGACGCCCTGCGCAAGCAGACCAACATCGTCCAGCTCACCACGGCCGCCCTCGCCCACGCCCGCACCGTGCAGGACGTCATCGACGCCGTCAAGAACACCCACGGCCTCGCCCTTCTGGGCGCCACCAGTCTCGTCATGGGTCTGGTCGAGGCCGGCCGGATCCGGCTGGTCGCCGAGGGGCCCGCCGGCAGCTTCGTCCCGGGCACCCGGGTCACCCGGATCGACGAGCAGTACCCGATGAGCGAGGCCGTGCGGACCCTGAGCCCGCGCTTCATCGAGTCGCCGGAGGAGTTCACCGAACGCTACCCGGTGCTGTGGCCGCACCTCACCGACCTGCGCATCACCTCGGCGGCCTACCTGCCGCTCGTCGTCCAGACCCGCCCGATCGGCGCCATGGGCCTGCTCTACAACGACCGGCGCGGCTTCACCCCCGAGGAGCGCAACCTCCTCGTCGCCCTGGGCAGCAGCATCGCGCAGAGCATGCAGCGGGCCATGTTCTACGAGCAGGAGATGGACCTCGCTCAGGGACTCCAGCAGGCCATGCTGCCCCGCACCATCCCCAGTGTGCCCGGCGCCGACATCGCCGTCCGTTACCGCGCGGCCAGCGTCGGGAGCGGCCTCAGCCGGGACATCGGCGGCGACTGGTACGACCTGATCCCGCTGCCCGGGGGCCGTGTCGGCGCCGTGATCGGCGACGTCCAGGGCCACGACACCCACGCCGCCGCCGTCATGGGCCAGTTGCGCATCGTGCTGCGCGCCTACGCCGCCGAGGGGCATCCGCCGGCCACCGTGATGGCCCGTGCCTCCGTCTTCCTGCACGAACTCGACACCGACCGCTCCGCGACCTGCCTGTACGCCGAGGCGGACCTGTCCACCGGCGTCCTCCAGATGGTCCGGGCCGGCCACCTCGACCCACTCGTCCGGCGTGCCGGCGGCCTCTGCCACCGCGTCCACGTGCCGGGCGGGCTGCCGCTCGGCCTGTCCGCCGAGTTCGACCGGCTCGACTGCCCGGTCGGGACGATGGAGCTCGATCCCGGCGATGTGCTGCTGCTGTGCACCGACGGCCTGGTCGAGCAGCCCGGCGCCGACCTCGACGACGGCATCGAGACCCTCTCCGCGCTCGTCACCACCGGCCCCGAGGACGTACGCGAACTGGCCGACCGGCTCATCGATGTGGCCGAGGAACGCCGCGGGGACGACGACGTGGCCCTGCTCCTGCTGCGCCGCCGCCCGCCGGACAGCCCGCGCGCGGGGGGACGGCTCCAGCAGCACGTGGCCCCCGGCGACCCCGAGGCCCTCACCGAGGCCCGGCGCATGATCCGCGCCGGGGTCGGTGCCTGGGGGGCCGGGAACCGCGCCGACGAGATCGAACTGGTCGCCGACGAGCTGATCACCAACGCCCTGATGCACACCGAGGGGTCCGCCGTCGTCACCCTCAGGGTCCTCACCGGCGGCGAGCGGCGGCTGCGCGTGGAGGTCGAGGACTCCTCCAGCGCCCTGCCGCGCCGCCGCGAGGCGGGGGAGTCGTGCGTCTCGGGGCGAGGTCTGCTCCTCGTCGAGATACTCACGGACGAGTGGGGCGTGGAGGCGCGCGGCGGCGGCAAATGCGTGTGGTCCGAGTTCTCGGTGACCAAGGCCTCCGCCTTCGCGGAGCCGGCGGAGCACGACCACAGTTCCGGCGGCACCCACGGCACGGGACGCGGCTTCCGCTGACCGGTCCGGTCCGGTCCGGTCCGGTCCGGTGCGGTCCGGTCCGGTGCGGAGTGCCACCCCGGACGGGTGCCGGAACCCACCGAGGCCGAGGGACCGCGGACGTTTCCCCACCGAGCAGCCGGCGGGCCACGGGATCGTCCGCGTACGGCCCGTGGCGATCAGCGTCCCGGTGGCCTGCGACCCGCCGCTCGCGGTGTACGTCGTGACGGGCCTGGGGCAGGTGCCGGGCATCGGGAACGTCTGCGACCACGAGACCCCGCACGCGGCGGGGACGCCCCTTCGAACCGGTCGCGTTCCCCACCCCGGAGGACGGGCACGGGGCTCCCCGCTGTCACCGGGGCTTCAACGTCACCAGGTGCTCGCCGTCCGAGGAGCGCAGCTCGTAGCGCTCGACCTGCCCGCTGTGCAGGGTGGAGCCGCTCGTCATGGTGTTGGGGCGGGCGTCGTGACGGGGCACGTGCCAGCTGGTCACGGTCTCCTCGGAGCCGTCCTGCCCGACCACCACCAGCCGGCAGACGCGGGGTCCCGCCCCGTCCTTGACCTTCAGCTCCAGCCGGCTGCCCCAGTCCTCGTCCGCCGTCGTGATCTCCGCCCACACCCCGGACCGCTCGTCGGCCGCCGCGATGCTCTCGGGTGCCCGCTCACCGCCGTCCGAGGACATCAGGGCGAGCGCCGGCGCGGTCACCGCGAGCACCACCGAGGCCGCCAGCGCGAACAGCAGCCGACGGCGCACGGCCCGGTTGCGGCCCGCCGCCTCGGACAGCAGCCGGTCGAGCATCCTCGGGCCCGGCTTGGGCATCGGGTGCGTCAGTGGCGGCGTGGAGCGCCGATACAACATCAACTGCCGTGTCGTCACCCCGAATTCGGTCACCTGTGCAGCGCAGCTGGGGCACTCCATGAGGTGGTCCTCGAAGCGGAAGGCCTCCGCCTCGTCCAGCACACCGAGCGCGTACGCGCCGACGTCGCGATGCCTTTCCAGGGACCTCATGCCGAATCCTCGTACCGTTGGGTGTGGGTGGGGTTACTCGTTGCTCCCACCGGTACGCACCGGGCAGTCGATTCACTCAAGGCGCATGCCGAATCGTAACCAAAGGATTCGGAGCCCTCCGGCCCGCGGATTGGTCCGATTCACCGGAAGGCTAGAAGAGGTGGATAGCGAGGTGTCCGAGGGGGAGCCCGAGTTGCCACGCGGGCGTCCACACCTTCGGCCCCTCGTCCTCCCCGGCCCCCGAGGCGCCGCCCGGCACCGCGTTCAGATCGGGCGCGAGCAGCTCCGTCTCCTGCAGCCAGCGCCAGGCCGACCGGGCGAGTGCCAGGTCGGGATCCACCGTGGTCCGGCCGGCGGTGGTCGAGGAGACGGTGGTGGTGGCGGTGTCCGCGGTCAGGTCCGCCAGGCGTTTCTGCACCCACTCCTGCCACGGCTGGTCGTACGCGGTCAGCGAGAGCCAGGTCTCCAGCTGGGTGATCACCCGGATGCCGGAGAGTTCGCCGTCGGTGTCGGACAGGAAGACGGTCAGGGCCAGTGCGTCCCGGCCGGCCCGGAACTCGAAGGACGTCGTCGGCATCAGGTCGCCGCTGCGCAGCAGTTCGTCGGCGATGTACTCGGCATACAACCAGGCCATGGGGACGGCGAGTTCGCCGTCGTCCGTGCCGTCGGTGCTCTCTTGACCTCTGTGCGGCATCCCTTCCAGCCTTCCTCCGGTACGTGCGCGTCGCCCGAACCCGGGCCCCGGTCCGCAGCACGGATGAGGACAGCCGATTACCTCACAGGGGTCGTCGGCAAGGCGCTTTACGGAGGTTTGACCCGGCCGTCGGTTTCACCGCAGGTCGGCGGCGTATCCCGGAAGCACCCGGCGCAGGGCGCGCAGGGCGTAGTACGCGCGGGACTTCACGGTACCGGGCGGTATCCCCAGTGCCGCCGCGGCCTCCGCCACGCTCGCCCCCTGGAAGTACACGAGCACCAGGACTTCACGGTGCTCCGGAGTGAGTGTCTTCACGGCCCGGCGGACATCGAGCGCCGCCGCGGCCCGTTCGGCGTGGTCGGAGCTCACCCGCGCGTTCTCCAGCACCGCGTCGCCCACCTCGGGCGGCCGTGCCTGCCGGGCCCGCCGCGCGTCGATGGCGAGCCGTCGGCCCACGGTCATCAGCCAGGGCCGTACGGAGTCGAAGTCGTCGGCGCGCAGCGCCTCGGGGTGCTGCCAGGCCCGTACCAGTGTCTCCTGGACGAGATCCTCGGCGCGCTGTCGGTCCCCGTCGCAGAGCCGGAGCAGCAGCGCGAAGAGAGGCCGGCCGTGCTCGCGTTGCAGGGCGGCGAGTTCGTGTTCGGCGGTTGTCCCGTTCATGAGTGTCATTCCGGCCGTCATGGCGGTATGGCAACGTACCGCGCTCTTCGGGGACAGGGCGCGCGCAAAGACGTGCGGCGGACGGTCGATCGCGTCGACGAACGGTTCGACGAACGGTCCGGATGACGGTTCGTGCACGCCGGACGGCCTAAACCGCGTGTCGGAACACCGGGGAAACAGAAAGCGATTCTTATCTATTTGTCAGTAAATACGACAGTGGAACGCCGCATACCGGGGTGAAGCAATGATCGCACGCAGTAGACAGGTGGCCCTGGCCCTCACCGTCGTCCTCGCCGCGGGCGCAGCCTGGCAGGACCGGCACCACCGACCACCGGAATCCGGCCATCCGGGGGCCCCGGTCGTGCGGGACCGTGGCTTCACCCTGGTCGCCTCGGGGGACGTGCTGCCGCACGGCTCGGCCATCGACCGCGCCCGCTTCGACGCGGGCGGCAGCGGCCACGACTTCGGGCCGATGCTCTCCGGCGTCCGATCCGTCGTCGCGGGCGCCGACCTGGCGCTGTGTCACATGGGAACCGCGTACGGCGCCGGCGGCGACTCCACCGACTTCGAGTCCCCGCCGGAGATCGCCCAGGCCCTCGCCGTCACCGGCTACGACGGCTGCTCCATCGCCTCCCGCCACACCCCGGACGACGGCATCCGCCGCACCCTGGACGCCCTCGACCGGGCCGGCCTGCGGCACGCCGGCGCCGCCCGGTCCGAGCACGAGGCCCGCAGGGCGACCGTCCTGCGCGCGGGCCGGGCCGAGGTGGCCCACCTCGCCTACACCTACGGCGCCGGCGTCGCCCCGCTCCCGTCCGGCGAACCCTGGGCCGTCGGCCTCGTCGACGAGACCCGGATCCTCGCCGACGCGCGCACGGCCCGGAAGGCGGGCGCCGACGTGGTCGTGGTCTCCCTGCACTGGGGCACCGAATGGGAGGAGGCCCCCGACGAGCAGCAGGTCGCCCTCGCCCGCTCCCTCACCGCGGCCCGCACCGGCCATCGCCCCGACATCGACCTGATCCTCGGTACCCACTCCCACGTCCCGCAGGCGTACGAGAAGGTCAACGGCACCTGGGTGGTCTACGGGACGGGCGACCAGATCGCCGGCGCGACGACCGGCCACCTGGGCCTCCCGGACCCCCGCGGCAACCAGTCCACCCTGGGACGCTTCACCTTCACCCCGCCCGGGCGCCCGGACGGACGCTGGGAGGTGACGAAGGCCGAGTTCGTCCCGCAGTTCTACGACGTGGACGCCGGCCGTGTGATCGACCTCAACCGGGCCCTCGCCGAGGGCGCCGAGGTCCGGTCCGTCCGCGACCGGATCCGGACCGTGGTGCTGAGCCGGGGCGCGGCGATGGACGGGCTGGTCATGGGGGAGTAGCCCGGACCGGTCGAGGCGGCGGTCAGTTCACGTCCACGGTGTCGAACAGCGTCAGCATCTGTGCGAGGACGCGTACGCAGGAGCGCAGGTCGGCGTCCGTGAGGTCCCCGCCGACCTCCCGCAGCACGGCGTGCTCACGGGCGACGGCGGCGGTGATCGCCGCCCGGCCCCCGTCGGTGAGCCGGATCAGCGACGACCGCTGGTGGGCGGGGTTGGGGGTGCTCTCCACCAGGCCCCGCGCGGCGGCGTCGTTGACCATGCGCTGCACGAACTGACGGCTGATCGCCTGAGCGCGGCCCATCTGGGGCACGGTCATCGGGCCGTGCTTGTGCAGCAGGTCCAGCACGGCCCGTACCCCGACGGACAGACCCTCCACGGCCTCGCCCTGCTCGACCTTGCGCTGCACCCGGCGGTACAGCGGGCCGACCAGATCGAACACCTCCATCAGGCGCGGGCCGAGTTCGTCGGGTGGAAGGGGCTTGTCGGTGTCGTTCCCGGTGTCACTCATTTCTCCATCATGACACCTTGGTTGCCAAACTTCACCGGAGATGACACCTTGGTTGTCATGACTACGATTTCGGAACTCCGGTACTTCACCTCCTCCGACGGCGATCTCGCCTACCACGACAGCGGCGCGGGCGACCTGGTCGTCCTCCTCCACTCCGGCTTCGTCGACCACCGGCTCTTCGAGGACCAGATCCCGGCCCTCGCCGCCCACCACCGGGTGATCGCGCCCGACGTACGAGGCCACGGCTTCTCCGCCAACGCCACGGCACCCTTCCGCTGGGCGGACGACCTCGCCGCCCTGCTGCGCCACCTCGACGCGGGGCCCGCGGTCCTGGCCGGCGTCTCGATGGGCGGCGCCATCGTGACCGACACCGTGCTCGAACATCCGGATCTGGTACGCGCGGTCGTGGTCTGCGGAGCGGCCACCAGCGAGTTCGAGCACACCGATCCGTGGACCCGCCGGATCCAGGCCGAGTTCGCCCGCACGCTGGGCGCCGGTGACATCGAGGGCTGGCTGAACGCCTTCGTACGGGTCGCGGCGGGCGAGCACCGCGGCACCGACGACATCGACCCGGACATCCCGCGCCGGCTGCGGGAGATGGCGCTGCACACGATCTCCAAGCACACCCCGGACGAGAAGGACCGGCGCGTCCCCGTCACCGGCACCTGGGACCGTGTGCCGACGATCGACGTGCCCGTGCTCGCGGTCAACGGCTCACTCGAACCCGCCGATCTGACCGCGGCGGCCGAGCGTCTCGTCCGCGGCGTACGCGACGGCCGCTCCGCCACCATCGAGGGGGCGGGACACTACGCGTGCAGGGAACAGCCCGAGGTCTTCAACGAGATCCTCCTCGGCTTTCTGCGCACCCTCTGACACCGCCCGCCCTCCCGCACACCTTCCGGCGCGACGGTGTCCACGGCACCACCGTCACCGGCCGGCGCCCCGCCTTCGCCAGCCGGACCGCCACCGACCCCACGAACCGGTGGCCCGCCTGCTCCGAGGCGCCCACCACCGCGTCCGCCTTGAGGTCGTCCGCGGCCTTCACCATGCCGTTGTACGGGTCGCCGCGGAAGGTGTGGAACTCCCAGCGGGAGTCGAAGCCCCCCGGACCTGCTCGGACGCCTCCCTGACCTGCCTCACCAGGTCCTCGGCGATCTCGTCCGTGGTCTCCGCCACCGGCGCCCCGAGCGCCGCGCCCGCCGCCGGTACCGGCTGCACGTACACGACGGCGAGCAGGGCGTGCTGCCGCCGGGCCATGCCGGAGGCGTAGGCCGCCGCCCGCAGGGAGGTGTCGGAGCCGTCCACTCCGGCCACGATCGCCTTCGGACCGTCCGTGACCCGTTCGAACTGTGCCGAGCGCTCCTCCGTCACGGCGCCGAGGCCATCGGACGCCCGTGCGGCGGTGGCACTGGGCCGAGCGGGTGGAAACGTCCGGCCGCACAGGTGTCGCCGAGGTCACCCGTCGCCGGGCGGGCGACTGATGAGTCATGCAGAAGGATCAGTTGCTCACGCGGCGCCGGGCGCTGCTCACCGGCGCCGCCGTCGTGGGAGCGGCCGGCACGGCCGGGCTCCTCGCGAAGGGCTCCGGCACCGAGGCGGCACGCCCCGCCGCACCCGCCGCCGGAGCCCAGGCCGCCGGCCGCCCGCTCCAGCCCTCCGCGTACCGCCTCAGACCCCTCACCGGCTACGGCCCGCCCGGGGCGGCCCCCGGCGGAACCCCGGTGCGGAGCGCACCGCTGCTGCGGGTCTCCGGGAGGGGGAGCACCATGGTGCTGACCTTCGACGACGGACCTGACCCCCGCTACACCCCGGACATCCTCGACACGCTCGCGGCGTACGACGTCCGCGCGATGTTCTTCGTGTGCGGGGAAATGGTCTCCTACAACAAGGACCTGCTGGCCCGCATGTCCGACGAGGGACACGTCGTCGGCAACCACACCTGGTCCCACCCCCTGCTCACCCGTCTGTCCCGCGGCAGGATCCGCTCCGAGATGGAACGCACCTGCGACATCATCGAGAAGGGGAACGGCGAACGCCCCCAGTGGTTCCGCGCGCCCTACGGAGCCTGGAACCGTGCCGCCTTCCAGCTCGGCGCCGAACTGGGCATGGAACCCCTCGCCTGGACGGTGGACACCCTCGACTGGACCAGCCCCGGCACCCGCACCATCGTCGACCGGGTGCAGAACGGCGCCGCACCCGGGGTCGTGGTGCTCTCGCACGACGCCGGAGGCGACCGCTCCCAGAGCGTGCGGGCGCTGCGCGAGTACCTGCCCGAACTGCTGGACTCCGGCTACCGGGTCACGGTGCCCCGCCGGCACCACGTCTGAGCCGGGCCGCTCCGGCCGGCTCCCTCCGCCCGCCCGGACGGAGCCGGCCGCTCAGCGGACCTCGGCGAGGCGGGCGAACACGACGACGTTCCCGTCGTAACCGTCCTGCTGGGTGAAACCGCCACCGCAGGTGATGACCCGCAACTCCGAGGAGCCCTTCGAGTTGTAGACCCGGTCACCGGGAAAGTCGTTCTTCGCGAAGACCTCGATGCCGTAGATCTCGAACACCGCGGTCTTTCCGTCCTCGCGCTCGACCTCGACGCGATTGCCCTTTTCCAGAGAACCGAGCCCGTAGAAGACGGTCGGGCCCAGACCGTTGTCGACATGGCCGACCACGACCGCCGTGCCCTTCTCCCCGGGAGCGACCCCGCCGGTGAACCAGCCCGCCAGATTGGGGTCCTCGGGCGGCGGCGCCTCCACCCACCCCTCCGCGTCCAGGCCCACGGCCATCACCGGTGCGTCCACCTGGATCGTCGGAATCCGGACCCGGCTCGGAACCGAGTACGGCAGCGGTCGCACCGTCGCGGCCGTGGTGGCACCGGGCACCCTGCTGTCCGCGGCGGCCACGGCGGGCTGCGGCGGCCCCTCGTCGAACTCCCCCGAACCATTCCGGATGAGCGCGAGGCCGGTGAGCAGAACCAGCGCTATAACGCCCCACGGAGCACGCCTCTTCCGCCGCGCCTCCTCTTCGAATTCGTCCGGTTCGAAAGCAGACATTCGCCTTCCCCTCTCGACACGGCCGTCGCCGTGTCACTCGCGCATGGCGGAAACGCTAAACGCGGCGCACGCAACCGGCGACGGGACAAGGGCGAACGGGTGGCCGGGCGGTGATCGGTAAGCCATCCGGGGTGCCGCCGAGCGAAGATCCTCTGACGGTTCGTGACCTGCGGTGATATCCGAAAGCACGGATCCGTGAGGGCCGCCGCCTCACCGGGACGGACCATCGCCGAAATGCGCGCAGGGGCACGGCAACTGAGGGTCTTGTTGGGAGGCGCTTTCTCGCCGATCGACCGGGGACCGGACCCGGGGCGTCTTCCGCGGAGGATCACATGCGCAAGTCACGTGCCCTGGCGTCCGCCGGTGCCGCGGTCGCCGTCCTCGGGCTCGCCGCCCCGGCCGCCGTCGCGGACGGCGGCCAGGGCTCCAGCCCGTCCAACGTCGTCGCCCTGCCCAGCGTCATCGCCCGCGGCGGCCAGCTGACCATCACCGTCGACGGCTGCCCCAACGGTGGCCACGCCACGTCCAACGCCTTCCCCAGGACCAACCTGACGTCCGGCCACGGCTCCGGCGGCACCGCGAAGGGCACCGCCCCCATCTACAACGACGCCCGCGCCGGCTCGTACGACATCACGGCGCACTGCTCCGGCCGGAGCCTGACCCGGCCGGCCGCCTTCACCGTCCTCGGCGGGGTCCGCGGCGGCCTCGGCGGCAGCAGCACCGACGGGGCTACCCCGACCGACATGGCCATCGGCGGCGGACTGGTGACCTCCGCGGTCGTGGCGGGCAGTATTTTCTGGATGCGCCGTCGTGCCGAGAAGCAGCTCTGAAGCCATTTTCCGCAGTGGCCTTTTCGCAGGTGTGTCCGGAGGCCACGCCCTGGATCCCCGACCGGACCCGGGGCGCAGTCATGTGATCCTGCTGCCCTCCGGACCTGCAGCCCTGCCGACGGGCCGCCCTGACGTCCTGTGGTGCCGTCATGCGCCGTCCCGCGCACCGTCGCGGCGGGTGAAGCGGTACGCGGCGCCCACCGAACCCGTGAGAAGTGCGGCGCCGAGTCCGATCCCACCGAGGTCGAGGCCGGCCAGGCTGCCGCCCTCCCCGGCGTGCACACCCCTCGAATGCCGGGCCGCACCCCCGGATTCCACGGGCAGCGGAGAGGGGAGCGGCGCGGGGCGGCCACCGGCGATGGTCAGACTCGTGGTGCCGGTGACCCCGTCACAGGTGAAGGCCACCTGGTGGACGGCGCCGGGCCTGGCATCCCGGTACACCTCCGCCGTCGCCCCCGAGCGATTCTTCGGAATGGTCACCGGGTCGAGGACCTGTGAGGAGACCGTCGCGCGCCCCTCGCACTCGCCGCCGGTCCGGTCCACGTGCAGAGCGATCCGGTCGCCGGGCTCGACGAGGGAGGGCCGGAGACCGAAACCGAACGGGGTGACATCGCCGTCCACGGCGACGGCACCCGGTGCGGCGGCGAGGGCGAGGGCGCCGACGCCCAGGAGCACGGCGGAAGCGACGCGTATCGCGTGCATGGTGAGTCCTCCGGTGCCGAGGAACGGCGGCGGACCTGTTCCGCTCGCGTCAGGAACGCGTTCCCGATGTCCGAAACGCTAGAAAGTCGCACCGAGCGGCGCGATCGCAGTCACGCGAACGGGTCACTCCCGTGGGCCGTACGGGGGACTCCGGTCCTGCGGGAGGGGGACGCGCACGGCGTGGCGCACGTCCCCGGTACCGGAACCGTGGTGCGGGCCCGGTCAGCTCCCGATGCCGGGGAACAGGAGGCGGAACGGATCGGCCGACGCGGCGAGCCCACGGCTGAACGGCGCGTCGAAATCCCAGATCAGGAAGAGCAGGAAGGCGATCAGCGCCGAGAACAGTCCGGCGAGGATCAGCTCACGCCGGGTACGCCGGATCTGCAGCGCGAAGATCATCCCGATGGTGACGACCGCGCCGCCGATCAGCCCGAACCACACCACACCCGGCATGGTCTCCCCGGTCGACTCCGCACGGGCCGCGCGTGCCTGGTCGGCGGCGGACACCTGGTCGACGAGCGGCTGATAGGCCTGGGCCTCGAAATCCGTCGCCGGTTCGTAGTCGGTGACGTCCCGGCGGACCCGGTCGAGCAACTCCGTCCCGCGCTCGGTGACCTGGCCGTCGTCGGCCATGGCGCGCCATTCGGTGGTCACGACGTGTCCGACATAGGCGTTGACATCGTCCCGAATGCGTTCACGGATGTCGGTCGGATAGATCCGTACCCGCTCCGAGACCTCGTGCAGCGCGACCGCTTCCGCCCGCACATGGTCCTGGGCGGCGCTGCGCCCCTCCCAGACCCCGGCGATGGCCAGGCCCAGGACGATGGCGTACACCACGCCGATCCACATCGTCATGTACTCGATGACGTCCGGGGTCTCGCTGGGGTCCTCGTCGTCGGGGGCCGCGCGGTGGCGTACGAGGGTGATGACGACCACCACGACGCAGACGGCCAGCATCGCGAGGGTGAGAACAAGCCATTCCGGCAAGAGGTGCCTCCACGGTGGGTTGTCGGGTTCGGCGGGGACGGGCGGGCCAGGGCTCAGCGGGGCCGGAGTGCGGCGACGGCGACGATCGCG
>NZ_LIQT01000258.1 GCF_001418415.1 Streptomyces hirsutus
GCATACGGTCGTCCCGAGAACACCGACCGGAGCGACGCCCCACCGGCGCGCGGGCGCCCGGTGCGCGCGCCGGGGTCCGGCCTCCGCGCGCCCGCCCCGGCCCCGGTGGGCCGCGCCCCGATAGCCCACACGTCATGTCTCCGTAACCGGGGATTCAGACAGTCTTGCGACGCTCGGCGCATGCATCCCGTCGTGCCAGAGCCGCCCCCGCCACCCGGGGGGAACGGGGCCGCCCCAGGGGCACGATCCCTCCCGCCCCCGCCGTCCGGCGCGCCTATAAGGCCTGTGGCGCGGAACAATGGATTCATGAGCCAGTCGAACGCCAAAATTGGCGCCACCGCCAAGGGTCAGGTACAAGCCACGGGCCAGGTGCAACACCCGCAGCCCTCCGTGGGCTCGATCGCCGCCCACCGGCCGCACACCGTGGCCGGGACGGTCTCCGATCTGGAACCGGACATCGACTCGGACCTGGACGTCTACAAGGAGTCGGACACGGGCGGCGAGCCGCTCCCCCAGGGCAGGTTCCTCGACCGGGAGCGCAGCTGGCTCGCCTTCAACGAGCGCGTTCTGGAGCTCGCCGAGGACCCGAGCACCCCCCTCCTCGAGCGGGCCAACTTCCTCGCGATCTTCGCCAGCAACCTGGACGAGTTCTTCATGGTCCGGGTGGCCGGTCTCAAGCGCCGCATCGCCACCGGTGTCGCCACCCGCTCCGCGTCCGGCCTCCAGCCGCGCGAGGTGCTGGAGATGATCTGGTCCCGTTCGCGCGAGCTGATGGCACGGCACGCCGCCTGCTTCCACGAGGACGTCCTCCCCGGGCTGGCGGACGCGGGCATCCACCTGGTCCGCTGGAGCGAGCTGACGGAGAAGGAGCAGGCCCGCCTGTTCACCCTCTTCCGGCACCAGATCTTCCCCGTGCTGACCCCCCTGGCGGTCGACCCGGCGCACCCCTTCCCGTACATATCGGGACTGTCGCTGAACCTGGCCGTGATCGTGCGCAACCCGGTCACCGGTCACCGGCACTTCGCCCGGGTCAAGGTGCCGCCGCTGCTGTCCCGCTTCCTGGAGAGCTCCCCGGGCCGTTACGTCCCCGTCGAGGACGTCATCGCCGCCCACCTGGAGGAGCTGTTCCCGGGCATGGAGGTGCTCCAGCACCACGCCTTCCGGCTCACCCGCAACGAGGATCTGGAGGTCGAGGAGGACGACACCGAGAACCTCCTCATCGCCCTGGAGAAGGAGCTCATGCGGCGCCGCTTCGGGCCGCCGGTGCGCCTCGAGGTCGAGGAGTCCATCGACCGTGACGTCCTGGACCTCCTGGTGCGCGAACTGAAGATCAGCGAGGCCGAGGTGTACCCGCTGCCGGGGCCGCTCGACCTCACCGGCCTCTTCCGCATCCACGGGCTCGACCGGCCGGAGCTGAAGTACCGCGCGTTCATCGCCGGCACGCACCGCGATCTCGCCGAGGTCGAGTCGGCGTCCGCGCCGGACGTCTTCGCCGCGCTCCGCAGCCGGGACGTGCTGCTGCACCACCCGTACGACTCGTTCTCCACGTCGGTGCAGGCCTTCCTGGAGCAGGCGGCGGCCGACCCGGACGTCCTCGCGATCAAGCAGACCCTGTACCGGACCTCCGGCGACTCCCCGATCGTCGACGCGCTCATCGACGCGGCCGAGTCCGGCAAGCAGGTCCTCGTCCTGGTCGAGCTCAAGGCCCGGTTCGACGAGTCCGCCAACATCAAGTGGGCGCGCAAGCTGGAGGAGTCCGGCTGCCACGTCGTCTACGGTCTGGTCGGTCTGAAGACCCACTGCAAACTGTCCCTGGTGGTCCGCCAGGAGGGCGAGACGCTCCGGCGGTACAGCCACGTGGGCACCGGCAACTACCACCCGAAGACGGCCCGGCTCTACGAGGACCTCGGCCTGCTCACCGCCGACCCGCAGGTCGGCGCGGACCTCTCGGACCTGTTCAACCGCCTCTCCGGCTACTCCCGCCGCGAGACGTACCGGCGGCTGCTGGTCGCCCCCAAGTCCCTGCGCGACGGGCTGATCTCCCGGATCGACAAGGAGGCCCAGCACCACCGTGCCGGACGCCCCGCGTACGTCCGCATCAAGGTCAACTCGATGGTGGACGAGGCGATCATCGACGCCCTGTACCGGGCCTCGCAGGCGGGGGTGCCGGTGGACGTGTGGGTGCGTGGCATCTGCGCGATCCGGCCGGGCGTCGAGGGGCTGTCGGAGAACATCCGGGTCCGGTCCGTCCTCGGCCGCTTCCTCGAACACTCCCGCATCTTCTCCTTCGGCAACGGCGGCGAGCCCGAGGTGTGGTTCGGCAGCGCGGACATGATGCACCGCAACCTGGACCGCCGTATCGAGGCGCTGGTCAGGGTCACCGACCCCGCCCACCGGGCGTCCTTGAACCGGCTGCTGGAGTCCGGCATGTCCGACACCATCACGTCCTGGCACCTCGGCCCGGACGGCGAGTGGACACGGCACGCGACGGACGCGGACGGCCGGCCCCTGCGACACATCCAGGAGATGCTCATAGACGCCCGGAGGCGCCGGCGTGGCACAGCAACACCTTGACCCGACGGACCCGAGAACCGGCTCAGGACCGGGCTCGGGCCCCGGCTCCGAGTCCGGCCCGAGCACCGGCCCGAGGACCGGACTGACAACCGGTCCGACGGCCGGTCCGGTGTCCGCGGAGGCCCTGTCGGGTTATCTACGGGCCCAGGCCACCGAGTTCCTGCGCGCGCTGCGTCTCCACCGGGAGGCGGGGGCGGGCGCGGCGGCCTCGGAGGGTTCCGTCGAAGCGGCGCTCGCGCTGCGCCGGTCCGCCCGCCGGATCAGCGGCAGCCTGCACACCTTCCAGGCGGTCCTGGACCCCGACTGGTCCGAGGCGATGCGCCCGGAGCTGGCCTGGGTCTCCGGCACCCTGGCACTGGAACACGCCTGCTCGGCACGTTTGGAGCGGCTGCTCCAGGCACTGCACCGGCTGTCCGGCACGGCGGCGCTCCCGGCCCAGGGACCGGCCGGGGCCGGTCCGGCGGGCGGACCCGGCGGGCCCGGCGGCTCGGCCCGGTCCTCCGCCCCGGCCGCCGTCGCCGCCACGGCCGGGACCACCACCGCCGCCCCCGGGCGCGGCAGCCTCACCGTGGGCGCCGCCAAGGCCGGCGCCCTGCTGGACCGGCAGCTCACCCTGGCCCGGACCCGGGCGCACTCCACGGCGCTCCAGGCCCTCGGCTCCTCCCGGTTCCACGCCGTCGCCGACAAGGTCGCCGTGCTGGCCAGCGAGGTTCCGCTGACCCCGGCCGCCGGCACCGCCGACCTGCGCCCGCCGGCCGAGGCCGCGCGGGAGCGGCTCGTCGACGCCGTCGCGGCGCTGCCCCTGATCACCGCGGGCAGCCCGTACAACGCGGAGGCGCTGGCCCACGGGCTGTCCCCGGACCCGGCTCCGCATCCGCAGGACGCCCCCTGGCACCAGGTCCGCCTGCTGCTGCGCCTGCACCGGTACGCCCTCGAGGTGCTGTACCGGGCCGCCGAGGCCGCCGGAACCGCAGCGGCCGCGGAGCCCACCGCTCCCACCGCCGCCACCG
>NZ_LIQT01000259.1 GCF_001418415.1 Streptomyces hirsutus
ACCCTGGGGGGTCCGCCGCTGGCGGCGTGGGCGTCCGCGGCCGACCGGGGCGGGGAGGCCCGGGCGAGCGTGCCGGGCCAGCGCAGCGCGCCGTGAGGCGGACCTGAGACGAGCGTGAGGGGCGGGCGGGTCCGAACAGGACCCGCCCGCCCCTCACGCTCGTCTCAGGTCCGCCTCACGGCGCGCTGCGCTGGCCCGGCACGCTCGCCCGGGCCTGGAGGTAGGCCTCGCGGGCCTCACGGCCCGGGTCGGCCGAGGACGCCGACGCCGCCAGCGGCGGACCGCCCAGGGTGCTCGCGGCCGCCGCGCGCCGGGACTGGTGCGGTACCGGGCTGTCCGGATGCGGCGCGGCGGGTGCCTGGCCGGGATGGCCCGGGTGCCCGTGCTGGTGCGCCGGCCCGGCCGGGAGGCCGTCGGAGCCCTGGTGCCGCTCCGCCTGGGGGCGCCGTGCGCGGTACGCGGCCCGGTAGGCGGCCGGGGACGAACCCAGCTGGCGCCGGAAGTGGCCCCGCAGCGCGACCGGTGAGCGGAAGCCGCAGCGGCCCGCGACCTCGTCCACCGAGTAGTCCGACGTCTCCAGCAGGCGCTGTGCCTGCAGCACCCGCTGCGTGATCAGCCACTGCAGCGGCGCACTGCCGGTCAGCGAGCGGAAGCGGCGGTCGAACGTACGACGGCTCATGTACGCGCGTGCCGCCAGCGTCTCCACGTCGAACTGTTCGTGGAGGTGCTCCAGGGCCCAGGCGACGACCTCGGCGAGCGGGTCGGCGCCGATCTCCTCGGGTAAAGACCTGTCCAGATAGCGTTCCTGACCTCCCGTCCGGCGCGGCGGGACGACGAGCCGCCGGGCGAGTGCCCCCGCCGCTTCGTTGCCGTGATCCGTGCGCACGATGTGCAGGCACAGGTCGATTCCGGCCGCCGTACCGGCGGAGGTCAGCACGTCGCCGTCGTCCACGAAGAGTTCCCGCGGATCGACGTGCACCGACGGATAGCGTTTCGCCAGCGTCGGCGCGTACATCCAGTGGGTCGTCGCCGGACGGCCGTCCAGCAGGCCGGCCGCCGCGAGCACGAAGGCGCCGGTGCACAGCCCGACGATGCGGGCGCCCTCCTCATGGGCCCGGCGCAGCGCTTCGAGCGCCTCGTCCGGTGGCGGCGAGGTGATCGAACGCCAGGCGGGCACGACAACGGTGCCCGCCCGTGCGATCGCCTCCAGGCCGTGCGGCGCGGTGAGTTCGAGACCCCCCGTGGTCCGCAGGGGGCCCTCCTCACCCGCACTCACCAGCAGGCGGTAGCGCGGTACGCCGGCGTCCTGGCGGTCGATGCCGAACACCGACAACGGTATGGAACTCTCGAAGATGGGGCCGCCGCTGAACAGCAGCACCGCGACGATCTCCTTGCGGCGTCGCCCGGTGAGTTTCCGGGCCGCGATGTCCGGCGCGGCAGTGGAGTCGTGGCTCATACTGCTAAGCCCCCCTCGGTGGTCGCGGCTCCTCGGTTGTGTCGCACCTGCACGTTTCCCCTCGGTCCTGCACGAGTCCCCCGCCGTAAGACAGTCAAGATCGAATCTACTGCGTCCCGTCGTGCCCGGGTGGCCAGTTCGGCCCCCGGTGGATTGTCGACTTGGCAACTTGGCGTGAAGCATTCGATCACGAAGGGTTGCACTCGTGGGGCGCGCAGGGAAGTGCGCCTTGTCGTGGTGGCCAATCCCCATAGGGTGCGCGGGGTCCCCCGAGGCCTTTCCGTGCAGGTCGAACGGGGGTTGGGGGGTGGTCGCACCAGGGGATGCACAGGTTGCGGAAGTTGGCTGAAAACATGCGGCCGCGTGCGCGGAAACCGGTCAGGCGACCGGTGTCTCTCCGCCGGGTCGCGGACCGGTCCGACAAGTCCGTCGCGGGGCCCTTTTCCGGCCGGGCGGGGAGGATGGGGCGGATCGGTGCGGCAAGTCGGCTCCGGGCCACTCCGGGGTCGGCCGGGGTCCGCTCCCGGAGCGGACGCGGCAGGTGCTTCGTACGGTGCGGCGCACGGGATCAACGCGCGAGCGGGGCGTCGGTCACTGCGCCCGCGGGCCGGCACCCCCGGCACGCCCCACTCTCGCGGCTGGGCCCGCCCTGTGCAAACCGCCTGTACAACGCAGCGACCATTGCGTGAGGGGCGTCCCCTCGGGCATGCTCCGGGATACCCGTCGGCCAGCGTGGACGGGGTCTGCGCGAAGGAGGCGTGCCGCCGTATCCTTGGGGGTATGGGGTTGGGAAGATGATTCCCGGACACAGCTCCGACGCAGCCTGTCGTCCCTCATAACAAGGATCACAACGCCGAGACAGCCATGGCCGGTCACGAATTCTTCGAACCCGCGGACCGCAAGCGACCCCTCGCCGACCCCACGACCGCCGAGCCGGTGGGGGCCGAGCCCCTGGGCGCGGCTCAGTCGCGCCAGCCGTGCGATCCGGCGTTCCGGCACGGCGTCGTCGTCGGCTTCGACGGTTCCACCTCCAGCGAGCGCGCCCTCGCGTACGCGATCGGCATGGCCCGGCGCTTCGGTTCCGCGCTGATCATCGTCCACGTCGCCAACCGGCTCCCGACCACGGTGTGGGCGGGCTGTGAGCCTCCGGTCTTCGTCGACGTCCCGGACCATCGCACCGAGGTCCTCGGTCTCGAACTGGCCTGCGCGGACTACCTCACCGAGGTGCCCTGGATCCTGGTCGAGCGCGGCGGCGACATCTGCCACGAACTCGAGGAGGTCGGCCGGGAGTACGAGGCCGACGCGATCGTCGTCGGCTCCACCCACGGTCTCGTCGGCCGTCTTTTCGGCTCCGTCGCGGGCCGGCTCGCCAAGCGGGCCCAGCGCCCGGTCGTGGTCATTCCCTGACGCGTCGGCCGGTGACCACCGGCCGGCACCGGGCGTCGGCCGGCCGGGGTCGGTGTGCACCCGCGTGGGCGGGGCGGGGTGCCCGCCCCGCCCACGCGGGTGTCCGGATGCCTTCAGGGGCGAGTGCCGCCTGCCCGACCTACTCGACGGTGACCGACTTGGCGAGGTTGCGGGGCTTGTCGATGTCCCGGCCCAGGGCCAACGCCGTGTGGTAGGCGAGGAGTTGGAGCGGGATTCCCATGAGGATGGGGTCCAGCTCGTTCTCGTTCTTCGGGACGACGATCGTGTGGTCGGCCTTCTCCTGCTCCTGGTGGGCGACGGCCATGATCGGGCCGCTGCGGGCCTTGATCTCCTCCAGCGCCGCGCGGTTCTTCTCCAGCAGCTCGTCGTCGGGGACGATCGCGACCGTGGGCAGCGCGGGCTCGATCAGGGCCAGCGGGCCGTGCTTGAGCTCGGACGCGGGGTAGGCCTCCGCGTGGATGTAGGAGACCTCCTTCAGCTTCAGCGACGCCTCGCGGGCCACCGGGTAGCCCCGGACGCGGCCGATGAAGAGCATCGAGCGGGCCTCGGCGTACTGCAGGGCCAGCTTCCTGATCTCCTCCTCCTGCTCCAGGATCTCGGCGATCTGCCCCGGGAGCCGGCGCAGCCCCTCGATGATCCGCTTGCCGTCGCTCACGGACAGGTCGCGGGTGCGGCCCAGGTGCAGGGCGAGGAGGGCGAAGGCGACCGTGGTGTTGGTGAAGCACTTGGTGGACACCACGCACACCTCGGGCCCGGCGTGCACGTACATGCCGCCGTCCGCCTCGCGGGCGATCGCCGAACCGACGACGTTCACCACGCCCAGCACCCGGGCGCCCTTGCGCTTCAGCTCCTGCACCGCCGCCAGCACGTCGTAGGTCTCACCGGACTGGGACACCGCGACGTACAGCGTGTCGGGGTCGACGACCGCGTTGCGGTAGCGGAACTCGGAGGCCGGCTCGGCGTCGGCGGGGATGCGGGCCAGCTCCTCGATCATCTGGGCGCCGATCATGCCCGCGTGGTACGAGGTGCCGCAGCCGAGGATCTTCACCCGGCGGATCTGGCGGGCCTCCCGCGCGTCCAGGTTCAGGCCGCCGAGGCGCACGGTGGAGAACCGGTCGTCGATCCGGCCCCGCAGCACCCGGTCCACGGCCTCGGCCTGCTCGTGGATCTCCTTGTGCATGTACGTGTCGTGGCCGCCCATGTCGTACGAGGCCGCCTCCCACTCCACGGTGGTCGGCTCGGCCGTCGTACGGGTGCCCTCGGTGGTGTAGGTACGGAAGTCGTCGGCCTTGAGGGTGGCCATCTCGCCGTCGTCGAGGGTGACGATCTGCCGGGTGTGGGTGACCAGGGCGGCTATGTCCGAGGCGACGAACATCTCCTTCTCGCCGATGCCGAGCACCACGGGCGAGCCGTTGCGGGCCACCACGATGCGGTCGGGGAAGTCGGCGTGCAGCACGGCGATGCCGTAGGTGCCCTCGATGATCCGCACCGTCTCGCGGACCTTGTCCTCCAGCTTCTCGGCCTGCGAGCGGGCGATCAGGTGGGTGAGGACCTCGGTGTCCGTCTCGGAGAGGAACTCGACGCCGTCCGCCTCCAGCTTGCGGCGCAGCTCACCGGCGTTGTCGATGATGCCGTTGTGGACGACGGCGACCTTGCCCTCGGCGTCCAGGTGCGGGTGCGCGTTCACGTCGGAGGGGGCGCCGTGGGTGGCCCAGCGGGTGTGGGCGATGCCCGTGGTGCCCTTGAAGCGCGCCGGGACCTTCGCCTCCAGGTCGCGCACCCGGCCCTTGGCCTTGACCGTCCGCAGACCGGCCGCCTTCGGCGACGTGACGGCGATGCCCGCCGAGTCGTAGCCCCGGTACTCCAGGCGCTGCAGGCCCTCGAGCAGCAGAGGGGCGACCTCACGCCTGCCGATGTATCCGACGATTCCGCACATATGTGGTGGTTTCCTAGCCGTAGACGATGCGCCGCAGCTGCCGGAGCGAGAGCTCGGGCGGGGCCACGGTGCGGTATCTGAGGTCCGCCTCGATCCGTTCGAAGATCGTCGCGTTCACCAGGCCCTGGGCCTGGAGCTCGCGGTGGCGGCGACGGACGAAGTCCTCGGTCGTCTCGTCGAAGTAGGCGAGCACGTCCTGGATCACACGCAGCGCCTCGCCCCGGCTGAGGGGCGAGGACCGCGCCAGATGATCAACAAGTTCGTCGTGCACTCGACGATCCTGGGGTAAGGGAGGGGTTCACGCAAGAATCCTGCCCGATTTCGGGCAGGAGTGCGAGGGTGTGGAGGTGTGAAGGCCGCCAGACGGGTGTGCGGCCGGGTGGGCGGTCGGGTGCCCGGTCGGTCTACATGCGTTTCAGGACCGCCTGCTTGGCCTGGGTGAACTCCTCGTCCGTCAGGATCCCGGCGCGGTGCAGTTCGCCCAGCTCGCGCAGCCGGCGCAGCAGCGCGTCGTGGTCGTCCTCGCGGGCGGGGGCGGCGCCCGCGCCCGGGGCCCCCGGCAGGGCCGGGGGTTCGCTCCCGGCGAGGGCCGAGGCGGCGGGATGGGGCAGACGGGCCTGGACGGCGGCGGCGACGAGCGCCATCAGGGGATCCTTCTTGAAACCCCACAGCTCCACCGCGTTGGGGTCGTACTTCGCCGGGGTCTTGGCGGGCGCGTGGCGCACGACGAAACGCAGATGGCCGTTCTCCAGCCCGGCCGACGGCTGCCACTCCACGGCGGTGATCTCGGCCAGCGCGAGGACGCGGGTGCCGGCGGCGGACTTGGAGTCCTCCGTCTTCCAGTTCCACTCCAGGCGGATCTGCTCCCCGTCGAAGCTCGCCGAACCGTCCCCGGCGGCGACCGACAGCGGCACGGACGGGCCGGGCAGCAGATACGCGGAGACCGGGTCGGAGGGTATCCGGTCCAGCAGCAGGGCGTTGCGGACCTCGTCCGTGAAGTACTCGGCGACGCCGTACCGGTCGGACTCCACGATCAGCTGGTACGGGTCGTGCGGCTCGGTGAGCCGGCCGCCGGCCGCCTGGAGCAGCGGGTCGGCGCCCTCGCGCAGCCTCAGCCTGAGCCGCCCCGTCTTGCGGCCCTGCTCGAACGAGACGCCCGCCAACGCCTTCAGGGGGACCGTCAGCTCGCCCAGCGTCCGGCGGAGCAGCCCGACGCTCTTGTCCCGGCCGGGCGTCAGCCGCAGGGTGTCCCCGTCGAAGACCCAGGTGCCGTCCTTCTGGATGATTTCCGCCATGGGGTGATTGTTTCACCGGATCTGCGGGAGAGTGGTCTGTACCTTGTCGGTTCCCTTGTGGAGCCGTGGAGTTGAGAGCTGACGAGATGGGAGCGCGTGTGAGACGGCAACGACGGCACCACGGAACGACTCCCCGTACGACCCGGCTGCTCGGGTCCCTGCTGCTGGTCATGGCGGCCGGGGCCACCACCATGGGCGCGGCCCCGGGCGACCGGGGCGAGGCGGCACCGGCCCCGCTCGACCGGGTGATCCCGGCCCCCGCCTCGGTGGAACCGGGCGGATCCCCGTACCGCATCACCGAACGCACCCGGATCCGGGTCGGTGACTCCCGCGCGGCGCGCGAGGCCGGCGACTACCTCGCGGACGTGCTGCGCCCCTCCACCGGCTACCGCCTGCCGGTCACCGGCGACGGCGGGGGCGGCACCGGCAAGGACGGAGGCGGAGGCGACATCAGGCTCCGGCTGGTGAAGAGCCCGCACGGCGGGGCCGGCGGCGCGGAGGGCTACCGCCTCGACAGCGGACGCTCGGGCCTCACCATCACCGCCGCCCGGCCCGCCGGTCTCTTCCACGGTGTGCAGACCCTGCGCCAGCTCCTCCCGGCCGCCATCGAGAAGGACTCCGTGCAGCCCGGCCCGTGGCTGGTCGCCGGCGGCACGATCGAGGACGCCCCGCGCTACGGATGGCGCGGCGCCATGCTGGACGTCTCCCGGCACTTCTTCACCGTCGGCCAGGTCGAGCGGTACATCGACCAGCTCGCCCTCTACAAGATCAACAAACTGCATCTGCACCTCAGCGACGACCAGGGCTGGCGCATCGCCGTCGACTCGTGGCCGCGGCTGACGACGTACGGCGGCTCCACCGAGGTCGGGGGCGGCCCCGGGGGCTTCTACACCAAGGCCGACTACTGGCGGATCGTCCGGTACGCGGCCTCCCGCCATCTGGAGGTCGTCCCCGAGATCGACATGCCGGGCCACACCAACGCGGCCCTCGCCTCCTACGCCGAGCTGAACTGCGACGGCGTGGCGCCCCCGCTCTACACCGGCACCGCGGTCGGCTTCAGCTCGCTGTGCGTCGGCAAGGAGATCACCTACGACTTCGTGGACGACGTCGTGCGCGAGCTGGCCGCGCTCACCCCGGGCCGCTATCTGCACATCGGCGGCGACGAGGCGCACTCCACGCCCCACGACGACTTCGTGACGTTCATGAAGCGGGTGCAGCCGATCGTCGCACGGTACGGCAAGACGGTCATCGGCTGGCACCAGCTCACCGGCGCCGATCCGGCGAAGGGGGCGCTCGCCCAGTACTGGGGCCTGGACGGCACCGGCCCGGCGGAGAAGGAGCGGGTCGCCGAGGCGGCCCGCAACGGCACCGGGCTGATCCTCTCCCCGGCCGACCGCGCCTACCTGGACATGAAGTACGACGCGAACACCCCGCTCGGCCTGTCCTGGGCGGGCCACGTCGACGTACGCCGCTCCTACGACTGGGACCCGGACGCCCATCTGCCCGGCGTGCCCGCCTCGGCGGTGCGCGGGGTCGAGGCGCCGCTGTGGACCGAGACCCTCGAGAACTCCGGCCACCTCGAGTACATGGCCTTCCCGAGGCTGCCCGGCATCGCCGAACTGGGCTGGTCCCCGGCGGCCACGCACGACTGGGACGGCTACCGGTCCCGGCTCGCGGCCCAGGCCCCCCGCTGGGACGCGCTCGGCATGGACTACTACCGCTCCCCGCAGGTGCCCTGGCCCGCGGGGGGATGAGCCGCTGACCGGACGAGCGACGGGCACCCCCCAGGACCGTACTGCGGGGTGCCCGTCCGTTCGGAGGTCAGAACCCGGCGAGGGGGTTCTTCAGGGTGCCGACCAGCTGGAGCGCGCCGGACGGGTCCGTGAGGTCGACCATCTGCCGGTTGTCGCGCAGCTGGAGCCGGTTGAGGCAGGACAGCGCGAACTCGGGGGCGAACAGGTCGTACTGGGCGAACTTGTCGCCGAGTTCGGGCACCGACGCCTGGTACTCACGGGTGATCTCCGCGACCGTCCGCCAGAAGTCGTCCTCGGTGAGGACGCCCTCGGTGGCGAGGTCGGCGGCCAGGAAGCGGAAGAAGCAGTCGAAGACGTCCGTGAGGATCGACAGCAGCTTCTTGTCCTCCGGCACCTCCATGCGGATGCGGGAGACCTCCGGCGGCAGCACCGCGTCCGGATCCATCACCGCGATCTCCTCGGCGATGTCCTTGTAGACCGCGCGCCGTACCACCCCGTCCTCGAGGACGAGGATCACGTTCTCGCCGTGCGGCATGTACACCAGGTCATAGGCGTAGAAACTGTGCAGCAGCGGCGTGTAGTAGGCGCGCAGGTAGTGCCGCAGCCACTCCGCCGGCGTCAGGCCGGACCGCGCGATCAGCGCGCCCGCGAAGGACGTCCCCTCGTGGTCCACATGGAGCAGCGAGGCCATCGTGACGAGGGACTCGCCCTCCCGCAGCGACGCCACCGGGCTCTCCCGCCACAGCGCGGCCAGCATCTTGCGGTACGGCGAGTAGCGGTCGGTGGCCTTCTCGTACTCCAGGTGCCGGTAGCCGACCGCGGCCCGCTCCCGGATGATCGTCAGCCCGGTCGACCGCAGCACCGGGTCGTTCTCGATGAGCTGGGCCAGCCAGTCGTTGATCGCCGGGGTGGCCACCATGTACGCGGCCGAAAGCCCGCGCATGAAGCCCATGTTGAGGACGGACAGGGCCGTCTTCACATAGTGCTTCTGCGGGTTCGACCGGTTGAAGAAGGTGCGGATGGACTGCTGGGCCAGGTACTCGTCGTCGCCCTCGCCCAGGCACACCAGGTGGCGGCGGGCGATCTCGGCGGCGAAGGTGACGCTGAGCTTGTTCCACCACTGCCAGGGATGGACGGGGAGGAACAGGTAGTCGGCCGGGTCGAGCCCCTGTTCGGTGAGGGTCCGGCGGAAGCGCTCGACGGTGTCCCCGCCCAGCTCCTGCCGCAGGAACGACTCGTACTCGATGCCGATGCCGGCGGTGAACGCCGCCCGGGAGCGGTGCGCGGCCAGCCACACCAGCCGCACCGGGTTCGCCGTCTCCGGCGCGTAGGCCCGGTACTCGTGGATGCCGAAGCCGAGGCGCCCGTTGTTGGCGACGAAGCAGGGGTGGCCCTCGGTCATGCCGGTCTCGACGGCCTGGAAACCGGCGTCCAGCAGCTCGGCCGAGGTGACGGCGGGCTTGGCCAGCTTGTAGCAGGTGCCGGAGAGGGTGGAGGAGATCTCCTCCAGGTACACCGGCAGGACCGCGTCGCTCAGCCCCAGCGACTTCTGCAGCTCGATGAAGAAGTCCAGGGCGGCGAGCGGGAGTTCGCCGCCGCCGCGGTGCCGGGTGATGGATGCGGCGGCGACCTGCCAGTGGTCCAGGGCGCGGCGGACGGCGGTGAAGCGGTACTCGGTCAGCCCGTCGTCGCTGCGCACGACGTACGCGCCCGCGCCCGTTCCCGCGCCCGGGGCCGCGTCGTCCTCCCCCTCGCGCTCCGGGGCGGGCTCCGGTGCGATCAGCCGCTCGTGGGCGAACTCGGCGAGCGCCTTGCGGATCAGCAGGCGGTTGGCCGTCTCCCAGCGCTCGGGGGTCAGATGGTCCACGGCGCCGGTGAGGCTCGCGTCGGCGGGGTTCATATGTCCACCCCCGTGGCCGCGGTGAACTGTTCACGGGTGCAGAAGCTCAGCAACGCCTTCTTCTCCGGTTTGTCGATCTCGCGTACGGGAACGAAGCCCACGGCCTCGTTCAGGGCCTGGACCGCCTTGTTGGACACGTCCGGTTCGACGACGACCCGCAGGGCCGCCGGGTCGTCGAAGATGTGCGCGAGGACGGCGGTGATCACGGCCCGGGTGAAGCCGTGCAGCGGGGTGCCGGTCGGCGCGACCAGGAAGTGCATGCCGACGTCCCCGGGCTCCGGCTCGTACAGTCCGGTCAGCTCGCGGTGGACGGGGTCGTACGTCTCCATCAGGAAGGCGGGGACGCCGTCGTGCAGGCCCAGCAGGGCGTGGTGGTGCTCGTCGGCCGCGATCCGCAGGTACGCGCGCTCGACGTCCTCCGGTTTCGCGTCCTGCATCATCCAGAAGGCCGCCTTGGGGTGGGTGACCCAGGAGTGCAGCAGTGCGGCGTCCTTCGGCGGGTCGAGCGGGCGGACACCGAAGGTGCCCAGCGCGGTCCGCAGGCCGGTGCCGGTGGTGCTCATACGGTGAACTCCTGGAAGGCGATGGACTTCTCGACGGGGTAGTACTCGGTGCCGAGCAGCTCGCGGATGATGCAGCTGTTGCGGTACGGGCCCATGCCCAGGTCGGGGCTGGTGACGCTGTGCGTGTGGACGCCCGCGTTCTGCAGGAACACGCCCCGGCCGGTCACGTCGATGGAGTAGTTGCGGGCCACGTCGAACCGGCCGTGGCCGTCGAAGCGGATACGGCCGCGGACCGGGTCGAGGAAGGCCGGCGGCTCGTAGTGGTAGCCGGTGGCCAGCACCAGGCCCTCGGTGCGGATCTCGTAGTCCTTGTCCTGCTCGTCCTGGTGGAAGCCGAGCGTGTACGTGCCGCCCTCGTGGCGCGCCCCGGTCAGCGTGGAGTTGCCGATCAGCCGGGTGGGGACGGGACGGCCGCCGCTGCCGACGTTCTTCTGGTACAGCAGGTCGAAGATCGCGTCGATCAGCTCCGAGTTGATGCCCTTGAACAGGCCCTTCTGCTCCTTCTCCAGCCGGTAGCGGGTCTCCTCGGGCAGCGCCCGGAAGTAGTCGATGTAGTCCGGGGACGTCATCTCCAGGGTCAGCTTGGTGTACTCCAGCGGGAAGAACCTCGGGGAGCGCGTGACCCAGTTGAGCTGGTAGCCGTGGGCGTCGATCTCGGAGAGCAGTTCGTAGTAGATCTCGGCGGCGCTCTGCCCGCTGCCGACGATCGTGATCGACTTCTTCTCCCGCAGCTCCGCCTTGCGGTGCATGTACTGCGAGGTGTGGAACAGGCCGCCGTCCAGGCCCCGGCACACCTCGGGCACGAACGGCACGGTCCCGGTCCCGAGCACCAGCCGCCGGGCGCGGTAGGTGACGCCCTCCCGCGTCCGTACGGCGTACAGTTCCTCCGCCTCGTCGTACGTCACCTCGGTGACGGTGGTGGAGAAGCGGATGCTGCTCAGCCGCGCGGCGGCCCAGCGGCAGTAGTCGTCGTACTCGACGCGCAGCGGATAGAAGTTCTCCCGGATGTAGAACGAGTACAGCCGGCCCTTCTCCTTCAGGTAGTTGAGGAAGGAGTACGGGGACGTCGGGTCGGCGAGGGTGACCAGGTCCGACATGAACGGCGTCTGGAGGTGGGCGCCGTCGAGGAACATCCCGGCGTGCCACTCGAAGTCCGGCTTGGACTCCAGGAAGACGCCGTTGAGTTCATCGATGGGCTCGGTGAGGCAGGCGAGGCCGAGGTTGAAGGGGCCCAGCCCGATACCGACGAAGTCGTAGGTGGTGTCCGGGGCTTCAGGATGCGCGCTCAAGGGACTCTCCCAGGTACTGCTCGGCGTGGCCGGCGATCAGGTCGAGGACGGCGGTGATGTCGGCCGTCGTGGTTTCGGGGTTCAGCAGGGTGAACTTCAGGTAGTGGCGCCCCGCGACCTTGGTGCCCGCGACGACCGCGTCACCGGAGGCGAACAGGGCCTTGCGGGCGTAGAGGTTGGCGCGGTCGATGCTCGTGGGGTCGGTGACCGCGGCCGGGACGTACCGGAAGACGAGCGTGGACAGCGACGGCTCGACGACCACGTCGAAGCGCGGGTCGGCGGCCAGCAGCTGCCAGCCGTCCCGGGCCAGGTCGCAGACCTCGTCGAAGAGCCGGCCGATGCCGTCGGCGCCCATCACGCGCAGGGTCATCCACAGTTTCAGCGCGTCGAAACGGCGGGTGGTCTGCAGGGACTTGTCCACCTGGTTGGGGATGCGCTCGGTCACCATGCGGCGCGGGTTGAGGTACTCCGCGTGGTAGGTGGCGTGCCGCAGCGTGGCCGCGTCCCGGACCAGTACGGCGGACGAACTCACCGGCTGGAAGAAGGACTTGTGGTAGTCGACGGTGACCGAGTCCGCGTGCTCGATGCCGTCGATGCGGTCCCGGTGCTTCAGCGAGGCGAGGAGTCCGCAGCCGTAGGCGGCGTCCACGTGCATCCAGACGCCGTACTGCGCGCACAGCTCGGCGATCTCGGGCAGCGGGTCGATGGAGCCGAAGTCGGTGCTGCCGGCGGTGGCGACGACGGCCATGGGGACCTGGCCGTCCTCGGCGCAGCGCGCCAGTTCGCGGGCGAGGGCCACGGTCTGCATTCGCTGGTCGTGGTCGACGGGGATCGACACCACGGCGTCCGGTCCGAGGCCGAGCAGTTTCGCGGACTTCTGCACGCTGAAGTGGCTGACCTCGGAGGTGAGGATGCGCAGGGTGGCGAGATCACGGGTCTTCGCCTCCTCGCGGGCCAGCAGCAGAGCCTGGAGGTTGGACTGGGTGCCGCCGGAGGTGAACACCCCGTCGGCGGCGGCGCCGAGACCGATCCGGGCGGCGGTCCAGTCGATCAGTTTGCGTTCGATGAGGGTGCCGCCGGCCGACTGGTCCCAGGTGTCCAGGGAGGAGTTGACGGCGGAGAGCACGGCCTCGCCGAGCACGGCCGGGATGACGACCGGGCAGTTGAGGTGGGCGAGGTAGCGGGGGTGGTGGAAGTAGACCGCGTCCCGGAGGTAGACGTCCTCCAGTTCGTCCAGCGCCGCGGTGGTGTCGTGCAGCGGCCGGTCGAGATCGATCCGCTCGATGACGGGGGCGAGGGCGTCGACCGTGACGCCGGTGAACGGACGTTCTGTGGTGGCGAGTTTGGCTGCCACCCGCTCGACTCCTTCGGTCACGGAGCGGCGATAGTGCTCCGCGGTGGTGTCGTTGAGCAGGTGCGAGCGCATGTGGGGGCCTCCGGTGGGGACGGTCCGGTGCGGGGAGTGAGCGGGCACGCCGCGGTGCGGCCCGTTTTTTACTTAGGTGAGCCTAACCTAAGCGGTCGCGTTTTATTCCTGCTGCCGCCGTGACCGTCCTCACTCCCTTGCGAGGTGTGAAACGGGCTCAAGTGGAGTCTCCGTCAACGCTGTTCGCGTAGTTGATCCCTCGTCAGGTCGCGGCGTCGGTGCCCCATGAAGGTGACGCGGCGGTGGTCGAGACCGCACTCGCCCACGAAGTGCCGCCGCGGCTGCTTCACGCAGCCGGACTCGCCCGAGAGCCACACATACGGCCGTCACACGTGCGGCCGCTCGGCCGGCGGGAGCCGGGTGCCGGGGGTCCGGAGCGGGACGAGGTCCGTGTCCTGGAGCGGCCGGTGACGGATCGCCCGGTTGCCGGTGATCGCCGGCCCGAGCGGCGGCACCCGGTCGTCGGCGTCGGCGGCGGCGCGGGCGGCCCGGCGGGAGGCGGGACCGGCACGACCGGCTCGTGCCGCCCCGGGTGCGGCAGGAACGGCGTCAGGGACCGGTCCGGCCCGTCGGGCCGGACCGCGTGCGGGGCGGCCCCGGTGGAGGCGAACCGGGCCGGGGACGGACCGAGCCGCCTCGTTCCGGCGACCTGGAGGGAGGAGGAGCGGAACGGGGCGGCTACGGCAGAGGTCACGCACGGCTCCGGCGACGGGGGAGGGGTCAGCTGACCTTCTTGGCCTTCTCGATGGCCTCGGCGAGCGCCTCGATCTGCGGGACGCACTTGTCGTAGGACAGGATCGGTTCGGCGGAACGGCCGATGACCTGACCGGCCTTGACCGCCGGCAGCTTCTTCCAGGTCGCCTCGGTGATGTCGGCGGGCTGCGTGGCCGAGGTGCGGTCGTCCATGATGATGAGGTCGGCCCGGTGCTTGTCGACGTTCTCCCAGCTCAGGCTCTCGAACCAGCCGCCGGTGGGCTCCTTGGCCTTCTCGGTCGGCTCGACGAAGTTCACGCCGAGAGCCTTGTAGTACTCCAGGTCGACCGAGAGGTTGGTGCCGGAGACGTAGAACAGCTCCGGGCTCGCGGAACCGGCCATCACCTTGATGTCGGGGTTGGCCTTGGCGGCCTTGCGCAGCCGCTCGGAGGCCTCCTCGAAGCGCTTCTTCGCGTCGGTGACCTTGGCGGCCTTCATGTCGCCGCCCAGCGACTCGGCCAGCTCCCACATGCGCTCCAGCGACGCGGTCAGCTGCCGGTCGTAGACGGACACGGCGACGCTCGGGGCGAGCTTGGCGATCTTGTCCTTGGACGCCTCGGGGACGTACCAGAGGGTGCCGGCGTCGTCGAACGTGGTGGAGACGAGGAGCTCGGGGGCGAGGGTCGCGTACTTCTCGACGTTGAACTGGTCCCAGACGTTGCCGAGGACGGTCACCTTGCTGACGTCCATGTCGCCGGCCTGGACGTCGGCCTTGCCGTCCTTGGTCTTCGTCGGGCCGAAGACGCCCTTGACCTGGACGCCGTAGTCGTGGAGGGCGGCGGCGGCGCCGGTGAAGGCGACGATGTTCGCGGGGACCTTGTCCAGCTTCACCGTCGTGCCGCGGTCGTCCTTGAAGGACCAGGGACCGGACGCCTCGGCGGCCGCCGACGAGTCCGAGCCGCCGTTCTTGGCGTCGCCGTCCCCGCAGGCCGCGAGCACGGCACCGAGTCCGAGGGCGCCACCGGCGGCGAGGATGCCGCGACGGGAGAAGCGGGCGGTTCTGGCGTTCGACATGGGCGGGTCTGCTTTCGTGCGTACGGAGCCGTGGGATGCGGGCTTGCGGCGCCTCGGACCCGAGGCAGGGCTTAGGGTAGCCTAACCTCACGATATGTCCAGAGCGGGCCCGAAGTTCCTCCCCGCCCGGAACAGGGGCGACGCCCGTCCCTAGGGTGATTCCCTTATGGGCAAGGGGATGTGGGACATGCGACCGCTTAGACGATGGGGCGCTCCACTGGCCGTCAACCTGATCCTCGGGGTCGTGGCCGTGGTGCCGCTGTGGCTGTCGATGATGTTCGCGGCGGACTACCCCCTGGCCGGGCTGGGCCTCACCTCCAGGGAGCCCACGGACAACGACGGCATGCTCCCCTGGGTGATGCTCCTGGTTCCGGTGTGGGCGGCCTTCCTCGCCCTGTGGATCCCGCTGAACCTGCTGGTCCGCCCGGCGTCGTGCACCCGGCCGGGGCGCTACTGGGTGACGAGCGCGGGACTCGTCCCGGTGCCGATGGCGGTGCTGGTGGTCCTGTCCTTGCTGTTCGACGGGTGAGGCGGCGGGCGGGCCGGGGTCGCCGGCCCACCCTGCCCGCCACCCGGGCCGTCAACCCGCCGGCAGCCCCAACTCGCGGGCGATCAGCATGCGCTGGACCTCGCTCGTGCCCTCGCCGATCTCCAGGATCTTGGAGTCGCGCCACATGCGGGCCACCGGATACTCGTTCATGAAGCCGTAGCCGCCGTGGATCTGGGTGGCGTCACGGGCGTTGTCCACCGCGACCGTGGACGAGTACAGCTTGGCCAGCGCCGCCTCCTTCTTGAACGGCTCCCCGGCCACCAGGCGGCTCGCCGCGTCCCGCCACGCCAGGCGGGAGGTGTGGGCCTTCATCTCCATGTCCGCGATCTTGAACTGGATGGCCTGGTTGGCGCCGATCGGCCGCCCGAAGGCATGCCGTTCCTTGGCGTACTTCACCGACTCGTCCACACAGCCCTGCGCGAGACCCGTGCCCAGCGCCGCGATGGCGATGCGTCCCTCGTCGAGGATGCGCAGGAACTGGGCGTAGCCCCGGCCCTGTTCGCCCAGCAGGTTCACCGCCGGAACCCGCACGTCCGAGAAGGACAGCTCCCGCGTGTCCGACGCGTTCCAGCCGACCTTCGAGTACGGGGCCGCCACCGTGAACCCCGGGGTGCCCGACGGGACGATGATCGCCGAGATCAGCGGCCCGCCGTCCGGCTTCCGCCCGGTCACCGCCGTCACCGTGACCAGGCCCGTGATGTCCGTGCCCGAGTTGGTGATGAAGCACTTCGTGCCGTTGATCACCCATTCGTTCGTCGCCTCGTCCAGCCGGGCCGTGGTGCGGGTCGCGCCCGCGTCACTGCCGCCGTCCGGCTCGGTCAGCCCGAACGCGCCCAGGATCTCGCCCGCGCAGAGCCGGGGCAGCCACTCGCGCTTCTGTTCCTCCGTGCCGAAGAGGTGGACCGGCATCGCGCCCAGCGAGACCCCGGCCTCCAGGGTGATGGCCACCGACGAGTCCACCCGGGCCAGTTCCTCCAGGGCCACGCCCAGCGCGAAGTAGTCGCCGCCCATCCCGCCGTACTCCTCCGGGAACGGCAGGCCGAACAGCCCCATGCGGCCCATCTCGCGGACGATCTCGTACGGGAACTCGTGCCGCTCGTAGAAGTCGCCGATCTTCGGCGCCACGACGTCGTGCGCGAACTCCTCGACCGTACGGCGGAGTTCTTCCAGTTCGGGGGAGAGCTTGTGGTCCATGGTCGTTCACTGCTCCTGGTGGGAGAGGGCTCGGACGGTGCGGGACGGGCTGGGTCGGCCCAGTTGTCCGGCCATCCACGTGCTGGTGGCGACGAGGAGGCCGAGGTCTGCTCCGGTGTCGATGCCGAGTCCGCGCAGCATCCACACGAGGTCCTCGGTGGCGAGGTTGCCGGTGGCGGACTTCGCGTACGGGCAGCCGCCCAGGCCGCCCGCGGACGCGTCGACCGTGGTGACACCGTGCCGGAGCGCGGTCAGCGTGTTGGACAGGGCCTGGCCGTAGGTGTCGTGGAAGTGCACGCCCAGGGCGGACACCGGTACGCCGGCGTCCGTCAGCGCGTCGAGCAGGGCGCTCACGTGGCCCGGGGTCGCCACCCCGATCGTGTCGCCCAGGCTCAGCTCGTCGCAGCCCATGTCCAGCAGGGCCCGGCACACGCCGACCACCCGGGCGAGGGGGACCGCGCCCTCCCACGGGTCGCCGAAGCACATCGAGAGATAGCCGCGGACATGGACGTCCTCGGCCTTCGCACGGGCCACCACCGGCTCGAACATGGCCAGTGCCTCGTCCACCGTGCGGTTGAGGTTGGCCTGGGCGAAGGACTCCGTGGCGCTGGCGAACACCGCGACCCGGCGGGCGCCGAGGGCCAGTGCGCGCTCCAGGCCCCGTGCGTTGGGCACCAGCACCGGCAGCTCGACCGGCAGGTCGCTCACCTGCGGAAACAACTGTTCGGCGTCCGCCAGTTGGGGGACCCACCGGGGATGGACGAAGCTCGTCGCCTCGATGGTGGTCAGGCCCGCCGCGGCCAGGCGGCGGATGAACTCCGCCTTCACCTCCACCGGAACGACGGCCTTCTCGTTCTGCAGGCCGTCGCGCGCCCCCACCTCGTGGATCCGCACGCGCGCGGGCAGCCCTTCGGCCGGTACGGCCATGGGCAGGCCCAGTTCCGAGGCGTTCATGCCGTCCCCTCCTCCGTGGCCGCGGGCGCGATCACGGCCAGCACCTGGTCCATGGCGACCGTCGTGCCCGGGGCCACGTCGAGTTCGGTGACCGTGCCGGCGTGCGGGGCGGAGATGACGTGCTCCATCTTCATCGCCTCCACCACCAGCAGGCTCTGGCCGGCCGCCACCTCGTCGCCGACGGCGGCCTTCACCACCGTCACCGTGCCGGGCATCGGCGCGGTCAGCGAGTCGGCGCCCGCCCGGCCCGCGCCGGTCAGGGACGCGGCGACCGGATCGTGGTCCCGCACGTGCCAGGCGTCGCCGTCGCGGCCGAGCCAGTCGGCGGCGCGGTGGAAGGTGTGCCGGACACCGTCCAGCGTCACCGACACCCGGTCCTCGGTGACGGTGTGGGAGCCGCGCGGGGTGTGCTTCACCGGGTCGGTGACCCGCAGGTGGAACGCGACCGGCTTCGGCGTACCCCCCAGGCGCCAGCCGCTCGGCACCGAGAACGGGTCCGTCCAGCCGTCGCCGCGCGGGCGCAGCGCGTCCAGCCGTACCGCGGCCGCCGCCTCGTACACCTCCTCCGGCACGCCGGCGGCGACCAGGCCGTCCGCCTCGCGCTCCACCAGTCCCGTGTCCAGGTCGCCGCTCACCACCGCCGGGTGCGCGAGCAGCCGCCGCAGGAACCCGGCGTTGGTCGGCACGCCCAGCGTGACCGTCTCCGCGAGCGCCGCCCGGAGCCTGCGCAGCGCACTCGCGCGGTCGGGGCCGTACGCGATCACCTTGGACAGCATCGGGTCGTAGAGGCTGCCGACCTCCGTGCCCTCGCTGAGCCCGGAGTCGGTGCGCACGCCCTCGCCCCGCGGCTCGCGCAGCCTCAGCACCGTGCCGCCGGAGGGGAGGAAGCCCCGTGAGGGGTCCTCGGCGCAGATCCGGGCCTCGACCGCGTGGCCGGTGAGCCGGACGTCCTCCTGCGCGAAGCCGAGCCGCTCGCCCGCCGCGGCCCGCAGCTGCCACTCCACCAGGTCGAGGCCGGTGATCAGCTCGGTGACCGGGTGCTCCACCTGGAGGCGGGTGTTCATCTCCATGAAGTAGTACGACGAGGGGTCGCCGCCCGGCACGATGAACTCCACCGTGCCCGCGCCCCGGTAGCCGCACGAGCGGGCCGCCTGGACCGCCGCCTCGCCCATCGCGGCCCGGGTCGCCCCGTCCAGCAGGACGCTGGGCGCCTCCTCGATGATCTTCTGGTGGCGGCGCTGGAGGGAGCACTCGCGTTCGCCGAGGTGGACGACGCCCCCGTGGCCGTCGGCCAGCACCTGGATCTCGATGTGCCGGGGGCGGTCGATCCACCGCTCGACGAGCAGCGTGTCGTCCCCGAAGGAGGCGCGGGCCTCGCGCCGTGCGGCGGCGATCTCCTCGGCCAGCCGCTCCGGGTCCCACACCAGCCGCATGCCCTTGCCGCCGCCGCCCGCGGACGGCTTCAGCAGCACCGGCACGCCGATCTCACGGGCCGCGTCGGCGAGCTGGTCGTCCGTCAGTCCGCTGCCGCTGGAGCCGGGCACGACCGGGACCCCGGCCGCCCGCACCGTCTCCTTCGCGCGGATCTTGTCGCCCATCAGCGCGATCGCGTCCGGCGGGGGCCCGACGAACACCAGTCCCGCCTCGGCGCACGCCCGCGCGAACCCGGCGTTCTCGGCGAGGAAGCCGTAGCCGGGGTGGACCGCCTGCGCGCCGGTGCGGGCGGCGGCCTCCAGCAGCCGCTCCACCGACAGATAGCTCTCCGCGGCCGGTGCCGGTCCGATCCGGACCGCCGTGTCGGCCTCGCGGACGTGCCGGGCGTCGGCGTCCGCGTCGGAGAAGACGGCCACCGAGCGCACGCCCATCGACCGCAGGGTGCGGATGACCCGGACGGCGATCTCGCCCCGGTTCGCCACCAGCACCGTCTCGAACATCTGAGCTGCCATGGTCCTCGGTCCCCTCACATCCGGAAGACGCCGAACTGGGGGTCGCCCAGTGGCGCGTTGGCGCACGCGGTCAGGGCCAGGCCCAGGACCTGCCGGGTCTCCAGCGGGTCGATCACACCGTCGTCCCACAGGCGGGCCGTCGCGTAGTAGGCGTTGCCCTGCCGCTCGTACTGCGCGCGGACCGGCGCCTTGAAGGCGTCCTCGTCCTCGGCCGGCCAGCTCTCCCCGCGCGCCTCCAACTGGTCGCGTTTGACCGTCGCCAGCACCGAGGCGGCCTGTTCGCCGCCCATGACCGAGATCTTGGCGCCCGGCCACATCCACAGGAAGCGGGGCGAGTACGCCCTGCCGCACATCGAGTAGTTGCCCGCGCCGTACGAACCGCCGACCACCACCGTCAGCTTCGGCACCCGCGTGCACGCCACCGCCGTCACCATCTTGGCGCCGTGCTTGGCGATGCCGCCGGCCTCGTAGTCCTTGCCGACCATGAAGCCGGAGATGTTCTGCAGGAACACCAGCGGGATGCCGCGCTGGTCGCACAGCTCGATGAAGTGGGCGCCCTTCTGGGCCGACTCGGAGAACAGGATGCCGTTGTTGGCGACGATCCCCACCGGGTGGCCGTGGATCCGGGCGAAGCCGGTCACCAGGGTCTGCCCGAACTCCGCCTTGAACTCGGCGAAACGCGACCCGTCCACCACGCGCGCGATGACCTCCCGCACGTCGTACGGCGTACGGGAGTCGACCGGGACCGCGCCGTACAGCGACAGCGGGTCGACCTTGGGCTCCACGGCCTGCTCGACTCCCCAGGGGAGCGGACCGCGCGCCGGGAGGGTCGAGACGATGTCGCGCACGATCCTGAGCGCGTGCGCGTCGTCCTCGGCGAGATGGTCGGTGACGCCGGAGACCCGCGCGTGCACCTCGCCGCCGCCCAGCTCCTCCGCCGTGACCACCTCGCCGGTGGCCGCCTTCACCAGGGGCGGGCCGCCGAGGAAGATCGTGCCCTGACCGCGGACGATCACCGCCTCGTCGCTCATCGCCGGGACGTACGCCCCGCCCGCCGTGCACGAGCCCAGCACGGCCGCGATCTGCGGGATGCCGGCGCCGGACATCCGGGCCTGGTTGTAGAAGATCCGCCCGAAGTGGTCCCGGTCGGGGAACACCTCGTCCTGCATCGGCAGGAAGGCCCCGCCGGAGTCCACCAGGTAGACACAGGGCAGCCGGTTGTCCAGGGCCACCTCCTGCGCGCGCAGGTGCTTCTTCACCGTCATCGGGTAGTACGTGCCGCCCTTGACGGTCGCGTCGTTGGCGACGACCACGCACGCGCGCCCGGCGACCCGCCCGATCCCGGCGATCACCCCGGCCGCCGGGGCCTGCCCCTCGTACATCCCGTCGGCCGCCAGCGGGGCCAGCTCCAGGAAGGGCGAACCGGGGTCGAGGAGGGTGTCCACGCGCTCGCGCGGCAGCAGTTTCCCCCGTGCGGTGTGCCGGGCCCGAGCCCGCTCGCCGCCGCCGAGCGCGGCCGCCGCCAGCTTGGCGCGCAGTTCCTCGACGAGCGCGCGGTGCGCCTCCTCGTTGGCCCGAAAGGACTCCGACGCGGGATCGGCCGCGCTGCGAAGTTCCGGTGCCTCGTCCATCTGCCGGTCCCCTCGACTGGTTAATGACCGTTAACGGATTTCCTTCAGGTTAACGACCGCTAACCCCGCTGTCTAGAATTGTTTTCATGGCCACCAGAACCGACGCCCCGACCCGCCGCGAGCAGATCCTCAAGGAGGCCGCGCGGCTGTTCGCCGAGCGCGGTTTCCACGGAGTCGGGGTCGACGAGATAGGCGCCGCGGTCGGCATCAGCGGACCCGGCCTGTACCGGCACTTCCCGGGCAAGGACGCGATGCTCGCAGAACTGCTGGTGGGGATCAGCGGCCAGCTGCTCACCGGCGCGAAACAGCGTCTGAAGGAGGTCGACGGGGCGGCTCCCGAAGTGGTCCTGGACTCGCTGCTCGAGGGCCACATCGACTTCGCGCTCGACGACCGGCCCCTCATCACCCTGCACGACCGTGAGCTGGACCGCCTCCGGGACAGCGACCGCAAGCTGGTGCGGCAGTTGCAGCGGCAGTACGTCGAGCTGTGGGTCGGGGTGGTGCGCGCGCTGTACCCGGACCTGGCCGAGCCCGCCGCCCGCTCGGCCGTGCACTCCGTGTTCGGGCTGCTCAACTCCACCCCGCACCTCGCCCGGCCCGGCTCCCTGCCCGGCTCCCTGCCCGGCCGCGCCACGACGGCGGCACTCCTGCACCGGATGGCCCGCGGCGCCTTCGCCGCCGCGGGCTCGGACTGAAGCCGGGATCCGGTCGGACCGGGATCCGGTCGGGCCGAGACCTGGTCGGACCGGGATCCGGTCGGGCCGAGACCTGGCCGGACCGAGCCCCGGCCGGACCGAGCCCCGGCCGGACCGAGCCCCGGCCGGACCGAGCCCCGGCCGGATCTCCCGGCCCGGCCTCGGGCTCACTCTCCAGGGCCCGCCCCGGCCCCGGCGCACGTGACGAGCGTTACGGGGGTCATGGTCTGGACGGCTTTGGCTACTCGCCGGTACGGTTGGGTTTCTGAGCAAGCGCTTAGGCATGCGGGGCGGCCGGGTTGTGGGGCACCCCCGACGTCGGGCGACCAGGAACGCGACAGTGGCGCCGGACCAGGCGCGGAGGAGGGCGGCGGCGTGCGCCGTACGGTGTTCAACGAGGACCACGAGGCTTTCCGGGAGACCATCCGCGACTTCATCGAGGCCGAGGTCGTCCCGGTCTACGACGAGTGGTTCGCGGCGGGCCAGGCGCCCCGCGACTTCTACTACAAGCTCGGTGAGCTGGGCATCTTCGGGATCAGCGTGCCCGAGGAGTTCGGCGGCGCGGGCATGGACACCCACAAGTTCGAGGCCGTCCTCTACGAGGAGACCGCGCGCGCCGGCGTGCAGTTCGGCGGCTCCGGCGTGCACGTGCTGCTCGCCCTGCCGTACCTCAGGATGCTCGCGACCGACGAGCAGAAGAAGCGCTACCTCCCCAAGTTCGCCACCGGCGAGGAGATGTGGGCCATCGCGATGACCGAGCCGGGCACCGGCTCCGACCTCGCGGGCATGAAGACCACCGCCAAGCTCAGCGAGGACGGCACCCACTACGTCCTCAACGGCGCCAAGACCTTCATCACCGGCGGCGTCCACGCCGACAAGGTGATCGTCTGCGCCCGCACCGCCGCCCCGACCGCGGAGGACCGCCGCCACGGCATCTCCCTGTTCGCCGTCGACACCAAGTCCGAGGGCTACTCCGTCGGCCGCAAGCTCGACAAGCTCGGCCTGAAGACCTCCGACACCGCCGAGCTGGCGTTCGTCGACGTCAAGGTCCCCGTCGAGGACCTCCTCGGCGAGGAGAACAAGGGCTTCTCCTACCTCGGCCACAACCTGGCCTCCGAGCGCTGGGGCATCGCCTACGGCGCCTACGCCCAGGCCGCCGCCGCCGTCCGGTTCGCCAAGCAGTACGTGCAGGAGCGCACCGTCTTCGGCAAGCCGGTCGCCCACTTCCAGAACACCAAGTTCGAGCTGGCCGCCTGCCAGGCCGAGGTGGACGCCGCCCAGGCCGTCGCCGACCGCGCCACCGAGGCCCTGGACGCGGGCGAACTCACCCCCGCCGAGGCCGCCTCCGCCAAGCTGTTCTGCACCGAGGTCGCGCACCGCGTCATCGACCGCTGCCTCCAGCTGCACGGCGGCTACGGCTACATGAACGAGTACCCGATCGCCCGCCTGTACGCGGACAACCGCGTCAACCGCATCTACGGCGGCACCAGCGAGATCATGAAGACGATCATCGCCAAGGACATGGGCCTGTAAGACGTCCGACATCCCTGGCCTCTACAAGCACCGGTACAACTGACCCCATGAGCCAGGCACTCCAGGAACTCCTCGATCTGCTCGACCTCGAGCAGATCGAGGAGAACATCTTCCGCGGCCAGTCCCGCTTCGCCGTCGTCCCCCGCGTCTTCGGCGGGCAGGTCGCCGCGCAGGCGCTGGTCGCCGCCGGGCGGACCGTCCCCGCGGACCGGCCCGCCCACTCCCTGCACGCGTACTTCCTGCGCCCCGGCGACGCCGGCGCGCCCATTGTCTACACCGTCGACCGGATCCGTGACGGCCGCTCCTTCACCACCCGGCGGGTCGTCGCGGTCCAGCACGGCAAGCCGATCTTCCACCTCTCGGCGTCATTCCAGACGTACGAGGAGGGCCTGGAGCACCAGGAGCCGATGCCGTCCGCGCCCGCCCCGGACACGCTGCCCACCTCCCAGGCACGGCTGCGCGACTACCGGCACCTCGCCCCCGCCGTCGTCGAGCGCTTCCTGGAGGCCCGCCGGGCCGTGGACCTGCGCTACGTCGACGAACCGCCCTACGGCCGCTTCGGCGAGCCCCGCGAACCCCACTCCCAGGTGTGGTTCCGCACCAACGGCAAGCTCGCTGACGACCCCCTGCTGCACGTCGTCCTCGCCACCTACGTCTCCGACATGACGCTGCTGGACTCGGTGCTGCTCGCGCACGGCCGCGGCGGCTGGGCGGTGGGGGACGTGGTCGGGGCCTCCCTCGACCACGCCATGTGGTTCCACCGCCCGTTCCGCGCCGACGAGTGGCTGCTGTACGACCAGCAGTCCCCGTCCACGTACGGCGGCCGGGGCCTCGGCCAGGCCCGCATCTACACCCAGGACGGCCGCCTCGCGGTCTCGGTCATCCAGGAGGGCCTGGTGCGCGTCCCGCGCGAGGAGTCCTCACGGCCGTCCTGACGGCCCTCCTACCGGGCGCCCTGGTCCAGTCCCGCCTCCGCCAGCAGGTACGCCGTCATCGGGTCGTAGTGGCGGGGGCTGACCACGTGGTCGTCGAGGGGGACCGTCACCTGGACGGTGCCCTCCGCCTCGGCCAGGAACAGCGCCGGGTCGTTGCAGTCCGCGTAGCCGACGGAGTCGACGCCGTGCTGCCCCGCGTAACCCGCCCAGCCGTGGTCGGCGACCACCAGGTCGGGCAGCGGGCGGCCCTCGCGCTCCAGGGCGGTGAGAATGGCCTTCATCGGCTCACCGGAGTGGGTGTGCCACAGCGTGGCCCCGTGCTCCAGCACCGCCACGTCCGCGAACTGCATCACGTAGCCCTCGTCCGTGGCCAGCCCGTCCGGGATCACCACGATCTCGCAGCCGGCGGCGCGCAGCGCGGCGGCCGTGGCGCGGTGCACGTCGAGCAGGCCGCCGGGGTGACCGGTGGCCAGCAGCACCCGCTGCTGCCCGTCCGCCGCCTTCCGCAGCCGCCCCGCCATCCGTTCCAGGGCGGCCACGGTCAGCTCGGGATCGATGGTGTCCTGGCCGTACCGGTGCTCGGCGTCGTCGCTGACCCCGGCCCGCTCCGCCATCACCGCGAGCACGTCCTGCTCGTCGCTCCAGCGGTCGCCGAGCTCCAGGCCGAGCCAGTAGTGGCGGTCGCCGTTCGCCAGCTTGCGGTAATGGGAGAGATTGTTCTCGCGCGGGGTGGCGACATCGCCGGCGATGCGCGTGGCGGCGAGGTGGACGAGGAGTTCGGCGCGGCTGGGGGTCCCGGATATCGGCATGCCCCCCATTGTGGAGCAGGCCGGGGCGGGCGTCCCTGGGGTGCCGCCCCCTGGGACGTGCGTCACGTACTCGGACGGCCTCCGTACGCGTACTCAGAGCGGCCGCTTCCGAGGCCGGGCGGCCGGCCCTAGGCGTGGCGCAGGGCGAACCACAGGTTCATGCGGACGTCCGGGTCGTCCAGGTCGGCGTCCAGCAGGGCCGCGCACCGGGCGATCCGCTGCCGCACGGTGTTGCGGTGCACGGACAGGGCCACCGCGGTGCGGTCCCAACTGCCGTGCAGGGACAGCCAGGTGCGCAGGGTGTCGGTGAGCGCGGGCGTGCCCGCCAACGGGGCGAGCAGCATGCGGGCGTGGGCCCGGGCGTCCGCCGCGGGGACCAGGTCGTCCAGCGCGGGGCGGGCGCCGTGCACGACGAGCGGGACCCGGGTGGCACGGGCGCGGGCCAGCGCGCGGGCCGCCTGGGTGTCGGCCGTGGGCCAGTCGTACGGGGCGACGGCGGCGCTGACCCCCAGGGTCCAGCCCGGCTGCGCCTCCGGCTCCCGTCCGGCCGGCACGAGCACCCGCACGATCCCGCCCGCCGGATCCACCAGCGCGGACCCGAGCGCCGCACCGAGCGCGGAGGCCGCCAGGGCGTCCGGGGACCGCTCCTGTGCGGACCGTGCCTCCGAGGGCCGTACGGCCTGGCGCGCGTGCACGACCCGCCACCGTTCACCGCCGAGCAACGGCGCCACCGCCTCCGGCCCGCTCCCCAGCAGCAGCCGTACGAGCGCGGCGGAACGGGCCGCGCCGGTACCGCTCTGCTGCTCACCGGTCAGCAGGGAGAGCAGCACCGCGGCCACGGACGCGATGGTGTGGTCCCCGGAGTCCCGCGACGGGGCCGCGACACCCAGCACGAACCCGTGCCCGGCCCCGAGCGCGTAGGCGGCCAGCCGGACCTCGGCGACCGTGTCCGTGGCGGAGGCGGGCGAAGGCCGGGACCGCGCCTGCCCGGCCGGGGACGCCGGACCCGCGGTCCCGGGGACCGCCCCGGGACCCGTTCCGCCGATCGGGTCCGGCCGGTGCTCGTCCGGGCCCGCCGGGCGCACCACCTCGGCCAGTTTCGCCAGGGCCGTGTCGGCCTCCTCGCCCAGGGCGCGGCCCGCGGCGGCGATCTCCGTGCCCTCCGGGCCGAAGAGGACCGCCCGGCCGTCCAGGTGCCGAGAGAGGCGGTGCAGGACCGAGGGGACCGGGTCCGGGCGGGCGGCGGCGGAGGCGAGACCGCGGTGGGCCTCCGTCACGCGGCGCAGCTCCGCCAGCCGGGCCTGCGCCATCAGCTGCCACACCGCGCGGGCCACCCCGGAGAACGTGGTCCGCGGCGGCACCTCCAGGAGCGGCAGCCCCTGCAGATCGCAGGCCGCGACCAGCGCCCGGGGCACGGTGTCGTGCACCGGAGCCAGGCCGAAACCGAGCGCCGCGCCGCCCGCCGCCACGATCCGGGACACGTAGGCGTCGAAGTACCCCGGGCCCGCCCCGTCCGGGATGTGTACGCCCGCCGACAGCAGCAGCTCACCGCCGAGCAGGTACGGGTACGGGTCGGCCATCTCCGAGGTGTGCGCCCAGCGCACGACGACGCCGGGGTCCGAGGGACCGGCGACCCGGCGCAGGCCCAGGTCCTCCCGTGCCAGGAGCGCGTCCAGGGGCACCGGAGGTGTGGGGGGAACCGTAGGATCCGGCATGGTGGACGTTTCCTCCATATCCATCGTTCGAAGTGGATGAAACGTACACTTTGCAGCCGCTTTCCGGCCACCTAACGTCGCCGACAGTGCGACCGGATCAGGTTCCCGGCGCCAGTAAAGTCATGCGGCAGGCAGTGCATACGCGACGAAGCGTAGGAAAGAAGGCAGTACCCATGAGCAGCAACGAGACGCCCCGCGGGCCCGTCGACTCCTCCCGCGTCCCCCGGTACGCGGGCCCCGCGACCTTCGCCCGGCTGCCCCGGCTCGACGAGGTCGGCCGCACCGACATCGCCGTGGTGGGCGTGCCGTTCGACTCGGGCGTCTCCTACCGGCCGGGCGCCCGCTTCGGCGGCAACGCCATCCGTGAGGCGTCCCGGCTGCTGCGCCCCTACAACCCCGCGCAGGACGCCTCCCCCTTCGCCCTCGCCCAGGTCGCGGACGGCGGCGACATCGCCGTCAACCCGTTCAACATCGAAGAGGCCGTCGAGACGGTCGAGGCCGCCGCCGACGACCTGCTCGGCACCGGCGCCCGCCTGATGACCCTCGGCGGCGACCACACCATCGCCCTGCCGCTGCTCCGCTCGGTCGCCAAGAAGCACGGCCCGGTCGCGCTGCTCCACTTCGACGCCCACCTGGACACCTGGGACACCTACTTCGGCGCCGAGTACACGCACGGCACCCCGTTCCGCCGGGCCGTGGAGGAGGGCATCCTCGACACCTCCGCCCTCTCCCACGTCGGCATCCGCGGCCCGCTCTACGGCCGGCAGGACCTCACCGACGACGAGAAGATGGGCTTCGGCATCGTCACCTCGGCGGACGTCTACCGCCGGGGCGCCGACGAGGTCGCCGACCAGCTGCGGCAGCGCATCGGCGACCGCCCGCTGTACATCTCCATCGACATCGACTGCCTGGACCCGGCGCACGCCCCCGGCACCGGAACCCCCGAGGCCGGCGGTCTGACCTCCCGCGAACTCCTCGAGATCCTGCGCGGGCTGGCCTCCTGCAATCTGGTCTCGGCGGACCTCGTCGAGGTGGCCCCCGCGTACGATCACGCGGAGATCACCTCGATAGCCGCCTCCCACACGGCGTACGAGCTGACCACGATCATGTCCCGCCAGATCGCGGCGGCCCGTAAGGAGAACGAGGGCAAGTGACCCACGACCACGACCTGGTGCTCCGCCCGACCGCCGCACAGACGGAGGCCGCGCTCGATCCTCCCCCCGGCCGCACCGGCGGAGACCTGGTCGTGGAAACCCTGGCCGGCCTCGGCGCGACCACCGTCTTCGGGCTGCCCGGCCAGCACGCGCTCGGCGTGTTCGACGCCCTGCGCCGCTCGGACCTCAGGTACGTCGGCCTGCGGGTGGAGAACAACGCCGGGTTCGCGGCGGACGCGTACGGCCGCGTCACCGGCGAGGCGGCCCCGCTGCTGCTGTCGACCGGGCCGGGCGCGCTGACCGCGCTGCCCGCGCTCCAGGAGGCCGCCGCCGCGTCCGCCCCCGTGCTGGCGATCGGCAGCCAGGTGCCGGCCGCCGGGCTGGGCGGCGGCCGGCGCGGCTACCTGCACGAACTGCCCGACCAGGCGGCCTCGTTCCGGGGCGTGGTCAAGTCCGTCCACACCGTGCGCACCGCCTCCCAGATCCCGTCGGCGATCACGGCGGCCTGGCAGTCGGCGCTGACGGTGCCGCACGGCCCCGTGTGGGTGGAGATCCCGCAGGACGTGCTGGACGCCTCGACGGCCCTGCCGGTCGTGACGGCCATGGACGCCACCCCCGACGAACTGCCCCCGCGCCCCGAACTGACCGCGCTCGCCGCCCACTGGCTGACGCACGCGGAGCGCCCCGCGATCATCGCGGGCGGGGGAGTGATCCGTTCCGACGCCTCGGGCAAACTCCGCAAGCTCGCCGAACGCCTCCGGGCGCCGGTCGTCACCACCCCCGGCGGCAAGGGGGCCTTCCCCTGGACGCATCCGCTGTCGTTGCGGTCCTGGCTGGAGGACCGCCACACGACGGACTTCCTGGAGGACGCCGACGTGCTCCTGGTCGTGGGCTCAGGACTGGGCGAACTCTCCTCGAACTACCACACGTTCACGCCGCGCGGCCGGATCGTCCAGGTCGAGGCCGACCTCGGCAAGCTGGAGTCCAACCACCCGGCACTCGGCATCCACGCGGACGCGCGCCTCGCGCTCCAGGCCCTGCTGGAGACGGTGGAGCCGCGCGAGGACGCGACGGCGCCGGAGCGCGTCCGCACGCTGTTGTCGAAGGTCGCCGAACGCATCGCGTCCCAGGACCTCACCCTGGAACAGGAGGTGCTGGCGTCCGTCCGCCGCGCCCTGCCCGACGACGCGCCGTCCTTCTGGGACATGACGATCCTGGCCTACTGGGCCTGGTCCGCCTTCGACGCCAAGGGACCCAACCACCTGCACTCCGCCCAGGGCGCCGGAGGCCTCGGCTACGCTCTCCCGGCCGCCCTCGGCGCGGCGGTCGCCGACCCCACCCGCCCGGTCCTCGCGGTCTCCGGGGACGGCGGCGCCCTGTACTCCGTCGCCGAACTGGCCACGGCCCGCCAGTACGCTCTCGACGTCACCTGGCTGATCGTCGACGACGGCGGCTACGGCATCCTGCGCCAGTACATGACCGACGCCTACGGCGAGCCCGCGGCCACCGACCTGCCCGGCCCGGACTTCGTGGCCCTGGCGGAATCCTTCGGCGTCCCCGGGGTGCGCACCACCCCCGAGACGCTGGAACGCGACCTGGCGGCGGCCCTGACCACCCCGGGCCCGTCCGTGGTCGTCCTTCCCGCGGTCCTGCGGATGTTCGCACCGACGCACCTGGACTGAACGGCCTGCGGCCGAACCCCCTGTTAGACTGTACGAGTTGGCCTCCGGCGCCCAGCGGGCACATCCGGAGGCTTTTTTCATGCCTTCCGACGACGTCTCCGCGCCCCCTTCCGCGTCTGCTTCCGACAACGCTTCCGAGTCCGCTTCTCCACCCACCGCGCCTCCCGCCACCGGCTACCGCGCTCTGCTCCGCAACCGTGAGTTCGCCGGCCTGTACGCCGGCCTCACGCTGACGGTCGCCGCGAGCACCCTGTCGGGCTTCGCGCTCGGTACGCTGGTCAACGACCGGACCGGGTCCCCGTTCCTGACGGCCGTGAGCATGTACGGCGCCACGTTCGCGACCGTGCTCGGCGCACTGACCCTGATGTCGGTCGCGGATGGGAAACGCCCTCGCCGCATCCTGGTCACGCTCCAGTGCGTCTCCCTGGCGGGCGTGGCCGCGCAGGCGATTCCGGGGCTGCCCCTGGCCGCCCGGTTCGGGCTCCTCCTGGTCCTGGGGTTCTTCCAGTCCCTCGGCACCGGAGCGCGGATGGGGCTGCTCGCCGAAGTCGTGCCGGCCTCCGCGTACGCGCTCGCCCGGTCGCTGATGAACATCACCTCGGGCGGCACGGCCGTCCTCGGCTTCGCCGTCGGCGCGGTCCTGCTCCGCCGCCTGAGCCCGCACGACGTCTTCGTCGTCGCCGCCGTCCTGACCGGACTCGGGCTGGTCGCCGTGGCGACGACCGCCCGGGAGTACTCGACCCGCCCGGCCGATCCGGGCCGCCCCGGCGCCCGCTCCGGCGCCCGCCCCGGACTGCGCCGGACCTGGGCGACCAACGCCGAGCTCTTCTCCCACCCCGGCAGGCGTGCGCTGCTGCTGAACCTGTGGGTTCCCAACGGCCTGATCGTCGGCTGCGAGGCGCTGTTCATCTCCTACGACCCGGAGCACGCCGGCGTCCTCCTGGCCGCCGGCTCGGCCGGCATGCTCCTCGGAGACCTGACCGTCGGCCGACTGTTCACCGCCGACCGGCGGCGCCGCTGCGCGTTCGCCCTGCGGCTGTTACTGGCTGTGCCGTACCTGCTGTTCGCCGCGAGCCCGCCTACCCCGGTGGCGGCGGTCGCGGTGTTCGTGGCCGGTGCCGGGTTCGCCGCCACCCTGCCGCTCCAGGAACAGCTTCTCGCGCTGACCCCGGACCCGGTCCGCGGCCAGGTCCAGGGCGTGGAGTCCGCCGGCCGGATGACCTGGCAGGGGATCGGCGCCGCGCTCGCCGGCGGCGTCGCCCTGTACCTGGGTCCCGGCCCCACGATCACCGCCCTGGCCGCCCTCTCCGTCACCGTCACCGTCCTCTCCCGCCCCTTCGTGGCCCGCGCCCGGTAGTCCCGGGCCAAGACGCCGATCAACCAGGGAAGGTGTGGTGCGCCCGTGGTGCTTGGGGTCTCGTGTCCCGTGGTGCTCGAAGTGGTGTCGCCGAGCACCACGGGAAAGGGTGGGCCACCGGATCGACTCGTCTCACTCGGGGGCCGATCGTCCGATGCCCGCAGAATGCCGACCACTTGCTCGGCTGCGGAGACGATCCGGTGAGCGATATGTTCTCCGGGGCCACAGCCTTCCCGGTCAGGCCGGTGCCGGACGCGGCGACTGCCGGCCGAGCGCGCCCTTCCGGTCCTCCTGCGGATGTCCGCCCCGACGCACGCGGACCGATCGTGCGGACAGTCGAGAATCCGTGCGAAGACCTCTGCCGGTGGAGAGCGTGATGTTCCTCGTGAGGGGGGCGGGCCGTTGGCAACGAGGAACCTGTGAAGGCTGCCTGATCCGGGCAGTGATCCTCTCCGCCTCCCCTTGGGACGATGCCTCCGCCGTACTCCGCGACTACGACACCAGGTGGTTGACTCCGTGAGACTGACCCGCGTGCCCCTCGCCGTGGCCGCCGGCGCCCTCGCTCCGGCCCTGCTGCTCTCCACTCCGTCCTTCGCCGCCCCCGTGCCGTCGCCGACCGCCGTCGCCGCTGCGTCGGACACGGGCTCCCCCTACGAGGGGATGGACATCCACGACCTGCGCCTCGCGATCCTCCGCATCCTCGCCGACCCCGACAGCGGCCAGCGGGTGACCCGGGAGGCCAACCAGCTCCTCGACCACGGCACCGCGGAGGAAATGCGCGCCTGGCTCGAGACCGGTCACCCCCTCGCCCAGGCCGAGGACGACTCCGTCGCCCTCTTCAGGATCCTCGCCGACCCCGACAGCGGCCAGCGTGTGACCCAGGAGATCCACGAGCTTCTCGACCACGGCACCGCGGAGGAGAGGCGCGCCTGGCTCGAGACCGGTTACCGCCTCGCCCAGTTCGAGGACGACTCCGTCGCCGTCTTCAGGATCCTCGCCGACCCCGGCATCAGCGACGCTCTGCGCGCGGCGGCGATCGCGGCACTGGAGGAGTACACCCCGGAAGCGCTGCGTCACTTCCTCGAGGTCGGCCGGTACGAGGTCGACGGCTAGGACTTCCCGGCCGATCACGTGGCAGCCGGTCGAGAGCAAACTCCCGACCGGCGCCGGAGGAATGGTTCTTCGCCCGCTCCTGGCGGCGGCAGAGTGCTTGCATGCCCAAGCACCGGCCCTCTCTTCGGCGGGGAACTCATGTGCTTGAGCGCCCCAGTCGGCCGCTGGAGCACCTTCCCTCATCTTCCTCGACCATGGGAGAGACCGCGTCGGCGGAGTCGGCCGGGCGGTACCACCTCGGGAGAGCGATGACGGCAGCAGTGCGGTATGCCTTCACCGATGCCGTCCGCCGCTTCGCTCGGCAGCTCCCTGCCGTCGGCTGATCGTGACATCACCAGGTCCACCTGCGTCCCTGAACACCCACCGGCCGATTGCGGTGCTCAGCCACAGCTCGCCGGGGGGATCACGAAACCGCACCGGAGCACCGGCAGGGTTCCTCTGCGGAGGCCCAGGGCTCCAGCAGGTCGCTCAGCAATGCGGTGAAGGCGTTGTCCAGGGTGTCCTCCCGGAGCCGGTCGCCGACGGCTTCGGGGCAGAGGGCTGCGGGGCGGGCGATCCACAGGATCTTCCACGGCCTGGAGGCCAGTGCGCGGTCGCCCCAGATTCCGCCGTGCGGGCAGAGGGGATGGAGCAGATCACTGATGCGGTCCGTCGCGATCCCCACCAGCGGTCCGTCGAGCGCCGTGTGCGCCGCCGCGAACTCCTTGGGGGAGGACCGGGCGATGGCAGCCGTGGCCGGGTGACGGCGAACGGTGCGGACCACCTCCGTCAGGTGCTCGGTGATCCCCGGAACCGTGCCGTCGCTCGGGCAGACGCGGTCCGCCGTGGCGAAGGCGTGCGCAAGCTCGGCCTGTAGCGCGTGCAGATGCAGCGCGGTGACGGATTTCCAGTTCTGGTAGAGGAAGTTGCGGGTGGTGCCGCAGTGCCGGGCGATGGCGGCCAGGGACACGTTCAGGCCTTCCGCGCGCAGGAGAGTGCGTACGGTGCCGATCACCTGCCCCGCGCCGTGGAGGTTGGGGCTGTGCCTGAGGTGCGGGCTCATGCCGGCTACCTTGCCGAAAACCGTGAGCAGTCGGCAGAGAAATGTCCCTTAGGCGCTCACATGAGTGACATCTGGACAGTGGGGGCGGATGTGCTCACGGTTTTCGCACGGGTGGGTCACTTATGGAGGGCGGTGATCAACGACGACCAGCCCGCCATCCAGAAGGCCCCCGCCGAGGAACCGCGACCGCCGGATGACTCGCCCTGCACCTCGGCCCCGGCCCGTGCATGGTGCGGGTGCGGTGGGCCGTGATGGGATGGTGCCGTGAGCCGCGCCGCCGAGGAGACCAACCGCCGCATGCTCCGGGCGCGGGACGCGATGGACCGCGACTACGCGCAGCCGATGGACGTCCCTGCCCTGGCTCGTATCGCGCATGTGTCACCGGCGCACTTCGCGCGGACCTTCCGGGCCACGTTCGGTGAGACACCGCACCGCTACCTCCAGCGTCGCCGGGTGGAACGGGCGATGTTCCTGCTGCGGGAGACCGACCACAGCGTGACGAGCATCGGCTTCGAGGTCGGCTTCAACAGCCCGGGTACCTTCAGCCGCACGTTCCGCGACATCGTCGGCCGGTCACCGCGCACGTACCGCAAGGAGGCGACGGCCGTGGGCGTGCCGACGTGCTTCACCATGGCGTGGACCCGGCCGAGTGCCTGACCTTCCGGCAGGCGTCCGGTGGCCGGGAACCGAGCAGTTTCGGATAAGTTTCCGTCCCGCCGACTGGATAGCGTGAGCGTCATGTTCAACGCCATCACGCACTCGCAGATGTACGTCCTCGACCAGGACGAGGCCCTCGACTTCTATGTCGGCAAGCTCGGTCTGGAGGTCACCGCGGACATCGACATGGGCTTCATGCGCTGGCTGACCGTCAGCGTCCCCGGTCATCCCGAGCGGCAGATCCTCCTGGAGAGGCCGGGCGCCCCGGCGATGTCGGAGGAGACGGCGGAGCAGGTGCGCGAGCTGGTGACCAAGGGCGCCATGGGCGGGTGGTTCATCCTCACCACGGACGACTGCCGCAAGACCTACGAGAGGCTGCTGGAGAAGGGCGTGGAGTTCACCGAGGAACCCACCGAGCGCCCGTACGGAATCGACTGCGGCCTGCGCGACCCCTTCGGCAACCGCATCCGCTTCACCCAGCCGAAGGTCTGAGACAGTGTGCACGGACGCCGGGCGCGCCACGGCCGGAACCTGCTGAGGAAGCCGCCTGCCGAGGAATCCACTGGTCGCGGGCGGTCGGACCGTGTTTCCCTGCAGCGGTGAAGAGCGAGAGCGCGTCCGGCGCGGACAGGCCCCCGGCCACCCGGTCTCCGACCACCCGACAGCGGACCGACCGCGACCTCGGTGACTGTGCGCGGGCACTGAGGGAGGTTCACGAGCACGACGGCTATCCGGTGAACTGGCCCGCCCTCCCGGAGGCATGGCTCACCCCGCCCTCGCTCGTCGCCTCGTGGGTGGCGGAACTGCACGGCCGTGTCGCCGGTCATATCGGCCTGTCCCGGAGCGACGCGGGAGACGCGGCCCCCGGGCTGTGGAGCGCTCGTGCGGGGACGGGCACCGACACGACCGCCGTGGTCAACCGGCTGTTCGTCGCCCCGTGGGCCCGCGGCCACGGGATCGGCGCGCTGCTGATGGCGCGGGCCGTCACGGAATCGAAGGCCCGCGGCCTGCATCCGGTGCTCGACGTGGTGGCCTCCGACACCGCGGCGGCGGCCTTGTACGAGCGGCTCGGCTGGCAGCTCCTGGCCACGGTCGAACAGCAGTGGAGCCCGGAGCAGAAGGTGGCCGTCCGGTGCTACGCGGCGGTGACCTGACGGTGGCGCCCCCGGCAGTGGCCGCTCGCGACTCGCCGTGTACGGACGTACGGTTCCGGCTGTGCTCGGAAAACAATCGGCGCGGCTCTCCAACGGCGACTCGGTAGGGTGCGCACACCGCACCACTCGAAGAGCCAGGGCAGCGCTCAAGAGAGAGGAGCCGGGCGACGATGCAGGCGTCAGAGGTCCTGCGCGCGGTGGCCGCGGCCATGTCGACCGCCTCCTCACTTGGTCTGACCGTCGACGACGCGCTCGTTCTCCATGACTCGAACAAGCTCACTCTGCGGCTGCTGCCGTGCGACGTCCTGGCCCGGGTGGCACCCGTGGCGCAGCAGGTCGCGCGGTTCGAGATCGAGCTCGCCCAGCGGCTCGCCGAGTCCGGGTGCCCGGTGGCCGCTCTCGAGCCCCGGGTGGAGCCACGCGTCCATGAGCGTGACGGCTTCGTGATCACGCTGTGGACCTACTACGAACCCGTGATGTCCCGAGAGGTCCCGCCGGCCGGCTACGCCCGTGCGCTCGGGCGGCTGCACGCCGGCATGTGCGAGCTCGACGTGCCGACGCCGCACTTCACGGACCGGGTCGAGCGGGCCCGGCAGCTCGTGGCGGACCGCGACCGCACTCCGGCGCTCGCCGACGCGGACCGGGAACTGCTCGGCGACACGTTACGAAGCCTGGGACGAGTGATCGGCGAGCGCGGCGGCGCCGAGCAACTGCTGCACGGCGAGCCGCACCCGGGCAACGTGCTCACCACGGAGAACGGGCTGCTGTTCATCGACCTTGAGACGTGTTGCCGTGGGCCCGTCGAATTCGACCTCGCCCATACGCCCGAAGAAGTCGGTGAGCACTATCCGGACGTCGATCAAGACGTGCTGCGCGAGTGCCGGATCCTCGTGCTGGCGATGGTCACGGCGTGGCGCTGGGATCGAGACGACCAACTTCCCGACGGGCGCCAGCTGGGCACGGAGTGGCTCGGCCGGATCCGAGCAGCACTCGATCGCTGATGACGGCCGGGCCGGCGCGGACGCGGCGCGCCCGTGGCGCCCGGGACGGTGTCGCCGGACACCACGGAGGTCACCGGGCTACCAGATCGCCTCGACCCACTCCGGGTGGTCGATGAACGGGTTGCGGTTGTGCTGGTAGGAGTCGTGGATGACCTGGTTGCGGCGCTGCTCGAAGGCGTCCGGCGGGTCCTGCTCGTTCCACGCCTTCAGGACGGAGAGCCTGCCCATGTACGGGTTGCTGCCGTTGTTGACGTTGTTGTTGGGCTCCAGGTCGGCCCAGCCGTCGCCGCCCTCGTAGCGGACCGCCATGTAGAGGATCATGCGGGCCACGTCGCCCTTGACGGCGTTGCGGGGTTCGAAGGAGTCGGAGTCGGTGAGGCTGCCGCCGCCGTTCGCTACGGCGCTGCCGCCGTTGTCGAAGTCCTTGTTGCCGCGGACGCTGTTGACCTGGACGTCCGTCGGGCGCAGGTGGTGGATGTCGGTGCCGGGGCCGGTGGAGGTGCCGAAGTCGCCGTGGGACTTGGCCCACACATGCTCGCGGTTCCAGTTGCCGGTGTTCCCGCCGTTGAGGGACTTGCTGCGGGAGACCCCCGAGTACAGCAGGATCACGTTGTTGCTGTTGTTCGGGTCCTGGTCGGTGGCCTTCAGCGCGTCCCAGACCGCCGAGTAGGACAGCTTCGTCTGGCTGCTGATGATCGTGTGCAGCGAGGACTTGAGGGCTGTCCCCGTCTTGCCGATCGCGTTCTTGTAGTACGTCGAGTCGTAGTCCGAGTTCGCCGCTGTCGCTGTCGCTGTCGC
>NZ_LIQT01000026.1 GCF_001418415.1 Streptomyces hirsutus
CGATCTGGATCAGGTTGCCGCAGGTGTCGTCCAGAACCGCGGTGGTGACCCCGCCCATCTCCAGCGGCTCCTGGGTGAACTGCACCCCGAGCCCGCGCAGCCGGTCGAACTCCGCGCGTACGTCGTCCACGGCGAAGGAGAGGGCCGGGATGCCGTCCTCGGCCAGCCCCGTCTTGTACGCCGCCACGACGGGATGGCGGGAGGGCTCGAGCAGCAGCTCGGTTCAGTCGGGACTCTCCGCCGAGACGACGGTCAGCCACCGGTCCTCGCCCAGCGGGAGGTCGTGCTTCTTCACGAAGCCCAGCACCTCGGTGTAAAAGCGCAGGGCCTTTTCCTGGTCGTCGACGAAGGCGCTGGTCAGATGGATCCTCATGACGTGCTCTCCGGTCTGTCGGGCTTGAGCCACCGGGTCACGATGTGCTCAAGGGGCTCGGTGTTCAGGTCGTGGAACTTGTAGCGGCCCTGGCGTCGGGTAAGGACCAGCCCCGCGGATTCCAGCACGGCCAGGTGCTGGCTGACGGCCTGGCGGGACAGTCCCAGGCCGTGCTTGGTCACCAGTCGCGTGCATATCTCGAACAGCGTCTGGCCGTCCCGTTCCGCCAGCTCATCGAGGATGCGCCGACGGGTCGGATCGGCCAGCGCCTTGAAGACGTCCTCCGCCATGACCGACACAATAGGCAAGTGGCGACTTGCCTATCAAGTGAGGTGAGGAAGAGCTCTCGTGCGGCGGGGCGAACGGCGTGCACACACCTGGGCGCTGTACGGCGCCTGTCGGTGCGTGTGGGCGGGGCGGAGCGTGTCGCTTCGACGCGGAGCCGCGTTGACGGGAGAGGCGGTGATGCACATGAGCGAACTGAGGGGACGGGCTGCCGAAGAGCCCGGTGCGGAAGAAGGCGAACAGGATGCGGGGGCGGACTCCGGCATCCTGCGTGTCTTCGGGCGGCAGCTGAAGCGGTTCCGGATCCGGGCGGGCCTGGAGCGGCCCGATTTCGCTTCGACGACGGGCTACTCGCCCTCGACGATCGCCGCGTACGAACAGGGCCGCAGGATCCCGCCGCCGAAGTTCATCGACCGGGCGGACGAACTCCTGGACGCGGGCGGTGTCCTCCAGGAGATGAAGGAGGAGGTCGCGCGGGCGCAGTATCCGGCGTTCTTCCGGGACGCGGCGCGACTGGAGGCGGAAGCGGTCGAACTGCACGTGTACGCGAATCAGGCGGTGCCGGGGCTGCTGCAGACGGAGGAGTACGCGCAGGCGGTGTTCGGCATGATGCGTCCGCCGCTCGACGAGGATGCCATTGCCCGGCGAGTCGTGGCACGCCTGGCGCGTCAAGAGGTCTATGGCCGGAGCCCTCAGCCGATGATGAGCTTCGTCATCGACGAGTCCGTGCTGCGAAGGCCGATCGGGGGCCGGAGCGTGTTGCGCGGCCAGTTGGAACAGATTCTGCTGGCCGGGCGGAGGCCGACGGTCGAGGTCCAGGTCATGCCGCTGGGCAGCGAGGAGAATGCTGGAATGGCCGGTCCCTTCATCTTGATCGAGACGGCCGAAGGGCGCAGGATCGCTTACGTCGAGGTTCAGAACGTCAGCCATGTGCACACTGAGCGGCGGCTCGTGAAGGGTCTTGAGGTCAAGTACGGCATTCTGCGGGCACAGGCGCTCACGCCCCGGGCGTCGCTCAGCCACATCGAGGAACTGCTGGGGGAGCTATGAAAGCCAGGGTACGGGAGCACGCGTCCGGGCTTCTGTGGGTCAAGAGCAGCTACAGCAGTGAGGAAGGCGGCGAGTGCGTCGAGGTGGCGTCCTGCCCGCACGGAATGCATGTACGCGATTCCAAGGACATACACCGCCCTGGTGTCTCGGTGCACCGCGCGGCCTGGTCGGCATTCGTCGGTTTCACGGCCCGATAGGGCTTGTTACCGCGGTCTGTTGATCTCTGCCCCTGGCACGGTGTCAGGGACAGATGCAGGATGGCCTTCGTGGATCATGTGCTGTGCGGGCTCGCTGCCAATCCGGCCCTGCCGGCCGAGCTGGTCGACCGACTGATCGCGGTCGCGGACGATGACATCGCCGTGGGTCTCGTCGCTCGGGAGGACCTGAGCCATGCACAGGCGGTCGCGTTGGCCGCACGGGTTCCGGCGAGCGGTGTGCAGCTTGCGTATGCGGGCCTGTTGGCCGCCGCCGACGTCGATCCGGTGACACAGCCGCACGTTGCCCTCGCCCTGCTCGACGAGCGAGCCGGTACCCCGGAATGGGCGCGCCGCTTCGCAGCCGATCCGGTCCTGGAGCACCGGGAGGAACTGGCCGCCTGCCCCGGCCTCCCGGCGAATGTGACGGAGACGCTCGCCGCGGACCCGGATGTACGCGTGGTCGCAGAGGTGGCGTTGTGGACCACGCCCGACATGGCCACCAGGCTCGCCGGCCATCCGCACACCGAGGTCCGCCGTGCGGTGGCTGCCAACGAGGCGACGCCCCCGGACGTACTGGCAGCGCTCATCAGCGAGGGGCTGCCTCCGGCGCGTCGATGCCTGGTCTGTGCCCGTGAAGCGCCGCCGTTCATGCACGAGCCGCAGTGCCCGCGGCCCGACTGCGAGCTGCCTCCGGGCGCTTCCTGCGACGGGTCCCACGAGTCCGCGATGCATGAGATCCAGGAGGCCGCGCTGCGGAATCCGGGGACACCCACCGAAGCGGTGGTCGGCTTCGTGGACCATCCTTCGGTGCTGCTGCGCTGGACGCTTGCCGCGCGCCCCGGTCTGCCCACGGAGGTGTACCGACGGCTGGCCGCAGATCCTGTCCCCGGTGTCCGGGCCGACCTCGCCGGGAACCCCGCGATCGACGCCGTGCTGATGCGCACCCTGGCCGACGACCGTGGCCACGACGTGCGGCGCAGGCTCGCGGGCAACCCGAAGGTACCGCTCGACGTACTCGTCCACCTGGCCGACGACACCAAGATCGGTGCCACTCTGCTGCCACGGATCGCTGTCGCGTCGCCCGGTGAGGTTCGGCAGCTGGCGCAGTCACCGAACCCGGCCGTGCGCATGCTCGTGGCTCAACGACGCGACCTGCCACCGGAGATCCGCGACGCGCTGGCCGACGACCCCGACGTGAAAGTAACCAAATCCGTCGCTCCGCACCCGGGTCTTGCCGAAGCTCGGTTGCGGACCATGGTCGACCGTCACGGAGCCCGGGTCCTGGCCAAGGTGGCGGCCAACCCGGACGCGAGTCCGGCACTGCTGGAGTACCTGACCCGGCACGAACCACCGGCGCAGAATGCATTCCGCGAGATTGCCCGACACCGGAACGCGACGGCCCGAGCGCTGCTCGCCTGCCTGGCGGACAGCCGAGCGAGGCCCATAGCCGCCGGCCACCCGGCCCTCTCACCGTCGGTCGTCGTGGACCTGCTCACCGACGCCGACCGGCAGGTGGCGGAAGCGGCGGCGGCCAACCCGTCGCTGCCGCTTGCCGTGTTGTTGGACCTCGTCCTCCGCCTGTAACTGTCCGGCCTGCAAGCTCCTTGCTCGTCCTCGTCGGTTCGGGTCTCCACGCCCACTGGAGCGCACGGCCTTGAGTCACCTCGCGGCCCATCGCAACCCTGCTCCGGCGGGACGCCGCGACCGCACGCGAGCGCCTGTCCCGGAACCGGGCACCGTGCGGCCGGCCCTTCGACCTGTTCGCCGAGGTCCTGGAGGTCCTGGCCGAGGGCGGCATGCACATCACCCTGGCGTGGCGCATGGCCGGTTCCCCCGTGCGGCTGAGTGCTTCGGGTGGCGCGGCCGGCCACGCACCTGATCACATCACCAATGGGTGGAGCCGACGCCGGCCGTGATGAGCAGCTCGTCGACGGCGGTGCGTACGGACTCGTCCTCGGTGAAGGCGCGCCAGCCGCCGAAGTAGTGAAGGCGGCGGTCACGGTTCGGCAGGTCGCGCAGGAGATGAGCCGCGGGCCGGGCCGCCTCGCCGATCCGGGCCAGATGGCGCACCGCGGGGAGCATGACCGGTAGGTAGGTGTCCTCGGCCAGATCCTGCACGGCCTCCAGAAGGACCGGGACGGTGCTTCCCGTGTCGCCGGTCGCGGCCCACAGGGCGTGCGCGGCCTCGATCCTGGTCCAGGTGTCGGCGGCCCCGGTCATGGTGCGTAGCAGGGCCGTCACGCCGGCGGCGTGGCGGCCGAGGGCGGCCAGCTTGGACAGGGCCGGGTGGGGGGAGCCGCTCTCGGCGGCGGCGGTCCCCAGCACCTTCAGGGCCGGTTCCGGGTCCCCTCCGACCTGCCAGTACGCCCAGGCGGCAAGCTCCGCGTCGGAACCTGAGCCTGCGGCGGTCGATCGGGCCAGCAGCAGTTCACGCCCCGCGCCGCCCGCCGGCCCGATCCCGGCAAGGGCCGTCGCCGCCGCGGTCCAGTTCTTGTCGTCGCCCAGCAGGTCGAGCAGGTGCGGCACTGCCGGTTGCGCGACAGGTCCCCAGGCGGCCAGCACGTCGCAGAGACGCTGGAGCACGTGGATGTCCGTGGCGGTGCCGAGCCGGTCGCAGATTGCCGGCAGCAGCAGATCGGCGTGGTCCGGCAGGTGAACGAGTACCTCGTCGAGGGTGGGGAGGACGGGGATGTGGAAGGCGTCGCGGGCGCTGCCGAAGAAGGCGGAGGTCGATGCGAAACCGGATCGGGAGCCGGCCGTGATGTCGGCCAGGCCCGGTAGGCAGCGCGGATCATTCATCCGGGCCAGCGCCCACAGCGCCGCCTCGGCGACCGTCTCCGCCCCACGTGTCGTCCGGGCCGCGGTGTCGCCGAGGAGCCCGGCGACCGCGTCGGCATGGGCAGCGGCCGAGGGGCCGAGGCAGGCCAGCAGTTCGGCCGCCCGGTAGCGCACCTCGGTGACCGGATCGTCCAGCCGGGCCACGAGGGCCGGCATCAGCGCATCGGTCGGCGAGCGCCACTGCGACAGCAGCCCGCCCGCCTGAGCCAGAGCACCGATCCGCTGCCCTTCGTCGGGATGGTCGGCCAGCAGGCCTTGCGTGAAGGCGACAGAGGCGGTGGAGGCGCCTGCGAACAGCGCCGCCGTCCAGACCTGGACACCCTGCGCCCCGCTCTCCAGCGAGCTGGTGTGCTGCCACAACTCCACGCTCGGATCGCGAACAGCGTCCAGCAGGAGGTCCAGCCGCCCCGCCGCGAGACCCGGATCACCTGCCGCGAGCGTGTGCACCGCCGCCAGACGAAGCTGAGACTCCGGAGAGCCGAGCAGTGAGCGGAGGCGGGAGACGACCTCGTCGGACCGGTCACCGGCCGGCTCCCGCCGGAGTGCCTGGCCGAGTGCGAGGACCAGGTCGAGCCGGGTTACCGGGTCCCTCTCCGCCCGCCAGCACCGCAGGAGTTCGGGCAGCAGGAGCGCACCGGGGCTGGTACAGGCACCGGCCGCGTCGGCCGCGGCGCGCCGGATCTCCGGCTCGGGGTCGGCCAGCAGGGCAAGGACTTCGGGCAGCACCCGCTCCCACGCCGGTGCCCAGCCGGGATCCATGAACCTTTCGGTGACCTGTCCGCCCTCCGCCGCCAACATGCCCACCAGCTCCAGCACCGTGCGACGGCTCGGCGTATGCGGGTCGGCAGCCAGGTGAAGCAGGAAGGGCAGCGCGGCCGAGGCGGCGGAGCAGATCCAGCCGCCCTGATGGAAGAGCAGGTTGAGCAGCTCTCCCGCTGCTTCCTCGGCGTTCGTCGGATCCGGGCCCGCGCACCGGTGCAGTAGGCCGGGCACGTCCTCGGCGGACCCGTAGTTGTGCTCCAGCCCCGCCCAGTCGACCGCTCCCAGCCTTTCCCACATGTGCGGGACCCTAGCGTCGGACCCGGCTGTGACCGAGCGGCTCAGTCGGCCCTTCAGCGCCCGAGTCGGCCCGGCTGAGCGTCGCGGTCGGCCCGCCGGACGGGGTGGGCGCTGCTGACCGGGGCATTTCGAGGCCGGGCCGGGTGGTGGACGTTCTTTGAACCTCAGTTGAGGCGTGCCGGGATGACGACGTCCCGTGGCCATGGGCGTTGGAGCGACACCCGGAAGCGGACGACCGTGGCCTCGTCGTCCGTTGCGATGTCGGGGCAGCGCTGCGGAAACCGGGCCAGGAGGTCCGCCGGCCCCCTTCGGCGGACGGTGATGGGTTTTGGGACCCCTCCGCCCCGCGCGGGCCGCGTACGCGCACCCCGGGGGAGATCCGTCACCGTGCGCCGCGCAGTTGAAGAAGGTACGCCGCGGTCAGCGCCACGGCACGGTCCCCGTCATGCGACAGCTCCACGAGGGCACGTGACACCCTCGTCCCCGGGATGCCCGCCAGCGCCTGGGTCAGCCGCCCGCGTGCAGGCGCTCGAGTGGTGTCGTGGGCGAGGCGGTCGATGAGCCCGGTCGCGATCCGATCCGCCGCCGCGTCACCGCTCGCCAGCACGCTCAGCGCATCGGCTGCGTCGGTGTCGTTCCTTCCTTCCACGACCATGTCGATGAGCGTCGGGACCGCGTCGGCCACCCCACGGGTCCCGAGCGCCAGAGCCGCGTACCCGCGGACCACGGCGTCGGGGTTCACGAGAGCGTCCCGCAGCTGCGCGACAGCCTCATCACCGGGCATCTCGGCGAGGGACCGGACGGCGCGTTCCCGTACCGCGGCCACCGGTGAGCCGAGGCCCTCCGCCAGCAGCGCCGGGCCGCCCTCACCCGATCGCGCCAGCGCCCATCGAAGGGCTCCGGCGACGTTCGGCTCCGTCTCGCTCAGTGCCGCCTCGACCAGGGCCTCCACCGGCACCGGAACCTCGTCGACCGAGGAAAGGGCAGCGCGCTGGCGTGCGTCGGCGCTCTTCGAGCCCAGCGCCTGGAGGAGCGCAACGACCTGGAGGACGTCCTCCCAGTCGGCGGGATCCGCGGCATCGATCCGGCGCAGCCGCGTGAGGATCTCGGTCTCCGCCGTGATGCGTTCGCGCGTTTGACGGATGAGGTCGCCGACGAGCGCAGAGGGCGTGAAGCCGGGATCTTCGAGCGCGCGCCCGATCTCACGCAGCGACAGCCCCAGCGACCGCAAGCTCTCGATGTGGAAGATCCGCCGGATGTCCTCCCCGGAGTACTCCCGGTAGCCGGAGCCCGTACGACCCGAAGGCCGCACCAGACCGAGCGACTCGTAGTGCCTGAGCATGCGGGCGCTGACCCCGGACCGTCGCGCCACCTCACCGATCAACACTCCCTATCGTCCCTCCTCGCCGGATCCGCCGAGGGCCACGATGCGCTTGGCCTCCTCGGTCGCGAACTCGAATCCGGCGTCCGGGTCGCGCAGCAGCCGTTGTGTGGCGAGCGCGTGCGCGCACACGTGCGGGTCGGGGGCCGTCGTCGCAGCATGCAGAACCGGCGCGGTCACTTCGCCCAGCGCGACCAGCGCCCGGCTGAGACTCAGCTGCGTCTCCCGCCCACCGCGCCCGAGCTGCGTCGCCAACGCCGTGGCCAACGCGGACTCCTCGCCTTCCGGCACAAGTACGACCGCGGCCCGCCAGGCGCTCCGCGCCACCTCGTCGTCGGCGTCGGACAGCAGCGCCCGTGTGATCGCCGGCCATGCCTGCCGGTCCCCGATCTTGGACAACGTGTGCAGCGCCTGGCTCCGTGCCTGCGCACGCTCCGAGCGGACTTCGCGGAGCAGCCCGGGAAGCGTCATGGACGCCGGGTGGCGGGTGAGCGCCCAGGTCAGCATGTCGCGGACGAAGAACTCGGGCTCGATCGCGCAGCGCTCGACGAGCTTGTCGACGAAGCGCGGGTCGGGCGTCGTGCCGACCGCCAGAGCGGCCCGCAGTCGCACCGACGAACGATCGTCCTCCAGCCCTCGGACCGCTCGTGCCGCATCCGTCTCCTGTCTCGTGACCGTCATCGAGACCACCTCCTCGGCAAGCAGTGAAGGCCTTGTCACCGTGTCAAGGTCAAACGGGGCCCGCTGCGCGATCACCGGCATGTTCACGATGCGCCGTGCTCGAAGGGCACGCTCGGGACGCGGCAGGTGACAGGCCGGCCATGATGCTCCGCCGGGCCGACCGCAGGGCTGAAGGGCCGACCGGCACGCTGGATCTCACCGATGTATGGCTGTAGCCCGGTCCGCATTGCATAAACCTGCGGCTATACGTATAGTCATGCCATCGAGGAGGAGGTTTCCGTGAGCGTACGAGTGGCTGTGGCCGGGGCCAGTGGATATGCGGGCGGCGAGCTCTTGAGGCTGCTGCTCGCGCACCCCGGGGTGGAGATCGGTGCGCTGACCGGGAACTCCAACGCCGGGCAGCGGCTCGGGAGCCTGCAGCCGCATCTGGTGCCGCTCGCCGATCGGGTGCTCGAGCCGACCACGGCCGAGGTGCTCGCCGGGCAGGGCCGACGGCATGACGTGGTCTTCCTCGCGCTGCCGCACGGCCAGTCCGCCGCCGTCGCCGAGCAGCTCGGCCCGGAGGTGCTCGTCGTCGACATGGGCGCCGACCACCGGCTCGCCGACGCCGCCGACTGGGAGCGGTACTACGGCTCCCCGCACGCCGGTACCTGGCCCTACGGCCTGCCCGAACTGCCGGGCGGCCGCGCCGCGCTGGAGGGGTCCAAGCGCATCGCGGTGCCCGGTTGCTACCCGACCGCCGTCTCGCTCGCCCTGGTCCCGGCGTACACGGCGGGCCTCGCCGAGGCCGAGGCGGTGATCGTCGCCGCCTCCGGCACCTCCGGCGCGGGCAAGGCGGCCAAGCCGCACCTGCTGGGCAGCGAGGTCATGGGGTCGATGTCGCCGTACGGCGTCGGCGGCGTCCACCGGCACACCCCCGAGATGATCCAGAACCTCAGCGCGGCGGCGGGGGAGCGGGTCTCCGTCTCCTTCACGCCGACGCTCGCGCCGATGCCCCGCGGCATCCTCGCCACCTGCACCGCGAAGGCCCGGCCCGGTGTCACCGCCGGGTCCGTCCGGACCGCCTACGAGAAGGCGTTCGCCGACGAACCCTTCGTCCGCCTCCTCCCCGAGGGCCAGTGGCCCGCGACGGCGTCCGTCCACGGTTCCAACGCCGTTCAGATCCAGGTCGCGTACGACGAGGCCGCGGGGCGGATCATCGCGATCAGCGCCATCGACAACCTCACCAAGGGCACCGCGGGCGGCGCTCTGCAGAGCATGAACATCGCCCTCGGGCTCGACGAGTCCACCGGACTGACGACGATCGGAGTCGCGCCGTGAGTGTGACGGCAGCAAAGGGATTCACGGCGGCGGGCATCGCCGCCGGGATCAAGGAGAACGGCAACCCGGACCTGGCCCTCGTGGTCAACGACGGACCGCGCCGCGCCGCCGCGGGCGTCTTCACCTCCAACCGTGTCAAGGCCGCACCCGTGCTCTGGTCCGAGCAGGTGCTGAAGAGCGGGCAGGTCGCCGCTGTCGTCCTCAACTCCGGTGGCGCCAACGCCTGTACGGGACCGAAGGGTTTCCAGGACACCCACGCCACCGCGGAGAAGGCCGCCGAGGTGCTCGGGGCCGGCGCGGGCGAGATCGCCGTCTGCTCCACCGGCCTCATCGGTGTCACGCTTCCCATGGACAAGCTGCTCCCGGGAGTCGAGACGGCCGCGGGCCGGCTGTCCGAGCACGGCGGTGAGAAGGCCGCCATCGCCATCAAGACCACGGACAGTGTGCACAAGACGTCCGTCGTGACGAAGGACGGCTGGACCGTCGGCGGCATGGCCAAGGGCGCCGGCATGCTCGCCCCCGGCCTCGCCACCATGCTGGTCGTCCTCACCACCGACGCCGACGTCGAAGCCGGGGCACTGGACCGGGCCCTGCGCGCCGCGACCCGCGTCACCTTCGACCGCGTCGACTCCGACGGCTGCATGTCCACCAACGACACCGTGCTGCTGCTCGCCTCCGGCGCGGCCGGCGTCACCCCCGCGTACGAGGAGTTCGCCGAGGCCGTACGCGCCGTCTGCGACGACCTCGGACAGCAGCTCATCCGCGACGCCGAGGGCGCCAGCAAGGACATCAAGGTCGAGGTGGTGGGCGCCGCGACCGAGGACGACGCCGTCGAGGTGGGCCGCTCCATCGCCCGCAACAACCTCCTCAAGTGCGCCATCCACGGCGAGGACCCCAACTGGGGCCGGGTGCTGTCCGCGATCGGCACGACGAAGGCCGCCTTCGAGCCCGACGCACTCGACGTCGCCATCAACGGCGTCTGGGTGTGCAAGAACGGCGGTGTCGGCGAGGACCGCGGCAAGGTCGACATGCGCTACCGCGAGGTCCACATCGTCGCCGACCTGGGTGCCGGTGACGCGACCGCCACCATCTGGACCAACGACCTCACCGCCGACTACGTCCACGAGAACAGCGCGTACTCCTCATGAGCACCACCCGCAAGCACACCGCCCTGCCCAAGGCGCAGATCCTCATCGAGGCGCTGCCCTGGCTGACCCGGCACCACGGGAAGACCGTCGTCATCAAGTTCGGCGGCAACGCCATGGTGAACGAGGAGCTGAAGAACGCCTTCGCCCAGGACGTGGTCTTCCTGCGGCACGCAGGCCTCAAGCCGGTCGTCGTGCACGGCGGCGGCCCGCAGATCAGCGCCGCGCTCGACCGGCACGGCATCGTCAGCGAGTTCAAGGCCGGCCTCAGGGTGACCACCGAGGACGCCATGGACGTCGTACGGATGGTGCTGGCCGGACAGGTGCAGCGCGAACTGGTCGGGCTGCTCAACCGGCACGGACCCTTCGCCGTCGGCCTCACCGGCGAGGACGCGCACACCATCACCGCGACCCGGCACCGGCCCGAGATCGACGGGGAACCGGTCGACATCGGCCGGGTCGGCGAGATCACCGAGATCGACACCGGCGCCATCGAGGCGCTGCTCGCCGACGGCCGCATCCCGGTCGTCTCGTCGATCGCCCGTTCCCAGGACGACCACCATGTCTACAACGTCAATGCTGATACGGCGGCTGCGGCACTCGCTGCTGCTCTGGACGCCGAGACCCTCATGGTCCTCACCGACGTCGAGGGGCTCTACGAGGACTGGCCGAACTCCGACGAGGTGATCAGCCGCCTCACCGCGACCCAGCTCGAGAAGCTGCTGCCGGAGCTGTCCTCGGGCATGGTGCCGAAGATGGAGGGCTGCCTGCACGCCGTGCGCAACGGCGTGACCACCGCCCGCGTCATCGACGGCCGGGTCCAGCACTCGATCCTGCTGGAGATCTTCACCGACGAGGGCATCGGCACCATGGTCGTACCCGACGGGACCCCGGACGAGACCCCCGAGGCAGCCGTCGCCGCCGGGGCACCGCACGCACAGGACGAGACACCGCACGCACAGGGGGAGTCGTGAGCAACGAGGAGCTGAGCGCGCGGTGGCAGGGCGCGCTCATGAACAACTACGGCACGCCGAAGCTGTCCCTGGTCAGCGGCGCGGGTGCCACCGTCCGCGACGCCGACGGCAAGGAGTACACCGACTTCGTCGGCGGGATCGCCGTCAACGCGCTCGGCCACGCCCACCCGGCCGTCGTCGAGGCCGTCAGCCGGCAGATCGCCTCCCTGGGCCATGTCTCCAACCTGTTCGTCGCCGAGCCGCCCGTCGAGCTCGCCGAACGGCTCCTGCGGCTCTTCGGCCGTGACGGCCGGGTGTACTTCTGCAACTCGGGCGCCGAGGCCAACGAGGCCGCGTTCAAGATCGGACGGCTGACCGGCCGGGCCCACATGGTCGCCACCGACGGCGGCTTCCACGGCCGCACCATGGGCGCCCTCGCGCTGACCGGCCAGCCGGGCAAGCGGGAGCCGTTCGCACCGCTGCCCGGGGACGTCACCCATGTGCCCTACGGCGACGCGCAGGCCCTGGCCGCCGCGGTCACCGCGGACACGGCGCTGGTCGTCATCGAGCCGATCCAGGGCGAGAACGGGGTCGTGGTGCCCCCGCCCGGCTACCTGAAGGCCGCCCGCGCCATCACGGCCGCCACGGGCGCGCTGCTCGTCCTGGACGAGGTGCAGACCGGCATCGGCCGCACCGGCAACTGGTTCGAGTACCAGGCCCACGAAGGAGTCCTGCCCGACGTCGTCACCCTCGCCAAAGGGCTCGGCGGCGGGCTGCCGATCGGCGCGACCGTCGCCTTCGGCCGCGCCGCGGACCTGCTGCGCCCCGGCCATCACGGCACGACCTTCGGGGGCAACCCGGTCGCCTGCGCCGCCGGACTCGCCGTCCTCGACACCATCGAGAGCGAAGGACTGCTCGAGAACGTCAAGCGGCAGGGCGAGCGGCTCCGCGACGGGATCGAGAACCTCGGCAACCCACTGATCAGCCACGTCCGGGGCGCCGGCCTCCTCCTGGGTATCGTGCTCACCGAACCGCTCGCGCCCCAGGCGCAACAGGCGGCTCAGGACGCCGGTTTCCTGGTGAACGCGCCCGCCCCCGATGTCGTACGGCTCATGCCGCCGCTGATCCTCGGGGACGACGCGGTGGACGCCTTCCTCGGGGCGCTGCCCGGCATCCTGGACGCCGTCCGCCGGGCGGCGGACGGAGAAGGACCAGCCGGACAGTGAGCCGGACCACGAACCGGGGCGAGAACCACGCCACAAGCCGAAGAACGCCCCCGAGGACAAGCGGAGAATGAGACGCCGATGAGCCACGATCAGGACCACGGACAGCCTGCCGGGCCTGCCGTACCGCAGACCCGCACCGCGCGTCACCGCCGGATCGTGGACATCCTCAACCGTCAACCGGTGCGTTCGCAGAGCCAGTTGGCGAAACTGCTCGCCGACCACGGACTGACCGTCACCCAGGCGACGCTCTCCCGGGACCTGGACGAGCTGAACGCGGTGAAGATCCGCCACACCGACGGCGACCTCATCTACGCGGTGCCCAGCGAGGGCGGCTTCCGCACCCCGCGCGCACCACTGGGCGAGTCCGCCAAGGAGGAGCGGATGCGGCGGCTCTCCCAGGAACTGCTGATCTCCGCGGAGGCGTCCGCCAACCTCGTCGTCCTGCGCACCCCGCCCGGCGCCGCCCAGTTCCTGGCCTCGGCGATCGACCAGGCCGAACTGCACGACATCCTGGGGACCATCGCCGGCGACGACACCCTCATGCTGATCAGCCGCGACCCGGCGGGCGGGCAGGCGCTGGCCGAGCACATGCTGCGGCTGGCGCAGAACGGGAACTGAAAGGGCCGCGCGGCTGCCCGCGGCCCCGTACGGACGGTCTCGGCGTCCCCCGGCACCGGCCGGGATTCATCCCAGCCGGGACGCCAGGCCCCCCGTGCAGCGCACCTCGTCGCCCGCGGTGATCAGCAGCGCCTCCACGTCGGGCAGCGTCTCCAGCCACGCGAGCCCCTCCCGGGACCCCATCGCGAAGGCGGCCGTGGCCCAGCAGTCGGCCCAGGTCAGCCGGGGCGCCACCACCGTCACCGCGACCAGGTCGGTCACGGCGGAGCGGCCGGTGCGCGGGTCGACGATGTGATCGCCGCGCTCGGCGGTGCCCGAGGTGGCGACGGCCAGCTCGTCGGCCCCGGCGGCGGAGACGACGGCCGCCAGGCCGCCCGGACGGAGCGGGTCCGACACCCCCACCCGCCACGGCCGCCCGGCGCCCGGCGTCCCCAGCAACTGCACGTCACCGCCGCCGTTGAGACTCACCCCGACCGCCCCGGCCTCCGCGAGCCGGCGCGCGGCCCGCTCGGTGGCCCAGCCCTTGACGATGCCGGTCGGGTCGAGCCGGCCCCGGTAGCGGGTGCTGAACCAGCCGTCGCTCACCCGTTCCGCCTCCGCGGCCAGCTCCAGTACCTCGGCGACCTCGGGGTCGCACTCCGCGACCGTCAGCTCGCCGCGCGCCAGCCGCGAGATCTGCGAGTCGTCCCGATAGGTGCTGAACACCTCGTCGACGCGGCGCAGGCCGGCGGCCGCATCCTCCAACGCCGCCTGCACGGCAGCGGGTTGCCCGCCGCGGACGTCGAAGGAGAAGACGGTCCCCATCGTCTCCTCCGTACGACGCACCGCGGCGGGAGCCTGTGCGGACTCGGCCACCGTCTCAGCCACCGGCCTGGTCCAGCGCGGACTGCAGCGACTTCTTGTACCCGGCGCTGGTGTACGTCGCGCCCGACACGGCGTCGACGTCCGCGCCGCCGGTCTTCACGACGGCCTGGTTGAGCCTCGGGACGGACTGGTTGGTGACCCGGTCGCTCTGGCCGCCCTTGGGGGCCTGCACGGCCTCGGCCTTGGTGATCTTCCCGCCCTCGACGGTGATCCGGACCTGCACGGCTCCGTACTCCGTCTGCACCGCGTCACCGGTGACGGTGCCGTCCTCGAGGGCGGCCCGGGCGTTTCCTCCGCCTCCGCCCTGCCCGCTTCCGGCGGAACCGTCACCGGTGGACGCGTCCGCGGCGGAGCCGCCACCGCTCTCGGCGGCTCCGGCCGCTCCGGCGGCCTTCGCCTTGTCCAGTGCGGACTGGAGGGACTTCTTGTATCCGGTGCTGGTGTACGTGGCGCCGGAGACCGCGTCGATTTCGGCGCCCTGTGCCGTGACCGCGGCCTGGTTGAGCTTCGGCACGGCGTTGGCGTTGATCTGGTCGCTCTGGCCGCCCTCGGGGGACTGGACGGCCTCGGCCTTGGTGATCTTTCCGCCGCTCACGGTCAGGCGCACCTGCACCGCGCCGTACTGGGTGTCGGCCGCGTCACCGGTGACCGTGCCGTCGCCGAGGGCCTGCGCGCCGCCCGCACCGCCCTGATCGTTCCCGCTCCCGGCCGCTCCGGCGGCCTTCGCCTTGTCCAGTGCGGACTGGAGGGACTTCTTGTATCCGGTGCTGGTGTACGTCGCGCCGGAGACCGCGTCGATTTCGGCGCCCTGCGCCGTGACCGCGGCCTGGTTGAGCTTCGGCACGGCGTTGGCGTTGATCTGGTCGCTCTGGCCGCCCTTGGGGGACTGGACGGCCTCGGCCTTGGTGATCTTTCCGCCGCTCACGGTCAGGCGCACCTGCACCGCGCCGTACTGGGTGTCGGCCGCGTCACCGGTGACGGTGCCGTTCGCGATGGCCTGGGCGCCGCCCTGCGGGGACTGCGCCGCCGCGGGCGGGACCGCGCTGCCGGCCGCGTCGGCCGAGCCCTGGTCGGAACCGGGCTTCAGCGTCAGCAGCAGCACGATCCCGGAGACGGTGGCGGCGGTGGCCAGCACAGCACGCCGGACGGGGTGACTCTTCCTCATCGTTTCTCAAGCTCCTGATGGGTGTGGATGACCCGTCGCTCACATCTCGAACGACTCGTGGTGGATACGGCGGGCGGGGACCCCGGCGCCGCGCAGTGCGTCGTAGACCGACTGGGCGAACCCGGGCGGGCCGCACATGAAGACGTCGTGGTCGTCGATGTCGGGAATCTTGCGGCGCAGGCTGTCCGCGGAGATGTCGGGGCGTTCCCCGTCGGGGCTGTTCACCGCGTACATCAGGCGGGCGCCGCGCTCGTCGGCGATCTTGGCCAGCTCGTTCCACAGGGCCAGGTCGTGGGTGGTGTTGGCCCGGTAGAGCAGGGTGATGTCGCCGGAGGCGCCCGGCAGCGTCTCGAACAGGGCCCGCATCGGCGTGATGCCCACGCCGCCCGCGACCAGCAGCACCTTGCCGCGGCTGCGGCGCTGGGCGGTCAGCGCCCCGTAGGGGCCCTCCGCCCACACCCGCGTGCCGGGCTCCAGCTCGCGCAGCCGGGCGGTGTGGTCGCCGATCGCCTTCACGGTGATCCGCAGCATGTCGGGGCGGGGCGCCGCCGACAGCGAGTACGGATGGGAGCTGAACCGCATCCCCGGCGCCAGGAACCGCCAGCGGAAGAACTGCCCCGCCTCGGCGCCGATCCGGTGCAGCTTGCGCCCGCCGATCAGTACCGACACGATGCCCGGCGTCTCCTCGATGACCGCCTCCACCCGCATCCGGTGACGCAGGTTCAGCCGGATCGGGGTGAGCACCCGGTACCAGAGGACCAGCGCGGTGACGACGCCGTAGAGCCCGTACCAGAAGGTCTTCGCGGACGGTTCCACGGCGAACTCGTTGCCGGTGGTGATCTGGTGCCAGAACGTCAGGTACATCGCCGCGTACGTCAGCAGGTGCACGTGGTACCAGCTGTCGTACGGCAGCCGCCGGCGGACCGGGCCGATCGAGAGGAAGGCGATCACGAACAGCAGACCCGTGCCGATGGCGGCCTTGCCCATGTCCGGCAGCTGCTCGACCGAGGTGATCGTCTGCTGGACGATGTCGCCGAGGGTCTTGCCCGCCTGGAGGGCGTAGCCCCACATGATGAGGAAGACGTGGGCGATGACCAGGCTGACGGTGTAGCGCCCGCTCATCGCGTGCCAGCGGGCGACCCGGTCCGAGCCCACCCGGCGTTCCAGTGCGGGCACCCGGGCCATCTGCAGCACCACGAGGGCCATCAGATAGCCGGCCAGGAGGCCGGTGATGCGGCCCGCGGCGATGATCCGGCCGGTGGTGTCCGAGATGGACGGTGTGTTGTCCCACCACAACCACAGCACGGCCACCGCGCCCGCCCCCACGGCGAGCAGCAGGGGCACGGCGGGTGAGCGGCGCGGACGGATGCGGCGCATCGTCTGACGGCGGGCGGCACGTCCGCCTGCGAGCGTGGTGGTCACGGTTCCTCCGTGGGACTTGGCCCTTGGCCCACACATACGTGCCGTGACACGGGAGCGTTCAGCGATATCCGGAGGCGGGACGGACTTTCGCGGCAGGCCTAGGACATGTCCTGGGCCGCGGCCTCCGGGGACGCCGGATGCCGCGGGACCGGGGACGGAACGGGGGCCGGGGACGGGGGCAGTGGCAGGGGCAGCCCGGGGAGGCCGTCGAGGCTCGTCGCGACGTGCTCCTTCCTG
>NZ_LIQT01000260.1 GCF_001418415.1 Streptomyces hirsutus
GGCCGTCGTCGGCACCGGCACCATGGGCCAGGGCATCGCCCAGGTCGCACTGGTCGCGGGTCATCCCGTGCGGCTGTACGACGCCGTCCCCGGCCGGGCCCGGGAAGCGGCCGAGGCGATCGTGGCCCGGCTCGACCGGCTCGTGGCGAAGGAACGGCTCACCGCCGCCGACCGGGACGCGGCCCGCGCCCGCCTGCTGCCCGCCGAGGACCTCACCGCCCTCGCCGACTGCGCCCTGGTCGTCGAGGCCGTCCTGGAGCGCCTGGACGTCAAGCAGGAGCTGTTCCGCGCGCTGGAGGACGTCGTCTCCGACGACTGCCTGCTCGCCACCAACACGTCCTCCCTGTCGGTCACCGCCATCGGCGGCGCCCTGCGCGTCCCCGGCCGCTTCGTGGGTCTGCACTTCTTCAACCCGGCGCCGCTGCTGCCACTCGTCGAGGTCGTCTCCGGCTTCGCCACCGACGTCACCTGCGCCACGCGCGCGTACGAGACGGCCCGCGCCTGGGGCAAGACACCGGTCGCCTGCGCCGACACCCCCGGCTTCATCGTCAACCGCATCGCCAGGCCCTTCTACGCCGAGGCCTTCGCGGTGTACGAGTCCCAGGGGGCCGATCCGGCCACCGTCGACGCGGTGCTGCGCGAGTCCGGCGGCTTCCGTATGGGGGCCTTCGAACTGACCGACCTCATCGGGCAGGACGTCAACGAGTCCGTCACCCACTCGGTGTGGCGGTCCTTCTTCCAGGACGTGCGCTTCACACCGTCCCTGGCCCAGCGTCGGCTGGTCGAGTCCGGCCGCCTCGGCCGCAAGAGCGGCCGGGGCTGGTACGACTACCGGGACGGCGCCGAGCGCCCCGAGCCGCACACCGCGGAGCAGGCCGAGCCGCCCGCGTACGTGGTCGCCGAGGGCGATCTGGGGCCCGCCTCGGACCTGCTCGCCCTGATCCGCGAGGCCGGAATCCAGGTCCGCGCGGAGGACGAGGACAACGGCACCCGCCTGGTGCTGCCCAGTGGCGGCCAGCTGGTGCTCGCCGACGGCCAGACCTCCGTGGAGTACCGCGACGTCGTCTACTTCGACCTCTCGCCGGACTACCGCGGGGCCACGCGCATCGCCCTGTCCCACTCCCAGGACACCTCCGCGCGGACCGTCGCCGAGGCCACCGGGCTGTTCCAGGCGCTCGGGAAGAAGGTCAGCGTCATCGGGGACGTCCCCGGCATGATCGTCGCGCGCACGGTGGCGCGGATCATCGACCTGGCGCACGACGCCGTCGCCAAGGGGGTGGCCACCGAGCAGGACATCGACACCGCGATGCGCCTGGGCGTCAACTACCCGCTCGGTCCCTTCGAGTGGAACCGTCGCCTCGGCCGCGGCTGGGCCGGCTCCCTCCTGGAGGACCTGCACGAGCGCGATCAGTCCGGCCGCTACGCGCCGTCCCTCGCGCTCTACCGGCACGCGTGCGCCACCGAGAAGCGGGAGGACACCCCATGACCACCGCCAGGCGCGACACGTACACCCCGGAGTCCCTGCTCTCCGTCGCCGTCCAGGTGTTCAACGAGCGTGGCTACGACGGCACCTCCATGGAGCATCTCTCCAAGGCCGCCGGCATCTCCAAGTCGTCGATATACCACCACGTGGCGGGCAAGGAGGAACTGCTGCGGCGCGCGGTGAGCCGGGCGCTGGACGGTCTCTTCGGCATCCTCGACGAGGAGCACGCGCGCGTGGGGCGTGCCGCCGAGCGCCTGGAGTACGTCGTACGGCGCATGGTCGAGGTCCTGATCGCCGAGCTGCCGTACGTGACGCTGCTGCTGCGCGTGCGCGGCAACACGGGCACCGAGCGGTGGGCCCTGGAGCGGCGGCGCGAGTTCGACCACCGGGTGGCGGCACTGCTGAAGGCCGCGGCGGCGGACGGGGACGTGCGCGGCGACATAGAGGTGCGCCTGGTGACCCGACTGGTCTTCGGGATGATCAACTCGCTCGTCGAGTGGTACCGGCCGGACGGGCGCGGCATGAGCGAGCGCGAGGTGACGGACGCGGTGGTCCAGCTTGCCTTCGGCGGGCTGCGCAAGGCGTCCTAGCCCCGGGAACGGCCCGGGGCGGTCCTCGCGGGGGGACGGGTCCCGGGCGGGGCTGCCCGGGCGCAGCCCCGGGCTCGTCCGGCGGTTCACCCCTGGGGTTCCAGGTCCTCCTCCTCGAACACCAGCAGGGTGCGTGTGCTCAGCACCTCGGGGATCGCCTGGAGCCGGGTCAGCACCAGCTCGCGCAACGCCCGGTTGTCCGGGGTGTGCACCAGGAGCAGCACGTCGAAGTCACCGCCCACCAGGGCGATGTGGGAGGCGCCGGGGAGCCGCCGGAGCTGCTCGCGGACCGTGCGCCAGGTGTTCTGGACGATCTTCAGTGTGATGTACGCCGAGGTGCTGTGACCGGCCCGTTCGTGGTCGACGCGGGCGCCGAAGCCGCGGATGACGCCGTCCTCCACGAGCCGGTTGATCCGGGCGTAGGCGTTCGCGCGCGAGACGTGGACCCGGTCGGCGACCGACCGTACGGACGCACGGCCGTCCGCCTGGAGCATGCGCAGGATGTCCTGGTCTATGGCGTCCAGGGGGCGCGCGGGCGGCAGCGGCCCGCTCCCCTCCGAACTCTCGGCCATTTGTTCAGACGACACCCGGTCCCGCCTCTCCGTCATGGACGTAATGCGTCCATCACAGGCTGTGGACAACCGTTTGTCCACAGCCTGGTGCCACCCGTAGCCAAAATGTGCCGGCGACCGAACAATCGGTTGGTGAGGCGCGTCACAGACGCCGCGCCTCCACAAGCCGCTCCCACGAGGAGGTGCCGTCATGACGGTCATGGAGCAGCGGGGCGCTTACCGGCCGACCCCGCCGCCCGCCTGGCAGCCCCGTACCGATCCCGCGCCGCTGCTGCCCGACGCGGAGCCGTACCGGGTGCTCGGCACCGGGCGCGCCGACGCGGCCGATCCGGAGCTGCTGCGCCGGCTGTACGCGGAGCTGGTGAAAGGCCGCCGCTACAACGCGCAGGCCACCGCGCTCACCAAGCAGGGCCGTCTCGCGGTCTACCCCTCCAGCACGGGTCAGGAGGCCTGCGAGGTCGCCGCCGCGCTGGTCCTCGAGGAGCAGGACTGGCTCTTCCCGAGCTACCGCGACACGCTCGCCGTCGTCGCCCGCGGGGTGGACCCCGTCGAGACCCTCACCCTCCTGCGCGGCGACTGGCACACCGGGTACGACCCCTACGAACACCGGGTCGCGCCGCTGAGCACGCCCCTCGCCACCCAGCTGCCGCATGCCGTCGGACTCGCGCACGCCGCCCGCCTCAAGGGGGACGACGTGGTCGCGCTGGCCATGGTCGGTGACGGCGGGACCAGCGAGGGCGACTTCCACGAGGCGCTGAACTTCGCCGCCGTGTGGCGGGCACCGGTCGTCTTCTTCGTCCAGAACAACGGCTTCGCGATCTCCGTCCCGCTCGCCAAGCAGACCGCGGCCCCGTCGCTGGCCCACAAGGCCGTCGGCTACGGGATGCCCGGCCGTCTGGTCGACGGCAACGACGCGGCCGCCGTGCACGAGGTTCTGGCCGACGCCGTACGCCATGCGCGCGCCGGCGGCGGCCCGACCCTGGTCGAGGCGATCACCTACCGTGTGGAGGCCCACACCAACGCCGACGACGCGACCCGCTACCGGGGCGACGCCGAGGTGGAGATCTGGAAGGGGCACGACCCCGTCGCGCTCCTCGAACAGGAACTGACCCGGCGCGGCCTGCTCGACGACGACCGTATCGCCGCCGTCCGCCAGGACGCCGAGACCATGGCCGCCGACCTGCGGGCGCGCATGAACCAGGACCCGGCGCTCGACCCCATGGACCTGTTCGCCCACGTCTATGCCGAGCCCACCTCCCAGCTGCTGGAGCAGCGGGAGCAGTTGCGTGCCGAGCTGGCGGCCGAAGCGGAGGACGAGGCCGGGGCAGGCTCCGGCCCGGGAGGGACACAGCGATGACCACCGTCGCCGCCAAACCGGCCACCATGGCGCAGGCGCTCACGCGCGCGCTGCGCGACGCGATGGCCGCGGACCCGTCCGTGCACGTCATGGGCGAGGACGTCGGCACCCTCGGCGGGGTCTTCCGCATCACCGACGGCCTCGCCGAGGAGTTCGGCGAGGACCGCTGCACGGACACCCCGCTGGCCGAGGCGGGCATCCTCGGGACGGCCGTCGGCATGGCGATGTACGGGCTGCGGCCGGTCGTGGAGATGCAGTTCGACGCGTTCGCCTACCCGGCGTTCGAGCAGCTGGTGTCGCACGTCGCGAAGATGCGCAACCGCACGCGCGGGCGGATGCCCCTGCCGCTCACCATCCGCATCCCCTACGGCGGCGGCATCGGCGGCGTCGAGCACCACAGCGACTCCTCCGAGGCGTACTACATGGCGACTCCGGGGCTCCATGTCGTCACGCCCGCGACCGTCCCGGACGCCTACGGGCTGCTGCGTGCCGCCATCGCCTCCGACGACCCGGTCGTCCTCCTCGAACCCAAGCGTCTGTACTGGTCGAAGGACTCCTGGAACCCGGAGCGGCCGTCGGCCGTTGAACCCCTGGGCCGTGCGGTGGTACGGCGCTCCGGCCGGAGCGCCACGCTCATCACGTACGGGCTGTCCGTTCCCGTCTGCATGGAGGCGGCCGAGGCGGCCCGTGCCGAGGGCTGGGACCTGGAGGTCGTCGATCTGCGCTCGCTGGTGCCGTTCGACGACGAGACGGTGTGCGCCTCGGTGCGGCGGACGGGACGCGCGGTCGTCGTCCATGAGTCGGGCGGCTTCGGCGGTCCCGGCGGCGAGATCGCGGCCCGGGTCACGGAGCGCTGCTTCCATCATCTGGAGGCGCCGGTGCTGCGTGTGGCAGGGTTCGATCTTCCGTATCCGCCGCCGATGCTGGAGCGCCACCACCTGCCCGGCGTGGACCGGATCCTGGATGCCGTGGGGCGTCTGCAGTGGGAGGCCGAAAGCTGATGGCACAGGTGCTGGAGTTCAAGCTCCCCGACCTCGGTGAGGGGCTCACCGGGGCGGAGATCGTGCGCTGGCTGGTCGAGGTCGGCGAGGTCGTCGCCGTGGACCAGCCGGTCGTCGAGGTCGAGACGGCCAAGGCGATGGTGGACGTGCCCTGCCCCTACGGGGGCGTGGTCACCGCCCGGTTCGGCGAGGAGGGCTCCGAGGTGCCGGTGGGCGCCCCGCTGATCACGGTCGCGGTGGACGGCCCGGCCGACGACGACGGCCGTCCGGCGGGGGAACAGCGTTCCGCGGCCGACGGCTCCCGTGCCGACGGCTCCCGTGCGGAGGACTCGCGTGCGCAGGCCCCAGGCTCGGAGGGCTCCGGCAATGTGCTGGTCGGTTACGGCACGTCGGAGGCGCCGGCCCGGCGGCGCAGGGTCCGGCCGGGGCAGTCGGCGCCGAGTGCGCCGGCGACGCCCGCCGCGTCCACGGCGAACGGTCGGGCCGCCACTGCCGCCGGCGGACGGGCACCCGCTGCCCTGCGAGCCCGTACCGCCGGGGCGGTGGACGAGCCGGTCCCCGTGATCTCGCCACTGGTGCGCCGACTGGCCCGGCAGAACGGCCTGGACCTGCGGGAGATGGCCGGTTCCGGACCCGAGGGGCTGATTCTGCGGGCGGACGTGGAGTACGCGCTCCGGGCCGCCGGAACGCAGACCGGCAGGGACCGGACGCCCACCACCGAGCCGCACCCGCGCGTGCCGCCGACGCAGGCACCGGCACCGTCGCAGGCGCACGCGCCGACCGCCCCGGAGGCCACCCGCATCCCCCTCAAGGGCATCCGCGGCGTCATGGCCGACAAGCTCTCCCGCAGCCGTACCGAGATCCCCGACGCGACCTGCTGGGTGGACGCCGACGCGACCGAACTGATGCGGGCGCGGGACGCGATGCGGCGCTTCGCCGAGGAGCGCCCCCAGAACCCCGTGACCGGCGGGCCGAAGATCTCCGTGCTCGCCCTGCTGGCCCGGATCTGCACCGCCGCGCTGGCCCGCTTCCCCGAGCTCAACTCCTCCGTGGACATGGCGGCCAGGGAGGTCGTCCGGCACCCGGCCGTGCATCTCGGCTTCGCCGCGCAGACCGAGCGGGGGCTCGTCGTCCCCGTCGTGCGGGACGCGCACACGCGCAACGCGGAGTCGCTGACGGCGGAGTTCGCCCGGCTGACCGAGGCGGCCCGCACGGGAACGCTGACGCCGGCGGAACTCACGGGCGGCACGTTCACGCTGAACAACTACGGCGTCTTCGGTGTCGACGGCTCCACCCCGATCATCAACCACCCGGAGGCGGCCATGCTCGGCGTCGGCCGTATCGTCCCCAAGCCCTGGGTGCACGAGGGCGAGTTGGCGGTGAGGCAGGTCGTGCAGCTCTCGCTCACCTTCGACCACCGGGTCTGTGACGGTGGCACGGCAGGCGGCTTCCTGCGGTACGTGGCGGACTGCGTGGAGCAACCGGCGGTGCTGCTGCGGACGCTGTGACGTCCTGTTCCCCCTGACCGTGTCGTCCGTGCCCCCGCGTTCCCCGTGCTCGCGGGGGCACGCATACTCGGGGGGTGACCGAGTACGAGCTCCCGGGTGCTTCCGGAGCCGCTGGCGACCGCACCCGTGACCGCGACCCCGCGCCGGACCGGGCGGCGCCCGCCGCGTACGACGAGTCCGCCGCGCCCTCCGCGGGTCCCGTGCCCGCCGTGCCCCTCGCCTACGACGCCCTCGTGCTGGCAGGCGGAGGTGCCCGGCGGCTCGGGGGCGCGGACAAGCCCGGGGTGCGGGTGGGCGGCCGTTCGCTGCTCGACCGCGTGCTGGCCGCCTGCTCCGGTGCCCG
>NZ_LIQT01000261.1 GCF_001418415.1 Streptomyces hirsutus
GCCCTCGGGCGCCCCTCGGCACGCTCCGGGTCGTGCGTCCCCGATCCGGCGTCCCCCGCACCCGCCGCCACGGGCCCGGCGGCCGGTTCGTCGCCCGTCCCGGGGCCCGCGGGCGCCGTCCCGGGCGGCAGACCGGCGTCCGGCTCCAACCCCGCCTCCGCGGGCGGTGTCGTCGGCGGCACGCCCCCCGGCCCCCGCCCCAGCGTGCGACGGCGGCCGGGCCGCGGGCCGCGTCCGGCGGCGGGGGTGTCGTTCGAGGTCATGGCCTCCGCAGGCTACCGCTACCGTCCGCGCAGACGTCGTACGAGGATGCTGGCGTCTCCGCGGGACTCCAGGTCGGCGAGGACCACGGCGACCGCCTCGCGGACGATCCTGCCCCGGTCGACGGCCAGTCCGTGCTCGCCCCGGAGCACCAGACGGGCGTGCTCGAGGTCCATGAGCTCCTCGGCGGACACGTACACCGTGATCTTCTCGTCGTGCCGCTCGCGGCCGCTGGGCCGGCGTGCCGCCGCCCTTCCGCGCTTGCGGGGAGCCGTCTCTGCGGCCGGTCCCTCCGACGCCCCCTGCCGTCGCGCGGAGCGCTCCGGCGCGGCGCGGCTGCGGGACTCGCCCGCTTCGGCCGGCTCCGCGTCCGTGGCGACGTGCTCGGCGCCCCCGCCGTCACCACCCTGCGCGGGCACCGACTGCGGGGTGTCCTCCTGGGCCGCGGCCGCGTCGCTCTCCCCCGCGGGAGCGGGGACCCGGCCCTCGCCGTTGGCCTGGCGCCTGGGCGTGGACGCCTGGAGTGCCATCCCCCCTGTCGTACGGAAGAGTTCGTCGGCCCCCGGCAGACTCACTCGGCGTGACACCGGGCGAGCACCTCCCTGGCAAGCTGGCGGTAGGCGGCGGCGCCGACGGAGTTGGACGCGTACGTGGTGATCGGCTCACCGGCGACGGTGGTCTCCGGGAAGCGGACCGTGCGCCCGATGACCGTGTGGTAGACGTGATCGTCGAAGGCCTCGACGACACGCGCGAGCACCTCGCGGCTGTGCACCGTGCGCGAGTCGTACATCGTGGCGAGGATCCCGTCGAGTTCCAGCTCGGGGTTGAGCCGCTCCTGGACCTTCTCGATGGTCTCGGTCAGCAGGGCCACACCGCGCAGCGCGAAGAACTCGCACTCCAGCGGCACGATCACCTTGTGCGCGGCCGTCAGCGCGTTGACCGTGAGCAGGCCGAGCGAGGGCTGGCAGTCGATCACGATGTAGTCGTAGTCGTCCATGAGCGGCTTCAGCGCGCGCTGCAGTGTCGACTCGCGGGCGACCTCGGAGACCAGCTGGACCTCGGCCGCCGACAGGTCGATGTTGCTGGGCAGCAGGTCCATGTTGGGCACCGCCGTCTTCAGCAGCACCTCGTCGGCCGCCATGCCCCGCTCCATGAGCAGGTTGTAGACGGTGAGATCGAGTTCCATCGGGTTGACGCCGAGTCCGACCGACAGCGCGCCCTGCGGGTCGAAGTCGACGAGCAGCACCCGGCGTCCGTACTCCGCGAGCGCGGCGCCCAGGTTGATGGTCGACGTCGTCTTGCCGACGCCGCCCTTCTGGTTGCACATCGCGATGATCTTCGCGGGACCGTGGTCGGTCAGCGGGCCCGGGATCGGGAAGTACGGCAGCGGGCGTCCGGTCGGGCCGACGCGCTCGCGGCGCTGGCGGGCCGCGTCGGGCGCGAGGGTGGCCGCGTACTCGGGATCCGGCTCGTACTCGGCGTCGGGATCGTAGAAGTGCCCCTCGGGCAGTTCGTCGTAGTCGGCGAAATGGTTGTGGGGCGCGCCACTTCCGTCGCCGGCCATGGCGTTCACGTGATGGCCATCCATGCTCTGGTGTGCAGTGGGAGTCGCCTGCTGGATCTGATGGGGTGCGAAGGTGCGCACGGCGACGGAGCCGACAGGAGCGAACCCCGCGGGACCTCGCCCCCGTGCAGTCATTCCTGGGTGACCACCCCCGGGAGTAAATGTCGACTCATTCACAAGTCGTCTTACCTCCTTGGTGACCAGGAAACTTCTAGACAGGTCAGCGTGGCATCATGCCGACGGTTGGCGACTCTATGGCGTGTCGGCGGTCCGCAGCAACACAATCCGCCGGACCCGGCCCGATGTGTCGACAATGAAACATCCCTCTGTCAAGGGCGTACGGCCGTCGCACGGCAGGTTTCACCGGTGTGCGAATCGGTGGAAGGGGTGCGTTCGAGGCGAGTTGCCCCTGATCCGTGAAGTGACCATACACACATCTCGCCGCGCCCGATGGGCAAGGTGGGTCCGGATGCATGACGTTGACCAAAGAAGTTGACGTATCGCCTTTGTCGAGCGCGACTTGGTCGACTTAACGCCCGGAGGCGGCCTCCGGGCGTCGAGTCGGGGACGGCCACGCGGAGACGGCCCGGGGCGGCGTCCGCGCGGCGCCTTCCCGGTCCGGCCGGGCAGCGCGACGGGGTTCAGCCGAGCAGCGCGGCGAGTTCGACGTGGTCCAGACCGTGTGCTGCGGCGACCTCCCGGTAAACGACCTCACCGTCATGCGTGTTGAGGCCCTTGGCGAGCGCGGGGTCGCGGCGCAGCGCCTCCACCCAGCCGCGGTTCGCGAGCTCGACGATGTACGGCAGCGTGGCGTTGGTGAGCGCGTAGGTGGAGGTGTTGGGCACGGCGCCGGGCATGTTGGCGACGCAGTAGAAGACCGAATCGTGGACCGTGAAGGTCGGCTCGGCGTGGGTGGTCGGGCGGGAGTCCTCGAAGCAGCCGCCCTGGTCGATCGCGATGTCGACGAGGACGCTCCCGCTCTTCATCCGCGAGACGAGGTCGTTGGTGACCAGCTTCGGCGCCTTGGCGCCGGGGATCAGCACGGCGCCGATCACGAGATCGGCCTCGATGCAGGCCTTCTCCAGCTCGAAGGTGTTGGAGACGACCGTCTGGATCTTCGTGCCGAAGACCCGGTCCGCCTCACGGAGCTTGTTGATGTCCTTGTCGAGCAGGGTCACGTGGAAGCCCATGCCGACGGCGATCTGCGCGGCGCTCCAGCCGGAGACGCCTCCGCCGATGACCACGGCACGGCCGGCCGGCACCCCGGGGACCCCGCCGGGCAGCACGCCGCGGCCGCCGCCGGCCCGCATCAGGTGGTAGGCGCCGACCTGGGCGGACAGCCGGCCCGCGACCTCGGACATGGGGGCGAGCAGCGGCAGCGCGCGACCGGGCAGCTCGACGGTCTCGTAGGCGATCGCGGTGGTGCCGGAGGCCAGGAGGGCGTTCGTGCACTCCCTGGAGGCGGCCAGGTGCAGGTAGGTGAAGAGGGTCTGGTCCTTGCGCAGCCGGTGGTACTCCTCGGCGACGGGCTCCTTGACCTTCAGCAGCAGGTCGGCGGCGGCCCACACCTCGTCGGCGGTGTCGAGTATCTGCCCGCCCGCGGTGATGTACTCGCCGTCCGGGATCGAGGAGCCCACGCCGGCGCCGCGTTCGATGACGACCTGGTGACCGTGGCGCACCAGCTCGTGCACGCCGGCGGGGGTGATGGACACCCGGAACTCGTTGTTCTTGACCTCGCGGGGGATGCCGACCTTCACGTCGATCACGGTCCTTGGTTCGGGGACATGAGGTAGTGCTACACATACCCGGGCACACGTGCGCACACCGGGAGAGACCGCGGAAGACGACGCGGCAAGACCATTTCAATGAAGGCATTCCCGCTGCACAGCCTTACAAAGCATCAATCTTCCGCGAGAGAGCCGAGGATTTCGTAGGCGCTGCCTTCTTGTTTCGGGTCGATTCCGGGCTCCTGGGCCTCTTCTTCCAGCATCTGCTCCGCCGAGCTTCGGTGCAGCGCGGCCGACGTGGGGTCTCCCAGGTGGTCGAAGGTGTCGGCGAGCCGCAGGTGCAGCGCGGCCTGCAGCCGGGTGTCCTCGGCCCGCCGGGCCCACTCCACCGCCTCCCGGCAGGTGCGCAGCGAATCCTCGGGACGGCCCGCGTACTCCTGGACCCGGGCCAGTTCGCTCAACGCGCGCGCCTGGGCGGCCAGATCTCCGTTCTTCCGGTGCCCGGCGACCGCCGCCCGCCAGTTCCGCAGCGCCTCGCCGTAGCGGCCGGCGTAGGTGTGGGCGGCGGCGATCCGGCCGTACAGGCGGGCGGCGTCCGCGCGCTCGCCCTGGGCGAGCCGCTCGGCCAGGGCCCGGCCGAACCAGTCGGCGGCCCGGTCGAAGTCGCCGAGCTCCAGATGGGCGCCTCCCACGGATTCCGTGGCGCGGCCGGTCGCGTACGCATCGTTCGCCGCGCGGCCGGCGTCCAGCGCGGCCCGGTAGCGCGCCAGCGCGTCGGCCGTGCGGCCGGTACGGGCGTCGAGGTCGCCGAGGTTCAGCAGGGCCGCGGCCTGCTCGCGGGGAAGTCTCCGGCGTTCGGCCACGTCGAGGACCAGGTGGTGGATGCCGTAGAGGTCGCCGGCGGCGGCCCGGGTCCCGAAGTGGGCCACCATGGCGCGCACCAGCTGGGCCATCAGGCGGCGGGCCAGGGTGTCCAGCGTCCCGTCGGCGACCGCGAGGCGGGCCGAGGCCAGCAGGGCGGGCCTGCGGACGCGCAGCCAGTCGGCGGCGTCGCGGGGGCTGGGGAAGCGCAGGGAGCGCGGCATCCCGAGGAGCTTCTCGCGTGCCTGGGGGCTGTCGGTCTCGGTGATGGCCCTGCACGACTGGAGCAGCCGTACGGTCCGTTCCAGCATGCGGGCGCGGGCCAGCTGGAGCTCCCCGGGCCGTTCGTGGGCCTCGGCGAGGCCTTTCAGCAGGGGGTACAGGCAGCCGGGCACCTCGTACTGCGGCGGCGAGGTCTCCACGGCGTGCAGCAGACCCACGGAGACGAAGTCGTCCAGGATGGTGCGCGCGCTGCTCACCGAGCATCCCGCGAGGGCGGAGGCGGTGTGCGGGTCGGCCAGGCCGGCCGGGGCGAGGCTCAGCAGACGCAGTATCCGGGCGGCGGGCGCGGGCAGCTCGTCGTGCACCAGCCGCAGGGCGCGGCCGGTCACGGTGCCCTCGTCGGCTCCGGCGTGCAGATGCCTGGCGAGGTCGGCGACGGCGGCCTTGGGCCGGGCGGCGAGCCAGCCGCCGGCCAGGACCAGGGCGGCGGGCTGTCCCTGGCACTGCTCGGCCAGGCCCTCCGCGGCCCGCGGGTCGACGGTGATGCGGACCGAGCCGGCGATCCGGGACAGCAGTTCCACGGAGGACTTGGTGTCGAGGCCGCCGAGGGTGCAGGGGCGGACGTCGGAGATGCCGGTCAGCGGGCCCTGGGAGATGGCGATCACCAGGCAGTCGGGATTGTCCGGCAGCAGGGCGTCGACCTGCTCGGCGTCGGCCGCGTCGTCCAGCAGGAGCAGCGTCCGGCGGCCGGCCAGGGCGGTCCGCAGCGCCTCGACGAGATCGTCCTCGTCGGCGCCGGCCGGGGTGGGCACCTCGAGCGCGTCGAGCAGTTCCCGCACGGAGCGCTCGACGGGCACGCGCGCGCCGTCGGTCTCGCTCAGCCGGGCGCGCAGTACTCCGTCGGGGTAGCGGTCGGCGACCTGGCGGACGAGTTCCTCACCGAGCGTCGTCCGGCCGGAGCCGGGCCGGCCGGCGATGAGCAGCACCCGGGCGCGGGGAGCCTTGCGGCCGGAGAGGGTGTCGAGCCCGGCGCGCTCGATGTCGGCCCGGAGTTCCTTCAACTCTCTGGTGCGGCCCAGGAATCGGGTCTCCGCGGCAACGTCGTGGGAGAACCGCACGCCGTCCGTGTCCACCGCCTGGTCCGTCACGGGCCACACTCCCGTCCCACCGCACGCGCAAGCCCGCCGGGACTCCGGATCGGACGTTTTTCAGAGCCTAGTTCACGCTCTGCTACGTTCCGTGTGGAGCACGGCGGACGCATCCCCCGATCGGATCAGCCGATGGTCACATCACAAGGAGACCGGGGTGGTTCAGGCCTCGAACGGGCGGGCAGGCCACGGCGCCTCGGCCGGACGCAGCGCGTCGAGTCCGTCTCCGTCCCGCGCGGCGACGAGCGAAAGCACACCCACCACCAGGCAGTTGTTGTGCAGTTCGCCGGCCAGCACGCCGCGGACCAGGTCCGTGACGGGCACCCGGGCCAGTTCCATGTCCGCCTCTTCGTCCTCGACGTCGAAGCGGTCGCCGTCGGCCTCGGACAGCCCCCGGGCCAGGAAGATCCGCACGGCCTCGTCGCAGCCGCCGGCGGTGGTGTAGACGTCGGTCAGCACCCGCCAGTCCTCCGCCTTGACGTGTGCCTCCTCGTACAGCTCCCGCTGGGCGGCGTGCAGCGGGTTCTCGCCGGGGACGTCGAGCAGGCCGGCCGGAATCTCCCACAGCTTGTGGCGCACGGGGTGGCGGTACTGGCGCAGGACCAGGACGCGGTCGGTGTCGTCGAGGGCGAGGACGGCCACGGAGCCGGGGTGGACCTGGTAGTCACGGTGGACCACGGTCCCGTTGGGCATGACCACGTCGTCGGTGCGTACGGAGGTCTTGTTGCCGACGAAGGGCGTCCTGGTTGCCCGGACCTCCCACTCCTCCGGGGTGTCCTTGATGGTCATTCCGGTCATTCCGGTCCTTCCCAGACGTACAGGCGTACTGGCACACAGCGGCGGCCGGGGCGCTCGCCGATTGAGGGTTTCACGCCCCGGCAACCGTACAACCGGTGTGCTACTTCGAGATCTTCCGCTCGACCGCGGCCTTGACGAGGCCCGCGAACAGCGGGTGCGGACGCGTCGGACGCGAGCGCAGCTCCGGGTGCGCCTGGGTCGCGACCAGGTACGGGTGGACCTCGCGCGGGTACTCGACGTACTCGACGAGCTTGCCGTCCGGGGAGGTGCCGGAGAAGACGATGCCGGCCTTCTTCTCCAGCTCCGCGCGGTAGGCGTTGTTCACCTCGTAGCGGTGCCGGTGGCGCTCCTCGACGTACTCCTTGCCGTCGTACACCTCGCGCACGATCGAGCCCTCGGCCAGCTTGGCCGGGTACATGCCGAGCCGCATCGTGCCGCCCAGGTCGCCGTCACCGGCGACGATGTCGAGCTGCTCGGCCATGGTGGAGATGACCGGGTGGGAGGTCGCCGGGTCGAACTCGGTGGAGTTGGCGTCGGAGATGTCCGCGAGGTTGCGGGCCGCGTCGATCACGATGCACTGCAGGCCCAGGCAGAGACCGAGCAGCGGAATCCGGTTCTCGCGCGCGAAGCGGATCGCGCCGACCTTGCCGAGCACCCCGCGGTCCCCGAAGCCGCCGGGGATGCAGATGGCGTCGACGTCACCGAGCTGCGCCTGGGCGCCGGCCGCGGTCTTGCAGTCGTCGGAGGTGACCCACTTGATCTTCACCCGGGCCTTGTTGGCGAAACCGCCCGCGCGCAGCGCCTCGGTGACCGAGAGGTAGGCGTCGGGCAGGTCGATGTACTTGCCGACCAGGGCGAGGGTGATCTCGTGGTCGGGGTTGTGGACCCGGTCGAGCAGGTCGTCCCAGGTCCTCCAGTCCACGTCCCGGAAGGGCAGGTCCAGCTTGCGCACGACGTAGGCGTCCAGGCCCTCGGTGTGGATGACCTTCGGGATGTCGTAGATCGAACGGGCGTCGGGGCAGGCGACCACGGCGGCCTCGTCGACGTCGCACATCAGCGAGATCTTCCGCTTGATCGCGGTCGGCACCTCGCGGTCGCAGCGCAGCACGATCGCGTCCGGCTGGATACCGATGTTGCGCAGCGCCGCGACCGAGTGCTGGGTGGGCTTCGTCTTCAGCTCACCCGAGGGACCGATGTACGGCAGGAGCGAGATGTGGACGACGAACACGTTGTCGCGGCCGACCTCGTGCCGCACCTGGCGGACGGTCTCCAGGAACGGCAGCGACTCGATGTCGCCGACCGTGCCGCCGACCTCGGTGATCACGACGTCGACCTCGTCCGTCGCCATGCGGCGGATGCGGTGCTTGATCTCGTTGGTGATGTGCGGGATGACCTGCACGGTGTCGCCGAGGTACTCACCGCGCCGCTCCTTGGCGATCACGGTCGAGTAGACCTGGCCCGTGGTGACGTTGGCGGAGCCGTCCAGGTCACGGTCGAGGAAGCGTTCGTAGTGCCCGATGTCCAGGTCGGTCTCGGCTCCGTCGTTGGTGACGAAGACCTCACCGTGCTGGAAGGGGTTCATCGTGCCGGGGTCGACGTTGAGGTACGGGTCGAGCTTCTGCATGACGACGCGCAGACCGCGGGCCTTGAGCAGCATGCCGAGGCTGGAGGCGGTCAGCCCCTTGCCGAGCGAGGAGGCGACACCCCCGGTGACGAAGATGTGCTTGGTCGTCGTGGATTTTGGCATGGCCAAGAGGGGGCTCCCGTGGTCGCGGTCTGGGGGTGCGGGGCGACCGGCTGCCGGAGGAATCCGGCGGCGCCGTCGCTGCGGTTCGGGGGTGCCCTTTTTGGATTTCCCCTCCGGGGAAGGGGCCCACCGGTCCACGGGCTACCAGCGTATCAGCGCCGCGGGACAATGCTGTCCGGGCACGGTCCGGGCACGCTCCGCGCATGCGCGGACACGCTTCCGTGACCCGTCACACGTCCCTCACCCTCTGCTCACCCGTTCGGCGGATGCGCGTTGGCCGGAGCGGCACACAGACCGTCTACGTGCGTCGTATCCTGCTCGGACACCCGCTGGCGAGCCCGGCCGGCCGAACGGCACCACCCCCGCCCGTCTCACCGGAACAACACAAGCTCGTCAGTTCGTTGAGTAACAATGGGCGCTTTGCATTCACGGCTGAGCGACTGCTTTGCTTCATCGCTCAACGACGCATTTCAAAAAAACCCCTTGACCGCACCAGCGACAACCCCTTGTGGGGTGACGTGGCCGTTCGACTGGAGTTGCACGTGGCCGGGCGCATCGAAGATTACGCACTCATCGGAGACATGCAGACCGCTGCCCTGGTCTGCCGGGACGGCACGGTGGACTGGCTGTGCCTGCCCCGCTTCGACTCGCACGCCATCTTCGCCGGCCTGCTGGGCACCGAAGAACACGGCTTCTGGCGGATCGGCCCGGCGCATGCTCCCGATGCCCAGCCGCCGGCCGCGACCCGGCGCGGCTACCGCGGCGACTCGCTGATCCTGGAGTCCGAGTGGGACACCGGCCGCGGCACGGTCCGGGTGACCGATTTCATGCCTCCGCGCGACGGTGCGCCGCAGCTCATCCGCATCGTGGAGGGCGTCTCGGGCCGCGTGCCGATGCGCTCGGCGCTCCGGATGCGTTTCTCCTACGGCCGGGTGGTGCCGTGGGTGCACAGGCACGAGGGACGCACGGTCGCCGTCGCGGGCCCGGACTCGGTGTGGTTCGACACGTCCGCCGAGACGTACGGGCAGTCCCTGACGACGTACTCGGACTTCACGGTGGCGCCGGGCGACCGGATCGCGTTCACGCTGTCGTGGCAGCCCTCGCACAAGGAGCCGCCGCCGCTGCCGGAGCCGGAGCAGTCGCTGGAGGCGACGGAGGACTTCTGGCGGGAGTGGGTGGAGCACTGTACGTACCACGGCCCCTACCGCGAGGCCGTGATCCGCTCCCTGATCACGCTGAAGGCACTCACCTACGCCCCGACCGGCGGCATCGTCGCCGCGCCCACCACCTCCCTGCCGGAGGACATCGGCGGCGTCCGCAACTGGGACTACCGCTACACCTGGCTGCGGGACGCGGCGATCACCCTGTCCTCGCTGCTGCGCACCGGCTATCGCGAGGAGGCCCGCGCCTGGCGCGAGTGGCTGCTGCGCGCGGTGGCCGGCGACCCGGAGAACCTGCAGATCATGTACGGCATCGCCGGTGAGCGCGAGCTCGGCGAGGCGGAGCTGGACTGGCTGCCCGGCTACGAGAACTCCGCCCCGGTCCGGGTGGGCAACGGCGCGGCGCACCAGCTCCAGCTGGATGTGTACGGCGAGGTCACCGAGGCCCTGCACCTGGCCCACATGACGGGCCTGGCCCGCAACGACTACGCGTCCCTGCTCCAGGTGAAGCTGATCAACTACCTGGAGAAGCACTGGACGGAGCCGGACGAGGGCATCTGGGAGGTGCGCGGCCCGCGCCGCCACTTCGTGCACTCCAAGGTGATGGCCTGGGTCGCCGTCGACCGCACCATCAAGCTCATCGAGTCCGGTGACGTGGACGGCCCGCTGGAGCGCTGGAAGCAGCTGCGTGACGACATCCACCGGGACGTGTGCGAGAAGGGCTACGACAAGGAGCGCAACACGTTCACGCAGTCGTACGGCTCGAAGGAGCTGGACGCCTCGCTGCTGCTGATCCCGCAGATGGGCTTCCTGCCGCCGGACGACAAGCGGGTGATCGGCACCATCGAGGCGATCCAGCGCGAGCTGTCCACCTCGGACGGCTTCATCCTGCGCTACCCGACGGAGGGCTCCGACGAGGGCGTCGACGGGCTGCCGGGCGACGAGGGCGCTTTCCTCGCCTGCTCGTTCTGGATGGCCGACGACCTGGCGATGATCGGCCGCGTGGACGAGGCCCGCAGGCTGTTCGAGAGGCTGCTGGCCCTGCGCAACGACCTGGGCCTGCTCGCCGAGGAGTGGGACCCGGTGCGGCAGCGCCAGGTCGGCAACTTCCCGCAGGCCTTCAGTCACGTCCCCCTCATCGACACGGCCCTGCGCCTGACGGCCTCGGGGGCGTACGGGGGCTGAGCGGGCACGCTGTCCGCCGGACGGGCCCGGCCCGTCCGGCGGAGGCGGCCGGGAGCGGTGGCCGGGAGCGCGGCCCCGCGCGGAAGGCGGCGCGTCCGGTCCGGCGGTCTCAGATCAGGGGCCGGGGCTGCGTCAACTCGTCGTAGACGCTGAGGACCTGGGCCACCGCCTCGTCCTCCGTCGGCCATCCGGCCGCCTGCCGGACGCCCTTGGTCCTGAGTTCGTCCCGGCGTCCGGGGTCGCCGAGGAGCCGTACGACGGCGTCGGCGAGGGCACGCGCGTTGCGGTACGGGACGAGTTCGGCGGCGTCGCCGACCAGTTCGGGGATGCCGCCGGCGGCGGCCGCGACGAGCGGCACGCGCGCGTGGAGGGCCTGCTGGGCGAGGACGGAGCGTCCCTCCCGTCGGCTCGGCAGCAGCGCGAGGTCGGCGGCCTCCAGCAGGTCGGTGATGTCGTCGCGCCCTCCGACGAGCCGGACCGGCAGGTCCTCGTCCGTGATCCGGCGCTGGAGTTCACCACGCAGCGACCCCTCCCCCGCGACGGCGACCAGCGGCTGGGGGTCGAGGCGGCGCCATCCGTGCGCGGCGTCGAGCAGGGTGTGGTGGCCGCGGTCGCGTTCGAGGGCGCCGACGGCGATCAGCAACGGGCGTCCGATGGCGCCGAGTTCGGCCAGGAGTTTGAGCTGCGACCCGTCCGGGTCCTCCGCCTGCGGGGCCGTGCGCAGCCCGGGGAAGGCGACGGCCGCCAGCCTCGCGTCCCGCGCTCCGGTCCGGCGTGCCCGGTCGACCAGGGCGGAGGTGGTCCCGAGCACCACGGTGGCCGCCTTGACGACCCGCCGCTCCATCAGCCGCAGGACGTGCGCGCGGGCGCCCTCGGCGGGCGCCCGGTCGTGCCAGGTGACGATCAGCGGGGTGCGCCGCCCGCCGAGGGCGAGCACGGTCCTGAAAGAGGCGTGCAGACCGTGCGCGTGCACCAGGTCGGCGTCCGCGCACGCCGCCCGCAGCGCGGACAACGAGCCGGGGTCGCTGCTGCGCGGCACGTGCACGTGCTCGGCGCCGACGTACGTGAAGCCGTAGGCGTGCTCTGCCTCGATGGGGGCGCACACCGCGACCCGCACGCCCCGCGCGACGAGCCCCGCGGCCAGCGAGCGCACGTGGGCGCTGGTCGCGGCGGTGCCGCCGCCCAGCACCTGCACGGTGCGCAGCGGCGTCTGGCCGTGCGGTGAGTGGCTGCTCACGGGGGTCACGTGGCCGAGCTCCTGGTTCGGGTCGGGTGGTCCCGAAGAACGTACAGAAGGACCGTGCGGAGAGGATGGGCCGCACGGTCTCCTACGCGTGCTCGGTCAAGCATGCCAGGAAGCAAGGGAATTCCGGCAACGACCGGAGCGGCCGTCCGCAGCGGAGCGGACGGAAACGTCACCCGTACGAGTGACGAAGTACCTCCTGTCGGCCGACGCCTCCGTGGACGACCGGCCGACCGCCGGCTCCCTCAGCCGTCCGCGTGGGGCTGTCAGCCGTCCGCGCGTGCCGTCGCCAGGAGTTCCTCCGCGTGGGCGCGGGCCGTCTCGGAGTCCTCCTGGCCGGCCAGCATCCGCGACAGTTCCCGGATCCGGTCCTCCCCTTCGAGGACCTTCACACCGGACCGGGTGACCGTGCCGTCGTTCGTCTTCGCCACCAGCAGCTGCCGGTCCGCGAAGGCGGCCACCTGCGGCAGATGGGTGACGACCACGACCTGGGCGCTCTTCGCCAGCTTGGCGAGCCGCCGCCCGATCTCGACGGCCGCCTTGCCGCCGACACCGGCGTCGACCTCGTCGAACAGATACGTGGGCACCGGGTCCGTCCCGGCGAACACGACCTCCACGGCCAGCATCACGCGCGACAGTTCACCGCCGGAGGCGCCCTTGGCGATGGGCCGGGGCGGCGCGCCGGGGTGCGGGGCGAGCAGCAGCTCCACCTCGTCGACGCCCGACGGTCCGTGGGCGACCGTGCGCCCGCCGACCTCGACGCCGTCCGGGTCCTCCGTCTGCCGGATGTCGAACGACACGCGCGCGTGCGGCATGGCGAGGGAGGCGAGCTCCGCGGTGACGGCGGCCGCGAAGCGCTCCGCGGCCTCGGTGCGCGCCTGGGAGAGGGTCTGTGCCAGCCCGCCCAGTTCGGCCCGCAGGCGGTCGCGTTCGGCGGTGAGTTCCTCGATCCGCTCGTCGTCGCCGTCCAGGTCGGTGAGGCGCGCGGCGCTCTCCTCGGCCCAGGCCAGCACGGCGGAGATGTCCTGGCCGTACTTGCGGGTGAGCCCGGTGAGCGCGGCCCGGCGTTCCTCGACCGCCGCCAGCCGCAGTGGATCGGCGTCCAGGTCGTCGGCGTACCCGGCGAGGTCCCCGGCGACGTCCCGCAGCAGGATGCCGACCTCGCCGATCCGGTCGGTGAGCGCGGCCAGCTCCGGATCGTGTGCCCGGACGGCCTCCAGGGCCCGCTGGGCGCCCGCGACGAGCGTTCCCGCGTCGACGCTCTCGGGATCCTCCGGGTTTCCGGCGAGAGCGGCGTGGGCGAGGGACGCTGCGGACGCCAGGGCCTCGGCGTGCCCGAGCCGTTCGGCCTCCTCCGCCAGTTCCACGTCCTCGCCGGCGCGGGGCTCCACGCCGGCGATCTCGTCGAGCCCGAAGCGCAGCATGTCGGCCTCCTGGGTCCGTTCACGCGCGCGGGTGGTGAGCTCCTCGAGTTCCGTGGTGACGGCCCGCAGCCGCTTGTACGCCCCCGTGTACTCGGCGAGCGGCCCGGCGACCGCGTCGCCCGCGTACCGGTCGAGCGCCTGCCGCTGCCGGGACTGCTTGAGGAGCCCCTGCTGGTCGGTCTGCCCGTGCACCGCCACCAGGTCGTCGGCGATCTCGGCGAGGAGCCCCACGGGCACGCTCCGCCCGCCCAGGTGGGCCCGGGAACGCCCCTCGGCGGAAACGGTACGGCTGATCAGCAGCGCCCCGTCGTCGAGCTCGGCCCCGGCCTCTCCCGCGCGTGCGGCGGCCGCGGCGCCCTCGGGCACGGAGATCCGCCCCTCGACGACCGCGTTCCTGGCACCGATCCGCACCAGCGCCGCGTCCGCTCTTCCCCCCAGCAGCAGCCCGAGACTGGTGACCACCATGGTCTTGCCCGCGCCCGTCTCACCGGTGACTGCGGTGAAGCCGGGTGAAAGCTCGACCACGGCGTCGTCGATGACTCCGAGCGACCGTATCCGCATCTCCTCCAACACGTCCCAGACCTTACGAGGTTTTCCTCGCGCCGTGCGACGCCGCCCCCCGCCCGGACGAAAACACCGCAGGTCGTCACCCACGAGCGGGACCCCGCTCACCGGCGGGTCCCGGTGCCCCGGTACGGCGCGGGCGGAGGCCGGACGAAGGGGAATGCGCGTGCTAGTGCGGTGCTCCCCGCCACCCCGAGACCGGCAGTGCGAACTTCGCCACCAGCCGGTCCGTGAACGAGGCGTGATGCAGCCGGGCCAGCCGGACCGGGACGGCACCGCGCCGGACCTCCACCCGCGCGCCGGCCGGTAGTTCCACGGTCCGACGCCCGTCGCACCACAGCACGCCGGGCGGGACGTGCGGCAGCATCTCCACCGCGAGCACCGAGTCCGGCGAGGTCACCAGCGGTTTGGCGAACAGGGCGTGCGCGCTGATCGGCACCATCAGCAGCGCCTCGACCTCGGGCCACACCACGGGCCCGCCGGCGGAGAACGCGTACGCGGTCGATCCGGTCGGGGTGGCGCACACGATGCCGTCGCAGCCGAACCCGGTCACCGGACGCCCGTCGATCTCCAGCACGACCTCCAGCATCCGCTCGGCGGACACCTTCTGCACGGCGGCCTCGTTCAGCGCCCAGTCCGTGTGCACGATGGTGCCGTTCTGGTGCACGACGACGTCGACGGTCATCCGTTCCTCGACCTCGTACGCCTTGCTCACCACCCGGTCGACGACCTTGTCGAGGTCGTCCCGTTCGGCCTCGGCGAGGAAGCCGACGCTGCCGAGGTTCACGCCGAGCATCGGCACGCCCGAGGCGCGGGCGAACTCCGCACCGCGCAGCAGGGTGCCGTCGCCGCCCAGCACGATCAGCAGTTCGCAGCCGTCGAGGCACTCGGGGGTGGCCTCCCTGACGGTCTCCACCTCGTCCGGCAGCGGCAGGTCCCGTGCCTCGGTCTCCAGCACCCGCACCCCGATTCCGGAGTGCAGCAGCCCTTTGACCACGAGTTCCGCGCTGCGGATGGCCGCCGGGCGGCCGGTGTGGGCGAGCAGGAAAACGGTACGCACTCGGTTCGGTGTCAAAGCGGCCCCTCCGCCACTGCACGGTCGACGTCGGCCGGGTCCAGTTCCGGAGCCCCGGCCCGCAGCCACAGAAAGTACTCGACATTCCCCGAGGGTCCGGGCAGCGGACTCGCGGTCACGCCCTTCGCCCCCAGTCCCAGCTCCCAGGCCTTGGCGGCCACTCCCCGCACGGCCTCGGCGCGCAACTGCGGGCTGCGGACGACGCCGCCGCTGCCCAGCCGCTCCTTGCCCACCTCGAACTGCGGCTTGACCATCATCACCAGATCGGCGTCCGGCCGCACGCACCGTGTCAGGGCGGGCAGGACCAGCCCGAGCGGGATGAAGGACAGATCCCCCACGACAAGATCCACAGGCTCCCCATCGATTGCTTCAAGCGTCAACTCCCGTACGTTCGTACGGTCCTTGACGGTGACGCGTTCATCGTTTCGGAGAGACCAGGCGAGTTGTCCGTATCCGACGTCCACGGCGACCACGTGCGCGGCCCCGGCCCGGAGCAGGACGTCGGTGAAGCCACCGGTCGAGGCACCGGCGTCCAGCGCCCGCCGCCCCTGGACGACCAGCCCCTGCGGCACGAACGCCTCGAACGCGCCGGCGAGCTTGTGACCGCCGCGCGACACGTAGCCCGGGTCGCCGGCGCGTTCGAGGCGT
>NZ_LIQT01000262.1 GCF_001418415.1 Streptomyces hirsutus
GTGTCGGACTGGGGGGACAGGGGAGTGGCCATCGAGGGACTCCAGGAATGAGGGTGACGACGGAGAACACGCCCGGGTGCGCCGAGGGGCGCACCGGGTGCATGCGTACGGAATGCGGGTGATGCCGGGCTGCGAGCGCACACGCCCGGTGCCGTCACGACGGGCACACGCCCGGGAACGGCGGTTCCGACCGGCCCTGTCCCGAGGCCGAGCCGTACTGCGGTACACGCGTACGAGTACCGAACCGACTGCACTCACCGTGGCTGCGTCACCAAACCACCGTGAGGAGAAACGAACAGCGAGAACGCGAGTGGGTGACTCGCTCGATTGAGCTTAACTCGCGGGTAACGAGCGCGCCAGCCCTCGGTGTTTGTGATGTACGTCCCGGCAGCCGAGTGGGCCGTCTAACCTCGGGGCATGGACGAAGAGTTGCGATCGCTCACGGAGCGCTTACGGGCCGAGGCGGCCGGATCGGCAGCCGTCGACCGGCTTCTGGCGACCGAGGACCCCGACGCCCTGGCCACCGTGCTCACCGAACCGGGGCAGCCGCTGTGGGCCAGGGAGCTGGCGGCCTTCCGGCTCGGGCTCGCGGGGGACCGACGGGCCTTCGAGTCCCTCGTGCTCCTCCTCAACCACCGGGACCCCCCGCGCTGCGCCGGCGCCGCCTACGCCCTGGCCCGCCTCGGCGACCCGCGCACCGCCCGTGCCGCCGCCGCCCTCGCCACCAACGAACTCCGCGTCGCCTACGCCCTGCACCCGGTACGCCTGCTCGTCGAACTGCGCGCCCCGGAGGCCGTGCCCGCCCTGATCACCACGCTGCAGCGGCGGCTGAGCCCGCACGACCCGTACCGCAGGGTCGCCCTCGCCTGCGTGGAGGGACTGGGCGAACTCGGTGACGCCCGCGCCGAACCCGTCCTGAACGAGGCACTGGCCCATCCCGCCCTGGCCGAGGCGGCGGTCCGGGCCCTGGCGCGGATCCCCGGGCAGCGGCGGACGTCCGGGCCGCGGATCCCGGGGCAGCGGTAGCCGCGGGCTCCGCGGCGGTGGCCGGGACGCTCAGCCGCGGAGATCCTTCACGTACCGCACCTCGGGCACCACCGCCCCACCCACCTCGAAGGCCTCCTCGGCGCCGTCCGCGGCGAAGCCGGCCCGCTCGTAGAAGCGGCGGGCGCGGGTGTTGTCCTTGAGGACCCACAGGTACATGCGCGGGTGTCCGGCGGCGGCGCAGTGCCGGACCGCCGACGCGAGGAGGGCCCTGCCCACGCCCCGGCCGATGTGCCGGGGGCGGAGGTACAGGGCGTACAGCTCGGCATCCTCGGTGTGTGTCCCGCCGTCCCGGTACGGGCCGAGGGCCACCCAGCCGAGGAGCTTGCCGCCGTCGCCGTCGACGACCAGGTTCACCACGCGCCGGTCGCCGGCCAGCAGACGCGCGCGCTGCCGGTCGGCGTCCGCCGCGATGTCGAGGCCGTCGAGATACGGCTGGGGGACGAAGCCCTTGTAGGCGTACTGCCAGCCGCGTATGCGGATTTCGGCGACCTCGGCGCAGTCGTCCGCCGTCATCGGGCGCGGCACGAACCCCGCCGGGGACGTGGTGAGGACATCGTCGGGGGCGGGGGCAGGGCGTTGTCGGATCCCTGGTCCACCATGGAGCGATGACTGAGCCGACCCGGATCCC
>NZ_LIQT01000263.1 GCF_001418415.1 Streptomyces hirsutus
GAGGTGCACGGGCCGGTCGTCGAGGGTGGGGCATCTCCACGCACGTGGGGGGTTGTGCCATCGGTAATCCCCTTGTCCACGAACCTCGCAAGGCTCTTCTCACTTACCTGGAGCTATGCTTTCGCCCTACTGGGCTCTCGATTGGCTCGCCGACCTCGAAGCTGCCGTCGCGGGACTCAGAGCCTCAGAGGTCTGGCCGAAAGAGCTGGAGAGTAGAGCAGCCCCTGTCGAGAGCCAGACTTTCGTACACGGCCGCCACTGTCCGCTCGCCTGAGGCGGTCAGTCGCATGAAGTCTGGGGCGCCGGGTCCAGGATGGAGCGTATCCGTTGCAGTCCTTCATGGTTGACGGAAAACCATGCCCATGTGCCGCGCCTTTCACGATCCAGGAGCCCGGCCTCGGTCATGATCTTTAGATGATGGCTGACCGTGGACTGGCGTAGCCCTAGGCTGTCGGCCAGGTCGCATACACATGCCTCGCCGTTGGGGGCCTGCTCCAGTAGCCGGAACAACTGCAGCCGAGTCGGCTCGGCGATGGTTCTCAGGATGGCCGACAGCTGTTCGGCTTCGGAACGCTCCAGGGGGGTGCAGTTCAGGCCTGGCCCGCATGAGCCGCCTTCGAGAAACCCGTCTTCCGACGCCTGCAAATCTATGACAGCCACCCGTTGACCATAGACGCTGTGTGATCACTTTGGCACGATCGAAAATGGCCGCACTACGAGTTCATCAAATGTTCGGTGGCGGTTGGAGCAGGGCCTCGACACAGCGACTGCAGACAGTGGCGCTTCTTCGCGCTACGCCGACGAGGTCGTCGGTTCCCGCTGTCCGGTCCCGACAGGGATTGAAGCTGATCAGGTGCGTAGGCCGTGTCGCCGACGTACGCAGCACGGTGGCTTGAGTTTCCTGCCCTTCCGGCTGGGACTGTCAGGTCGTTCGACCGGGCGGTGTGGTGTGCCAGGCGATGAGCGAGGCTGCGGCCGAGACCAGTGCGAGGGCGACGAACAGTTGAGGGTAGCCGCCCATCGGGACGGCCAGGGCGGTGCCGGCGAACGGGGCGAGGGCGGAGGCGGTGGTCGCAGGAGCGGCAAGGACCCCGGACAGGCGGCCGTAGCTGCGGGTGCCCCATCGGTCGGTGATGGCGGTGGCCTGCAGCAAAGTCAGGTTGCCGCGGACGGCGCCGGCGATGACGGCCAGCACTGCCAGGAGAGAGTAAGGCCCGGGGAAGAGGGCGAAGGCTGTGGTGGTTGCTCCCCCCAGGCCGACGAGGACCACGGCGCGCAGGGCTGGTGAGCTTCTGCGGGCCAAGGTGGCGTACAGAGTGCGGCCGAGAGTCTGTCCGGCTCCGCCCAGCCCCAGGACCCAAGCGGCCTGCGTAGCGGTGTAGCCGCGGTCGAGCAGCAGAGGGACGAGGGTGACGACCACGGCGTACATCGCGAACGCCGAGAGGGTCAGGGCAGTGGCCAGGAGCAGGAAGGGACGGCTACGGGTGATGACTGCGGTCCTGACGGCCGCGCCGACTCTGGCCGGGGGCGGGGCGGGAGGCCAGGGGCCGCGCAGGGCGAAAGCATGGGCGGGCACGGTCACGGCGGCCAGGATGGCGGCGAGGATCAGGTAGGTGTGCCGCCAGCTGAAGTGGTTGGTCAGTTGGGCGGTCAGGGGTGCGAAGACGGTGGAGGCCAAGCCGCCGGCGAGAGTGACGATGGTCAAGGCGCGTACATGGTGGGGGGCCCACCAGCGGGTCAGCGCAGCGAAGGCGGGCTGGTAGAAGGTGGAGGCCATGGCGAGACCGGCCAGTAGCCACCCGGCGGTGAACAGGGCCAGGTTGGGCGCGGTGGCGATGACGATTAGGCTGGCCGTGCCGACGAGGGAGCCGGTGGTCATCACCGTGCGTGGGCCGCGGGCATCCAGGATCCGTCCGATGCGGATACCGACCAGGGCGGAAACGAGCAAAGCGGCGGAGAACGCGGCCGTGGTCGTGGCCGCGCTCCAGCCGGTGTCAGTGGTGATCTGCGGGTTGAGGACGGGGAAGGCGTAGTAGACGATGCCCCAGCTGGTGATCTGGGTCAGGCACAGGGCGGGCAGGGCCGCCCGCGGTCGCGTCGGTTGATCGATGACGGCGGCCGCGGTGGTCGTGGAGAGGTCGCTCATATATCGGTCAGCAGCAACTGGCCGAGTCGGGCTGCTGTCCGGACCGGGTGGCACCAGCGGGGGTGCAGCAAGTGCTTCCGGGCTGTTTGACCAGGGTGTCGGCGTCGGCCTTGACCACGTACACCTCCCACGGCTCTTGGCCTGGTCCGCGCACCCAGACTTTGTCCTGCACGGCGTAGCAGCAGGCGGTGTTCTTCTCCTCGGTGGTGGCCAGCCCAGCCTGGGCCAGCCGGTTGGTGGCCGCCTGGACGTCCTCGGTGGATGCCACTTCAACGCCGAGATGGTCCAGGCGTGTGTCCTCGCCAGCCGTTCCTTCGATGAGAACAAGCTTGAGGGCAGGTTCGGTGATGGCGAAATTGGCGTAGCCAGCACGGAGCTTGGCCGGCGCGGTGCCGAACAGCTTGCTGTAGAAGGTGATTGCGGCCTGCAAGTCGGGCACTCGCAAAGCGAGTTGTATCCGAGACATGGAGCGTTCCTCCTGCCGTTTCGATGGTGCGCGCTGCCCGCGGCTGTGACGGCCGCGGGCGGTGGTGTTCAGGCGCTGCAGCAGCTGCCGGATACGGCGGCCGAGCCGGGTGAGACGGTGGTGAGCTGGATCGGTTGCGGATCAACGGGGGCGCAGCAACTTTCTGTGGAGCCCTGGGAGGTGTCGGCCGTGTCGAACAGACCGGAGCCGCCGCACACACCGGTTTCAGGCAGGGCCAGTTCCACGCGGTCGGCCGCGTCGATATCGCCTGCCAGGGCGGCCGCCACGGAACGGATCTGCTCGTAGCCGGTCATAGCCAGGAACGTGGGAGCACGGCCGTAGCTCTTCATGCCGACGAGGTAGATGCCGGATTCCGGGTGGGACAGTTCCCGGTGGCCGTGCGGGTAGACGGTGCCGCAGGAGTGCTGGTTGGGGTCGATCAGAGGGGCGAGTTCCACCGGTGCCTGCAGGCGCTCGTCCAGGCGCAGGCGCACCTCGGAGAGGAAGGACAGGTCGGGGCGGAATCCGGTCAGGACGATGACTTCGTCCACTGCGTCCAGGCGTCGGCCGTCCTCTGCGATCAGGGTCAGTCGGTCGTCGGCGCCGCGCTCCACAGCCTCGGTACGAAAGCCTGTGACCGCCTCGGCGTGGCCGTCGTCGACGGCGGCTTTGGCTGCCAGGCCAAGAGCACCGCGTGCGGGCAGTTGGTCCGCATCTCCGCCACCGAAGGTGGAGCCGGAGATACCGCGGCGAAGTACCCAGACCATCTTCGTTTCCGAGCCGCCCTGGGACCGAGCCAGATCGGCCAGTGAGGCGAGTGCGGTGAACGCGGAGGCACCAGAGCCGACGATGGCGGTGCGCTTGCCGGCGTAGCGGGCACGCACGCGCGGGTCCGTGAGGTCGGGGACGCGGTAGCTGATGGAATCGGCTGCCGCGCGCTCGCCGAGAGCGCGCAGACCGCTGCCGCCGGCGGGGGAGGGCAGGGCCCACGTACCGGAGGCGTCGACCACGGCAGTGGCGAGGATCCGGTCTTCGCGGCCGTCGGCATATTGCACGTGTACGACGAAAGGCTGCGTGTCGCGGTCGGCGTCCACGATGCGGTCGCGGCCGGCCCTTGAGACACCGGTGACCCGGGCACCGTAGCGGACTCGGTCACCAAGCGCGTCGGCGAGCGGCTGCAGGTAGTGCTCAACCCAGTCGCTGCCGCTGGGGTAGGTACTGGTGTCGGGCTTGCTCCAGCCCGTCGGGGCGAGGAGCTTCTCCGCGACAGGATCGACGACTTCGCCCCAGGTGGAGAACAGACGTACGTGCGCCCATTCGCGTACGGCGGTTCCGGCGGTGTGGCCCGCTTCGAGAACGAGGGGGCTTAGACCGCGGTCGGACAGGTGGGCCGCGGCGGCCAGACCGACAGGGCCGGCGCCGATGACGGCCACGGGCAGAACTGGGGCGGTGGGCAGCATGGTGCGACGACTCCTCGGCTTCGATGTTTGTCGATGCCGTCCAGCATGCTCCTGGAATCGATGGCCGTCAACATAGAAGTTCATCGAATCTGTGCCCGATCGGGCGCAGAGGGGTTCCGTTTTCTGCTTGGCAAATGATTTGATGGATGTCAACATAGAGGTATGTCTAATCTGGCTCTGGGCTCCACCGATCTGCAGGCCACCGTGTCGTTGTGCTGCCAGCCGCTGGGGAAGGAAGAGCTGTCTGCTGCCGACTCGGAGAAGATTTCCGTCATATTCAAGGCTCTGTCCGACCCCGTCCGGCTGCGGCTGTTCTCGAAAATCGCCGCCCAGCCGGGCGGAGAGGCTTGTGTTTGTGACATCCAGGATGTTGGAGTTTCTCAGCCCACGGTCAGTCATCACCTGCGCAAGCTGCGAGAGGCCGGACTCCTTGAGTCGGAGCGCCGTGCCAGCTGGGTGTACTACCGTGTGGCGCCCGGTGTGTTGTCAGCGATGGCGGGCCTGCTGTCGCAGACCACCTGAATCGTTCGGTTCAGGCGGCCTGCAGGCGAGTAACGGCCGAGTGCAAAGCGGCCCCAGACGTAGGGACATGCCAACCGGTAACGGATCCCAGAAGGGACGCTGGGAGGGAGTTGTCATGTGTCAGAGAGGGGCTGCCTCCGCCTGTGACGGGTCGTGCCTGGAGCTGAGTGCAGCCGACATGGTCTGGTGGTCCAATGTGTTCAAGACTCTTGGGGATCCTGTCCGCCTGCAGCTTCTGATACAGCTGACGGAGCGGTCGGGAGCCGAGGCCGCGGTGCATGAACTGGCGGACGTAGGGGTGTCCCAGGCGACGGTCAGCCATCACTTGAAGCGGTTGCGATGCATCGGTCTGATCGAGAGCAGACGCGATGGCCGCCTCGTCTACTACAGGCTGGGTGAGGGGGTGCGTGCTGCGCTGATGCAGATCTTGCATCAGCGCAGCCAGGTCGGCGCATAGCGGGCGCCCGAGCGGAACCAGGACCCCGGCTTCGCGCCACTGAGATCAGAGCACCACAGCGCAGTACGAAGCGGGAGACTCGGCCGGTCCCTTGGAGACTGTGGAGCTTTCGTGGCCGTGCCGGTGATCAGCCCACGGCGGCAGCCGCAGATGCCGTCATGGGCTGATCCAAGTGGACGGTCGTATCGCACAGGCGCTCCACCTGTGCCGGGTCATGGGAGACGAGGAGGACCGCCCGGCGGCCGCGCAGCGCTGCAATGGACTGTTCGACCTTGTCCCTGCTGCGCTCGTCGAGAGCGCTGGTGGGCTCATCGAGCAGCAGCCCGGCCGGCTCCAGAGCCAGGGCACGGGCAAGGCAGAGCCGCTGGCGCTGCCCGGCAGACAGGTTCTGCGCTGGTGAATCGAGCCGGTCGGCCACCTCTTTCCACAGTCCTGCTTCTTCCAGCGCCTGTTCTGCCCGCTCGCGCAGGGCCTGCTGGGAGGCCCGCTGAACGTGGCGGAGGCCGAACAGGGCGTTGTCGAGGATGCTGCCGCCGAAGACGACCGGCGTCTGGGGCACGAGAACGACCTTTGCCCTCAGGTCGGCGTCCCCCTTGCCGGGCGCGATCGTCCGCTCGAGGATCCGCAGTTCTCCCTCACGTGTCAGCCCGGTCGGCAACAGCTCTACCAAGGCGCGCAGGACCGTGGACTTGCCCACTCCCGAAGGCCCGCACAACCCGGTGGTGGAGCCGTGCTCGACGTTGAAGGAGACGGGGCCGACCAGATTCTTCTCGCGGCTGCGTACGCGCAGTTGGCGCACTGAAATTACGTTGTCCATCGCTCTCCCTCGAAGCGGTTGCGCAGCGCTACCGCCGCGCTGAGAAGTACTGCGGTGATCAGGACCAGCACCATGGCGCTTCCCCACGCCTGGGTGACGGCCTGGGGATCACCTGAGTCCTGGGAAAGAGTGAATATGTGGGTCGGCAGCGCCTGTACCGGCGATTCGACGATGCCGCTGGGCACGGCGGGCGCGCCGAAGAAGACAGTCGCGGTGAACAGCAACGGGGCAGTCTCGCCCGCGGCGCGGGCCAGGCCGAGAAGCAGGCCGGTGATCGTTGCCGGCCAGGTGTACGGCACGACGACAGAGCGGACGAACTGCGCGCGCGTCAGTCCCAGGGACATGGCGCTTTCCGTGAGTTCGGGAGGGATACTCCTGACGCGGGCTGAGGTGGTCAGGGCGATCACCGGCACCACGACGGGAACGAGCACGATCGCGCCCGCCAGCCAGGAACGGCCCCAGCCCATCGAGGTGGACAGGATCACGAACCCGGCCAGACCCAGCAGGATCGTCGGTGCCCCTCCTAGGACGACCGTGAAGGTCTGCAGTAACCGTGCAGTGCGCTCGGAGGCGTGGACACCGATCAAAATGCCCGCGCCGAAGCCGAGCGGCAGAGCCAGGATGCCCGTGGCAGCGATGAGCAGCACGGTACCGACGATCTGGTCACGCACGCCCCCGCCGGCCGCGCCCGTCGCCGACGTGAACCAGAAGGACGGATTGAATGCCGAGCTTCCCCGTGTCACCAGGAGAGCGAGCATGCCGACCAGGAGAGCGCTGGGCAGCAGCAGGGCCCCCATCCGCAGCACCATCACCAGCCGGTCCCGCTGCAAACGCATCCGCGGTGTGCCCCGGTACCGGGGGGTGCGCTTGAGCGCTGCGCTGCGGGTACGGCCTCGTGTGCCCCAGATGGTCGCGACGGCCACCAAGGCCAGGAGGATGATGCCGAGTCCGCACAGCGCGGCGAAGTAGGGACCGGACGTTCCGGCCAGCACGGGCTCCGGGCCGGCAAGTTTCGTGGTCAGCGTCTGGCCGGGGTGAACCAGCGAGTCGAGGAACCCCCCGAAGCTGGTGGGGAGCCGGCCATCCGCCCGACCGATGACCAGGAACACCGCGATGGCTTCGCCCAGGGCCCGGGCCAGACCCAGCAGAACAGCCGCCCGCATACCGGACCGCGCTAGCGGAAGCACCGCCGAGCGGACCACTTCCCGGCGGGTCAGGCCGAGTGAGTAGGCGGCCTCGCGGACGCGGTCCGGTACGGCGGCGAGCGCATCGACGCTGACGGCCACGATCGTGGGAGTGATCATGACGGCGAGGACGATACCGGCGGCTGCGAGACTGTCTCCACCGGGCACGTCAGCGATCTGCGCGATGACCGGACGGACGACCATGATGCCGATGAGGCCGTAGACGATGGACGGGACGGCGGCGAGCAGCTCCACGCACATGCGCAGCGGCCGGGCCAGGCGCGGCGGGAGATATTCCGACAGTGCGACGGCCGCTGCCCAGCTGATGGGCACAGCGATCGCGAGGGCGAGGGCGCACACCACCGCCGTGCCGTAGATCATCGCCAGGCCGCCATACACGGAGTTGGCCGGGCTCCACGAGGCTTCGGACAACAACTCCAGCCAGTCGACGTGGCCGCCGGCGACTCCTGCGCCGAGATACCCGACGACGGTCAGGAGCAGGGCCGCAACGGCGAACGCCCCGGCATACACCCAGCCCCAGATCCACTTCGACGGGCGTGGGCGGCTGCCGGCCTCGGGTGAGACGGGCGGCCGAGTCAGGGTTCTGGTCGTCATCGGCTATTCCCCGATTTGCTTGAGAGTCAGGTAGCCGTGTTTGGTCATCAGTGCCTGGCCCTTGGAGGACAGCACGTAGTCGATGAACTTCTTCGCGGTTCCCTCCGGCTTGCCGTCGGTGAGCAAGTACAACGGCCGGGCCATGGGGTACTTGCCGGAGGCGATGTTCTCCGGGGAGGGCTCGACGCCGTCCAGCGTCACCGCGGCCAGACCCTTGCGTCCCTCGACGAAGCTGGTGGACAGCGGCGCCACAGCGCCGGGCGTGGACTCCAGCTTGTTACGTGTCTCGAGGTTGCCGCCGACGATGGCGAAGTTGTCCGACTCGGGCGGGGGCGGGGCCTTCTCGTCCCCGTAGATGTACTTGTCGAGGACCTCCCGCGTACCGCGCCCCGGTTCCTTGTCGTAGACGAAGACGTCGAGATCCGGGCCACCGAGTTCGGACCAATTGGTGATCTTTCCTTCGAACAGGTCACGTACCTGCGCTGCGGTGAGGTTCTTGACCCCGGCGTCTGCGACCTGCTTGGTGACGATGATGCCGACGGCGTCGGCACCGATCTGTGTGGAGAGGAAGTCGGTGCTGGAGTTGGCGGCCTTGTCCTCCTCGGCCAGAGGCTTCGAGGTCATGGCGATGCTGATCTGCCCCGAGGCGAGCTGCGAGATGCCACCGGCCGAGCCGCCCTGGGTGGCCACGGTGATGTCGAGTCCGTCGGCCTTGAGGGCCTGGGCCGCGTCCGCGGCGACCGGCGCCACGGTGGTCGACCCGCTGACCTGCAGGGCGCCGTTCTTTCCGGCTCCGCCGTCGGCGCAGCCTGCCAGGGATATGACCGCCAGGGCCGAGGTGACGAGGCATGCGAGGCGGCGATTCTTGCTGAACACTGCTGGAGTCCTTCCTTCGTGGGTGACCGTGGTATGAGGGATGCGCTGGAGTGGGGCGTGCGAGGTCCCTTGGACGGTCACCTGTGTGACAGGCGGGGAAGGACCAGCCGGGTCAGGAGAACGTCCCGTTCGGTCGTGCCGACGGGAGATGGTCCGGCACCAGGCGTGCAGGACGGGGCGTAGGGCGACGCCGGCAGGGTCGCCGTACCGCGAGCGAGGAGCGCGGCGGTTCTCGTGGCCGCTCTGGTTCGGGTGTGCCTGACGGTCCGGGGCCGACTGCGGCAGGAGCGGGTGTGCCGTTGTGTGGCAACGAGGAGAGCCGGTGCCGAAAAGGGCAGGGGTGTGTGCATGTCGGATCCTTCGGGGTTGGCGGTGCCCTGAAAGAGAACGCGGGGCAGGCACCCGTAGGGGCTGCCCGCGCAGGCTGCGGTGGATCTGGCGGGGCGGTACCGGCATTTCACAGTTGCCAGTACACGGACGCGGGTGTCCAAGTGGATGGCCCGGGCCGAGGCGCCCTCTTCCCCCTACGGGGCTGCGGTGAGCCAGGCAGTGCCGGATGCGTCCAGGTGGACGTACACGCCGTCGGCTGCGTGGCTGGTGTGCATGGAGCCGCTCAAGAAGCGCCAGGTGCAGTCGGCGCGTTCGGGCAGCAGGGTGCTGAGGTTGATGCGGGCCTCTGTCGCGGACGGGTTGTGCAGACCCAGCACTGCGCGGGAGCGGTCGGCGGGCTCGTGCAGCACGGCCTCGACGCCGTCGGCCTCAAGCCTGCGGACAAGGGCGTCCTGGGCGAAGGCGGCCGCGATGTGGGGCCTGTCCAGACAACCGGAGGCAGCGAGAGCCTGCTGCCACGGGGCCTGAGTGGGTATAGGGGCGAGGGGACTCACAGCAGGGGCCTTCCTGTCATGGCGGATCCGGGTTTGTGTCCCAGCAGGTGCAGGATGGTGGGGGCCACATCGGCCAGCGTGGCCGTCTGCGGCAGCGTGGGTTCCGGCGCGTCGGTTCCGGTGGGAACGATCGCCAGCGGGACCGGGTTGGTGGTGTGCCCGCCGTAGGGCCGTACGGTGCCGTCGGGTGCCTGCTTGGTCATGCGTTCGGCGTTGCCGTGGTCGCCGACGGCAAGTACCCACCGGTGACTGTTGTGGGCTGCCTCGAGGATCTGGCCGACCGCGGTGTCGGTCGCTTCGCAGGCGGTGACGGTGGCGGCCAGGTGACCGGTGTGCCCGACCACGTCGATGTTGGCCAGATTGGCGATGACCAGGTCGACGTCCGCGCGGCCGGCGGCTTCGACCACTGCCGTGGTGACCCGGTCGAGGTTCATCCGGGGCCGCGCGATGTAGTCGGCCTTGGCGTCCCCCGTGATGCGTACGTGTTCCTCGCCGCTGCGCACTGTGCCGTCACGGCCGTTGATGTAGTAGGTGACGTGTTCGAACTTCTCGGTCTCGGCGATGCGGACGCTGCGCAGCCCGGCCGCGGCGAGCTCGTCGGCCAGGCCACCGGAGGCGTCCGCGCGCTCGACCAGAGCGGGTATGGCGGTACGGGTGTCGTACTGGGCCAGGCTGACCATGTCCACCGAGCGTCCGGTGGCCGTCAGGTGCTCGCTGAGGCGGTCGGCGAACTGCTGGATGCGGTCGCTGCGGAAGTTGAACCACACCACTGCGTCCCCGTCGGCGACCGCTGCGTCCCGGCCGGCCGTGAGCACGGTCGCAGAGATCCACTCATCACCGCGCTCACCAGAGCTGATCGCTGCGTGGACGCTGTCGACGGGGGAGCCGTGTCCGTCGGCGACCAGAGTGACCGCCTGCTCGGTCAGGTCGAGGTTGCCGGCCTTGTCCATGGCGTAGCCGCGGCCGATGACGGTGGCGATCTGCCCCGTGCCGGCCCGGGCGGTCAGCTCGGCCACCCGGTTCAGGTAGGTCTCGCCCGTGTGGTCGGCGACATCCCGCCCGTCGGTGATCGCATGGATGTACACCCGCTGCACCTGGTGCGCGGCCGCGGCGGCCAGCAGTTCGCCCAAGTGCTCGACGTGGGCGTGGATCTGCCCGTCCGAGCACAGACCGATCAGGTGCAGCGCGCCTGAGGAATCGGCGATCTTTTCCAGCAGGGCGCCCAGCCGCGGATGCGTGCGCAGGGCGCCGGTGTCGATGGCCTGCTGGACCAGGAGGCTGTCGTAGGGCAGGGGCCGTCCGGCTCCGATGACCATGTGGCCGATCTCGGAGTTGCCGACCGTGCCGGGGAGCAGACCGACCGCTTCGCCCGAGGCTTCGGCCAGCGTGCTCGGGTGGTGGGCCACCAAGTCGTCCAGGACCGGGGTGCGTGCCAGTGACAGGGCGTTGTCGTCGGCCGCGTCGGCGTGTCCCCAGCCGTCGAGGACCAGCAGGATGCCCGGGCCGGCGAGCACCCGTTCGGGTGTGCTCACTTGGTGCTCTCCAGGGTGGGGTGCAGGGTGTCGAGGGTCTGCCAGAAGGTGGGGAAGGACTTGGCGACGCAGCCGGGGTCCTTGATGACCACGCCTTCGGTGCGCAGGCCGCCGATGGCGAAGGTCATGGCGATTCGGTGGTCGTCGTAGGTGTCGATGACCGCACCGTGCGGGGTGCCGCCGGTGATGTACATCGCGTCCGCGTGTTCCTCGACGTCGATGCCCATCTTGCGCAGCTCGGTGGTGACGGCGGCGATGCGGTCGCACTCCTTGACCCGTAGGGAGGCGATGTTGGTGATGCGGGTGGTGCCCTCGGCGTAGGCGGCGGCGATCGCCAGGGAGGGCACGACGTCGGGCATGGCCTCCATGTCGATGTCGATGCCGTGCAGGGGTCCGCCGGTCACCGTGATCGAGTCGTTGCTGACCTCGGTGCGACAGCCCATTCGTTCCAGCGCCTGGACGAGGTGGACATCGCCCTGGTGGGAGCCGGCGCCGATGCCCGGGATGACGACCCGGGACTGCAGGATGGCGGCGGCAGCCAGGAAGTAGGACATGCCCGAGGCGTCCGGCTCGACGGTGACCTGCCCGCCGCGGGCTTGCTGCCCGGCCGGGACGGTGAAGCGCCGGTAGCCGTCCCGGTCGACGCTCACGCCCATCTCCTTCAGCGCGGCGAGCGTCATCTCCACGTACGGCTTGGAGACCAGCTCGTCGCTGATGGTGATCTCGGTGTCGGTCTGGGCGCGCAGCGCGTTGATGATCAGGCTGGAGGTGAACTGGCTGGAGACGGCGCCGCTGATGGAGGTGGCGCCGCCCTTGAAGGAGCCGCCGACGACGCGGATGGGCGGGCTGCCGTTGCCGCGGACCGCAGTGGCGTCCACGCCGAGCGCGGGCAGCGCCTTGAGTAGGTCTCCCATGGGGCGTTCCTGCATGCGGGCGTTGCCGGTGATGACCGTGGTGCCCTCGGCGTGCCCTGCCATGGAGATCAGGAACCGCAGCGGTGTGCCCGCACCGCCGACGAAGATCTCCTCGCGCGGGGCGCGCATCGCCTGGCCCGTGGGCGTGACGCGTATGCGGGCAGTGGCGTGGTCGATGTCGCAGGTGACGTGGCCGAATGCCTCGATGGCGCGGGAGAGGTAGACGGTGTCGTCGGACAGCAGCGCGTTGTCGATGACCGTCTCCTGCCCGGACAGGGAGGCGATGGCCAGGTAGCGGTTGGTGTAGCTCTTGGATCCCAGGACTCGGACGGTCTCGTCGAAACCGGCCAGTGTCCGGACGGTGAGGGACTCGGCCTCAAGGCGCGGGTCGGGCGTGGCGGACATGCGGTGCCTCCAGCAGTGGGGGATGGGTGAGGTGGTGACTGTGACCGTTGAGCGGTTCAGGCTTTGACGACCCGGCAGGCGAAGCACTTGAAGGCCTGCTGGCCGGAGAGGTTGTCGTAGAAGCGGTCGTCGGGGAGGGTGTTGGCCGCCTCGTAGCGTGGGCTGTCGAAGAGATCACCCAGCTTCTGGGCAGGGCCGAAGGTGTTGGGGACGAACACGGTGTCCGTCCTGATCCCCTCCCACAGCAGCGCCGTGCCCGTCACTGATCCGCGAGGGCTCTCGACGCGGACGTCGTCGCCGTCGGCGATGCCCAAGCGGCGTGCCGTGTCGGGGTGGATCTGAATGAAGCGGATGCCGTTGAGTTGTTTGCCCGTCGGCGTCCAGTGGGTGACTTCGGCGAAGTGGGCGACACTGGGCCGGCCGGTCATGCCCATCAGCGGAAAGTCACGGTGCACCGCGTCGCTTCCGGGAATGCCCAGGCGGACCGGGTGGGTGACGGCCTGGGGGTTGATGGGGTTGGTGACGAACTTGCGGCTGTAGGCCAGGGTCGGGTTTTTGCCGGTGACCTCGGGGTGCGTGTAGAAGATCGGCAGGGCGCTGTGCCCGGTGACCGCCAGCTTCTTCTCCAGCGCCGGGGTGGTGATCTCGATCTTGCCGCTGGGCGTGAGGAAACGTTTGCCCCGGTTGGCCGGGTCCAGGGCTTCGGCGGCCTGGTACCAGCTGGGGTGGTCCAGGTAGAGGGTGCTCACCCCGGGGTGGTCCTTGGTCGGGCACGGCCAGCGCAGCGGCTCGGTGCGCTGTTGCATCCGGCTGCGGGTCATCCCACCCATGCCGGGGGTGTGGGTGACGAAGTCGTCCCACAGCCGCCGGTAGTCCATCCACCGCTTCGGGAAGGCTGCGCGCCATTCAGCGGCGGGACGGCGGGTGTCCAGTTCTGCCATGGCATGCGCGAGGCCGACCCAGATCTGCCAGTCCGGCCGGGACTCGCCGACCCGGTCGACGGCCTTGTCCTGCCAGCGGATGGCCCGGTCGTCGCGGCGCATGTAGACGCCTTCCAGCTCCAGCCCGCTGCAGACCGGCAGGATGATGTCGGCGTAGTACGCGGCCTCTTCCATGAACAGACCGGTGTAGACGTAGAAGTCGAGTTGCTCGAATGCCTTCTTGACCTTGGTTGTGTTCGCGGAGGACACCAGCGGGTTGCCCTGGGTCATCACCGCGTGCAGCCGGTAGGGGTTGCTCGTCAGGACGGACTCGGCGAAGTAGTCCGGACCGACCGGCAGCGCTTCACGCCGCTTGGGCACCTCGGCCTCCAGTGGCGGCAGGTGCAGGTCGCCGGGCCAGGTGTTGTGCATGAAGTTGCAGCCGCCGCCCGGCTGCCCGATGTTGCCGGTCACCGCTGCCAGGAAGGTGGCCACCCGGTAGGTATCGAAGGCGCCGAGCTGGTGGGAGATCCCGGCGTTGCAGAAGATCGCCGCCGGCTTCGCGGTTGCGTACTGCACGGCCATCTCGGTGATGACGTCGGCCTTGACACCGGTGACCTTGGCCGCCCATACGGGGGTGTACTGGTGCTTGGCCAGATGCGCGCGCAGTTCGTCGAAGCCGACCACCCAGCGTCTGACGAATGCCTTGTCGTACAGCTCCTCGGTCACGATGTGGTGGAGCATGGCCAGCAGCAGCGCGAAGTCGGTGTGCGGTTTGGGCGCCACCCACCGGTCGGCCACGGCTCCGGTCGGCGTCAGGCGCGGGTCGACGACGGTCAGGGTGGCGTTGGTCTTCTCGCGGCCGCGCAGCAGGTAGTCGAAGGTCACCGGGTGGGTTTCGGCCTGGTTGGTGCCCAGGAAGAGGTAGTGGCGGGCTGAGCCGAGGTCGTCCTTGCCCGTCGCGCCGTCGGTTCCGTACCCGTTGGTGAAGTTGCCCAGCCCGAACGTCGTGGCCAGGGCGTTGCCGCCGGCGTCGTTGCAGACCGGGCCGACGTCGGTGTTGTTGGGGCTGCCCAGCATCGCGAACAGGCGGGCCACGAGCGATCCGGTGCCGCGGGGCAGACGGCCGGTGGTGCGGTTGGCGATGGTGTGTGCCTGTCCTGCGTCGCGCAGGTCCAGGAACTTCTTGGCGATGGTGCGTAAGGCCTCCTCCCAGCTCACGGCCTCGAACCTGGAATGAGGTGAGCCCTTTGCACCGGAGACGCGGCGCAGCGGGCGGGTCAGCCGTTCGGCGTTGTAGACGAGCTGAGGCATCAGCTCGGCCTTGACGCACAGCTGTCCCTGCTGGACGGGGTCGCGGTCCTCACCGCGCACGGCCAGCACTCGGCCTGCTTTGAGATCGACGTTGAGCCGGCAGTTGGAGTTGCAGAACTGGCAGGCCGTGGCGACTGTTTTGTCCGGGGTCAGCGCAGCGGACTGATCGGTGAAGTTGATTCCTGGCCGGCCGCTGGTACCGGACGGCCCGCCCGTCGTGTCGGACGCTTCGGTGGCGTGTGCGGAGATCACCGGAAGCAGGACCGGCGTTCCAAGGCCGGCGCCGCCGATGACGCTGCCGCGGACGAAGCCGCGCCGGGACAGGCCGTGCTGATCGCGCTTCATGGAGAGGTGGGGATCCTTCCGCCCGGTGTGGGGTACGAGGCGGGCATGGCGGTGCCCGGGCCGTGCGGGAGCGCCGCACGGCCTTGTCGCAAGCAGCTGTGCTGTGATGGTCAGAGCGTGGGCGCCGGCAGGGCGCCGGCGTTGGCCTTGGTGCGTACGGCAGCCAGGAAGGCCTTGAGAATTCTGTGTTCGGCTCCCGGTGCGGACGACAGCTCGGGCTGGAAGAGGCTGCCCATGAAGAACGGATGTCCGGTGATCTCCAGTGCGCGCGGTGCGCCATCGCTGTCCCAGGCGCTGAGCTGCAGCGAGCCCTGGTTGGCGGCGTTCATGAAGGTGTCGGTCAGCCCGTAGTCGCAGTGGAAGATCTCCTCGACCTCGGTCGTGCCGTAGATGGCGGCGAGCCGGGAGTTCTCTTTGACCTTCAGTGGAGCCTTCTCCCCGCGGAAGAAGCACTTCAGCGGGGTGACGAGAGGCATCAGCTTCTCGGGGTCCTCGTCGACGCCGGCTGCTTCCGGCAGGTGCAGTACGTTCTGGGCGTGCTCGATCAGGGCGCTGAAGAAGCCGCCGCAGGTGCCCAGGAACGGCAGCTGGTTCTCCCGGGCACGGCGCACAGCGATGTGCACGCCTTTCTGGTTGAAGTACGGCGCCCCCGGTACCACCCACACGCCGTCGAAGCCGTCCAGGCGGGAGGCGTCGTGGATCTCGGTGGTCGGTATCCACTCGGTGGTCAAGTCCCACTGCTCACGCATCGCGTCGATCTTCGGGTGGGACGGCTCGTCGTGATTGCCGCGGTCGCCCACCAGGGCAAGGCGTGGCTGAGCAGAGACTGACATCGTTTTCCCCTTCAACTGTTTCAGGAAGGTTCGGAATCGTCATCGCCGGTGACGGTTCCAGCCTTGTGGGCGCAGCAGAACGCGTGCCGAACGCTCGCCGCTGCGCGAGTGTGTGGTGTCTGAGGTGATGTCAGGACCGTGCCGCCACGCACGGATCCCGTGACAGAAGAAGTGGTGGGGTGCTACCGCCGCTGCGGCGGTGGTGCGGCTGCGAGTCGTCGCCTACCGGATGTACGCATGTCTTCCAGCCCCCGATGCACCCCGTGCGGGAGCCCCTCTGCAGGACCCCCGTGCTGCTTCTCGCTCAATTTATCGATGGCGGTCGAAGTGTTCGAGGGTTTCTTGGTCGGACTGGAAACGTTCGCGCCATCTACGAGCGGTGACGCGGGGCCCGCGTCGCAGCGGTGGATCTCGTGCACGAATTGCCCCCTCACCAGCCATGTTGTGCTGCTTCGGGCGAGCTGGCCGGTGGGGCTGGCGGGCGGCGTGCCGTTCGGTGCCGATCCTCTGTGGCGCGTGCCTTTATGCACGCCAGCGCGGCAAAAGGGGCCGGATGAGCGGGGGTTGCGAAGGATTGAAGGAGATGGCCGGAAGCAGTGCACAAAGTGAGCCGTTATCAACAGTGATGACTGTTGATAACGGCTCATGCTGTTTAGTTTGGCGTGGCCGGCGGCCGGCCTGCCTTTCATTCCCCCGCGGGCACGGCCGGCCCCGGCCGCCCTACGGGGCGCCGACCTGATTGCTCTTGAGGAGAAGTAAGTGAACCGCTCTGCCGGCCATCCCCGCCGATGGCAGATCCTGAACATCTTGTGCCTGAGTCTGGTGCTGATCGGCCTGGACACGCTCATCCTGAACCTGGCCCTGCCCAGCATCCAGAAGGACCTGGACGCCACCAGCAGCCAGCTGCAGTGGATGGTCGATTCCTACGCCCTGGCCTTCGGCGGGCTGCTGCTCATGGCTGGCGGCCTGTCGGACCGGTTCGGCCGCAAGAGGCTTCTCTCCGTTGGCCTCGGGGCTTTCGCGCTGACCAGCCTGGGCGCCGCGTTCGCCTCCAGCGCAGAGATGCTGATCACTTTCCGCGCCCTGATGGGTATTTCAGCGGCGCTGATGATGCCCGCCACCCTCGCCATCATCAAGGACGTCTTCCCGCGTGAGGAGCAGGGCAAGGCGATCGGAATCTGGTCGGGCGCGGCGGCTGTCGGAGTCCCGCTCGGCCCGCTCGTCAGCGGCCTGCTGCTGGAGCACTTCTGGTGGGGCTCGATGTTCCTCATCAACGTGCCCTTGGCGGCCATCGCCTTGATCGGCAGCGCCAAGCTGATCCCCGAATCCAAAGCCGAAGGCCATCCCGGCCTGGACCTAGTGGGCGCCCTGCTGTCGGTGGCCGGACTGATCGCCATCGTCTACGGGCTGGTCGAAGCCCCGCACAACGGCTGGGGCGACATCATCACCCTCGGCTCTCTCTTCCTCGGCGTGGTCCTGATGGTCGCCTTCGTCATCTGGGAGCGTAAGACCGCCCATCCGATGCTCGATGTGGGCCTGTTCCTCAACGCCCGTTACGGCGGCGGCGCCCTGGCCATCGCCTGCACCTCCTTCGGCCTCTACAGCGGCCTGTACCTGCTCACCCAGTACCTGCAGTCCGTACTCGAACTGGACCCGCTGGGCGCGGGCCTGCGCATGCTCGCCATCGGCACGATGATGGTGGGCGCTCCCCTGTCGGCGAAGCTGGTGGAACGCACAGGACTGAAGACAACGGTCGTGTTCGGTCTGCTGCTCTGCGCCGCGGGACTGGGTGTCCTCGCGGGGCTCACGGTCGACGACGAGACCCAAGCGCTTGTCGGGCTGGCCGTCTTCGGCCTGGGCATGGGCATCGCTCTGCCGGCCGCCGTGGATGCCATTCTGGTCGTTTCCGCCGCCCGTCAGGCGGGCGCCGGCTCCGCGGTCGCGGATGTCGGCATGCAGGTCGGCGGCGCACTGGGTATCGCCATCAGCGGCAGTGTGATCGCCACGCTCTACCGCGACGACCTGCCCCAGGCCGCTCAGCTGCCCGGCGAGGCCGGGCAAGCGGTGCAGGAGTCCCTTGCCGGCGCCTCCGCGGTAGCTCAGCAGCTCGGCGGCGCCGCCGGACAGCGCGTCCTGGACGCCGCGCAGCACTCGTTCGTCGGCGGATTCGCCACCACCCTGCTGATCGCCGTCGGCGTTGCCGCAGTCGGGGCCCTGGCCGCCGCGTTCATCCTGCCTCGTGCCCGTGTCGCCGAGGACGACGGCACGGCACAGTCCGAAGTCGCCGCTCACAGCGACAACGCCGACGCCTCTGTCACCTCCTGAAGACCCGGGAGCGTAAAGTGCATAGGATCGACTCCGCAGCCCGGCCCGGCCCACACACGAGGAGCGGGCCGCCCGGGCTGGACAGCCGGCCCGCTGGTGAGAGGGAGGTGGCGATGGCCCGGCCATCGAAGCTCAGGGTGGCGGTCAGTGATCCCGCCCAGTGGCTCAGCGAAAGCGAACGGGCACAGATGCTTGCACCCAAGCTGCGGGCCCTTGCGGACGAGACCCGGCTGACGCTGATCCTGCTGATTGCGCAACGCTCCCGGACCGTCAAGGAGCTGCAGGAGGCCACCGGTCTGAGTCAGACCCTGGTCAGTCATCACCTGGCGCCGCTGAGGGAACAGAACCTTGTCGAGGCGATTCCCAAGGGCCGCAGCAATCAGTACGTGATGTGCTGCCAGACTCTGGCCGAGCCACTACGCATGTTCGCCAGCCTGGCTGCGACGGACCCCGAGACAGTGGCGGCCTGTCTGCAGACCGGAGCCGAACAGCCCGCTGCGGTCCAGAGCGCCTGAGACAGCGCAACCGACCGCGGAGAAGAAGGGCCGGTGTTCCACGCAAAGGCGCGGAACACCGGCCCTTCTGTCCCAGGGGTCCTACTGCCGCAGGTCGCGCTGGAAGCGGTCCCGGATGTCCAGCGTGCTGAGCGCATTGGTCGCGCGGGGCGGGATCGCGCCGGTACGGGGCAACGTCTTGACACACACCAGATGCGGACCGGAAGCAGCCTGCGCCCGCTGCATGGCAGCCCGTACGGCGTCTTCACCGTCGCAGACGACCGCGCTGGCGTAACCGGCAGCCCGTGCCATGTCGGGGAACGACGTGGTCGCCGACGTCGTGGCCTGCCCACCTGTCGACTCGTGCACCCGGTTGTCGAGCACCACATGGATGAGGTTGGCGGGCGCCTCGCTGCCGATCATCGACAAAGCGCCCAGGTGCATCAACAGCGCACCGTCCCCGTCCAGGACCACCACGGTCCGCTCCGGATGCGCCAGTGCCACCCCGAGGCCGATGGACGAGGCGTGTCCCATGGAACCTTGCATGTAAAAGGTGCCGGGCGTGTCGGCCACGGCGAAGGTGTCGCGGCCGGTGAAGCCGGTGGTGGCGACGACGGCCGCCTGCGGTGCGGCAGCGGCGACGATCCGTATGGCCTCAGCGGCCGGAAGCCCTTCGGTGTGAGGGGCATTGGCCGCAGCGGCCTTGCCGATGGCGCCGCGCTCGACCAGGACGAACGGCGCCCGCTGCTCGGCCAGATCCTTCTCCGCCTTCTCCAGGACCGCGGAGAACTCCTCCACTCCGTCCTGCGCGTACAAGGTGTGGTGGGGGACGTCGACACTGTCGAGCATCCCGGGCGTCGACGGCCCCATGACCGCGTGCTGGGGCTCGTCCGTGGCCGGGTCGGGCCAGCCACGCAGACTGGTGAAGGTCAGGATCGGCAACTGGTAGGTCATCACCAGCGAGGTGAGCGGGTTGATGAGGTTGCCCAGACCGGAGTTCTGCAGCATCACATAGGCACGCTGCCCCCCCAGGGCGGCACCAGCGGCCACCGCCAGCGCGCTGCCTTCATTCGGGGCGGGCACGTAGCGGCCCGGCTGGGTGCTCAGGTGCGCGATCGGTCCGCCGAAATGAGAGCAGGGAACGCCGCTGGCAAGCGTGAAACCACGGTCGGCCAGCAGGTCACAGAAGTCTTGTGCGGAGATCATGGACGGGGCAGCTCCTTTTCGGGGAGGGCGGACGGTGCGGGGGACGTCGCCTGTTCTGCGGCCTGGGCACTGCGGGCACGACGCCGCATCTTGATGCCTTCGACGATGATGGGGATGCCGGAGATGAGGACGATGCCGATGACGATGGCCTCGATGTTGTCGCGGACGAAGGCGATCTGCCCCAGGTAGTAGCCGACCAGGGTCAGGCTGACCGACCACAGGACCGCACCGATCACGTTGAACAGGAAGAACGTGCGGTACGTCATGCGTCCGACGCCGGCGGTGATGGGGATGAAGGTGCGGAAGACGGGGATGAAGCGGGCCATCACCAGTGCCTTGGGGCCGTGCTTGAGCATGAACTGCTGGGCCCGTTCGGCGTTCTCCTGTTTGAAGAAACGGGAGTTGGGACGCCGGAAGAGGGCGCTGCCCACTTTCCGCCCGAAGGCGTAGCCGAACTGGTCGCCCAGGACGGCGGCCACCGCGATGGCGAGCATGACCAGCCACAGGGGCTGGTGGAGGAACTGGTCGTTGGCCACGAGAAGACCCGCTGTGAACAACAGCGAGTCGCCGGGCAGGAAGAAGCAGACGATCAGGCCGGATTCGGCGAAGACGGTGGCCATGATGCCCAGTAGTCCGAAGCCGGATATCAACGCTTCGGCGTCGAGCAAGGGTGATGAGGCGAGGTTCTGCACGGGTGCCCCCCTGGACGGTGGTGCGAGTGAGTGGACATGCTCCGCCGGCCCCATGGCGGGGCCGGCGGACAGGCGCGGTTGGTCAGTTGGCGGCCCAGCCGGGCCGCTGGTCGATGCGTACGACGGCGCAGGTGATGGACACCCCGCCGCCGTGGGCGACGATCAGGACGTGGTCACCGGGGCCGACCTGCCCGGTCTCCACCAGGTGCGTCAGGCCCACGATCTGGTCGTTGACCGTCATGTGGCCCAGATTGCGGCCGAAGTCGAGCAGACCCTGCTCGGGGGAGAGGCCCATCGGGTCGAGAATGACCTTCAGATAGCTCTCCTGGCCGGTGAAGACGTGGCAGACCCGGGTGACGTCGCCCGGCTCCAGGCCGGCCTCGGCCAGCGTGCGCAGCGCTATCTCCGTGCGCAGCTCGCCCTGGCGGCGCACGACCTCGGCGACGGTCTCCTCCAGTCCGCCGGCGGCGGCCAGGCGCTCCTTGAAGTCCATGCCGCGGCCTACCGTCAGCGACGGCGGGAAGAGCGCCTCGGTACCGCGGTACTGCTCCTCCACCTCGGCGGTGGAGCCGGTGTTGATGGACAGCAGGCTCGCGAATCCCTCGGACTTCGACAGCAGGATCGCACTGCCCCCGTCACCGAGGACACCGTTCTGGATGCCGAAGGCCCACCGGTTGAAGTTGGGGGTGCCGACGTTGTCGGCACCGGTGAGCAGAGCGGCACCGCGTTCGGGTACGGCCTTGAGGTAGCAGGCAGCCAGCTCCAGAGAGCCGATCAGGCCGCTGCAGGCCTGCCAGATACGGAAGGAGGGCACGTCGCGGTCGGTCAGATGCCGCAGGATGTAGTGCTGCGGCGACCAGCCCTCGGGGCCCTGCTCATGGCCGCAGGCGTGGATGTGCAGGTCGATGTCATGCGGGTGGAGCGCGGAGCGTTCCATGGCCTGCCGGGCTGCGGCGATCGCCATGTCCGGAGCGGGCATGTCGTCGGCGACCGCGGCACCGGTCCAGCCGTAGAACTCGTAGTCGTCGGCGTCGTACAGGCCCAGCGCGACGGCCTTGCGGGCGTCGACGATCTCAGGGATGTACGTGCCCAGTCCGGCGATGCGAATGTCGGTGGTCTTCATGAAGTCGGTCCTCGTCACTCGCTCGGTCAGGCCGAGGCGTCTGCGGAGTTCAGTTCGGTGGCCAGGGCTTGGGCGACGGTGGTGATGGTGCCGTCCTTGAGGAGCTGGACCATGGGCAGCTTGATCTGGTAGCGGCGTTCGATGCGGTTGCGCAGTTCCACGGCCATGAGGGAGTCCATGCCGAGGCGGTTCAACGGCCGGTTGACGTTGACGCGTTCGGCGCGCAGGCCCATCACCACGGCGACCTCCTGCTTGAGGAAGTCCAGCAGCTCCTCGGAAGGCACCGCCTGCCCGGCAGCCGGCGACTGCGGCGCAGGCCGGGCGGCTGCCACAGGCTCGGGGCTGGACGAAGCGGTGACCGGCACCGGCGCTGAGGGGGGCGTGGCCGCACGCGGCTCAGCGGGCTCGGTGGCCGCCGGCGGCGTGGAAGGCTCGGCGCGGTACTCCGCACGGGCGGGAGCCTGCCTCCGCCGGTCGTCGCCGGTCAGATACTGCAGCAGCGGAGCTGTCGCGGCACTCGGGTACGCGCGGGCCCACGCGGGCCAGTCGGTCGGCAGCACCGCGGTGTGGACCCGGCCTTCGGCCAGGATCAGACCCAGCAGCGCCAGCCCGTCGGCCGGACTGAAGGAGGCCATGCCCTGCGGCAGAAGTGTGCGCTCTTCCTGCTGCTCCTTGCGGGCTACCATGCCGACGCTGTCCCAGAAACCCCAGTTGACGACGGTGGCGGGCAGTCCTTGAGCATGTCGGTGGTGGGCCAGCGCATCGAGGAAGGCGTTGCCGGCCGCGTATCCGCCCAGCATGGGGGAGCTGAGCAGGGCGGAGCCGGAGGAGAACAGCACGAACGCCTCCACCGATTCCTCACGGAGCAGCCGGTGCAGGTTCCACGCCCCGGAGACCTTGGCCGCCAGCACCCGGTCCATCTCGGTGCCGCTCATGTCGCTCAGGGGGGTGTAGTCGATGACCCCGGCCGCATGGAAGACACCGCGTACGGGTGGCAGGCCCGTGCGGCGTCGGGACTCGAGCACCGCCTGCATGGCCTGGGCGTCGGAGACATCCACGGCCTCATACGTCACATGCACCCCGCGCTCGCGCAGCTGCCTGAGCACGGTGACAGCGGCAGCCTGCGGGTGGCTCTCGTCCGCTGCCGCATCACGCTCCGGCAGCGCGCTACGACCGGTGAGCAACAGGTGCCGGGCTCCCTGGTCGGCCAGCCACAGGGCCAGCTGACCGCCGATGCCGCCCGCGCCCCCGGTGATCAGATAGGTGCCGTCGGCGTGCACGGTCACAGCCCGGCCGCGTGGGCCGGTTGCTGCAGCAGATGCTTGGCCGAACGACAGCACGATCTTGCCGGTGTGCCGGGCCTGGGCCATCAGGCGGAAAGCGTCCGCGGCCTTCTCGACCGGGTACACCGTGTGCGGCAGAGCCTCCAACGCACCCTTGTCGACCAGGGAGGCAGCGGCCCGCAGTACCCCTCCAGCGCGCTCGGGAGCGTGCTGGATCATGTGCACGACGTCGATGGCGTGGAAGGACAGGTTGCGGGCGAAGGCGCCCAGCGGCAGCGCGTTGTTGTCGAGGATGTCGCGTTTGCTGAGTTCCAGGTAGTGCCCGTACGGGGCCATCAGCGACAGGTTCGCCTCGATGGCGTCACCGGCCAGGGTGTTGCAGATGACGTCGAAGCCCTCTTCCCCGAGGGCGGGCTTGAAGGCCTCGGCGAACGCGAGGCTGCGGGAGTCGGCGACCTGCTCCACACCGAGCTCGGTCAGCAGATCCCGCTTGGCGTCACTGCCGGCCGTGGCGAAGACGCGGGCTCCCTTCCAGCGGGCGACGTTCAGCGCGGCCCGCCCGGTGCCGCCGGTGGCGGTGTGGATGAGGACCTTCTGGCCGCGCTCCAGGCGGGCCATGTCGTTCAGCGCGTGGTAGGCGGTGAGGTAGGCGGCCGGCAGTGTCGCGGCCTCGGCCGAGGTCAGCCTGGCCGGCTTGGGCGCGGTGAGGCAGGCACGGGTGACGACTTCGGAGGCCAGGGCCCCTTCGGCGAAAGCGATGACCTCGTCGCCCACCGTGACGTCGGTGACGGCGCTGCCGGTCTCGCTGACCGTGCCGGCGCACTCCCAGCCCATCACCGGCGGCTTGTTGTCCTGCCCGGGGTACATGCCCAGACTCAGCAGCACGTCCCGGTAGTTGACGCCGGCATGGCTGACCTGGATACGGACCTCATCCGCTGCGAGGAGCCGCGAGGGCGTCTCGATCAGATGGAGGTCGTCGATGACGCCGGGGGCGGGCAGCGACAGCGCCTGAGGCGGACGGGCGGAGGCGGCGGCCGGGCGCAGCCGGGCCGCCAGGCGCCGTCCGTCGCGCAGCGCGATCTGGTCTTCCTGGTCTGCGTGCAGCAGCAGCTCCGTCAGGGCCGAAACGCTGGCCGCCGAGTGGTCCAGGTCAACGAGGTGCGGGGTCAGCGCGGGGGCCTCGGCGGCCAGCGTGCGGCCGAGCCCCCACAACGTGGCTTGGAAGGGGTGGCGGACCCGCTCCGCGGTGCCGGTGGCCTGGGCGAGCTGGGTGGCCAGCCACAGCGGCGGGTGCCCGAGCGGGTTCTGCTCCAGAGCCCGGGTCAGGTACAGGACGCTGTGCGCGGCCAGCAGTTGGGTGCGGCGGATCTCGGTGGGAGTGGCGTCCAGACCGGCCTGGGCGTCCAAGGCCCACAGGTGGATGATGCCGCGACAGGCGCCGTAGCGGGTGACGTCGCCCAGGACCTCGCGGTAGTGCTCTTCCTTCGCCGGGTCGATGCGGTAGCGCTCGCCGCCTCCGGCCAGGCGGCCCGCGCCGGTGGTGACCGCCACCACGCGCTGGCCGCGACCGGTCAGTTCCCGCACCAGGGACCGTCCGGTGGACCCGCTGTCGGTGAGCACCAGCCAGAAGCCGTCCGGGACGGTGGTGGCCGTGGTGGGGGCGGGCAGGGGAGCTTCGTCCCAGGTGAGCGTGTGCAGCCAGGTGTCGCGGTCGCTGCTACCGGGGGAGGCCGGGGTGTCGGGGGTACGCGGTGGCGTCACGGAGTCCTCGGTGTGCGGGGTGAGCAGGGCGGGGGCGTGGCCGGCCAGGTACTGCAGGCGCAGGCCGCGCATCTGGGCGATCAGACGGCCGTCGTCGGCGCGGATGTCTATGTCGGCGACGAAGGAGTCCTCGCGCGGGGAGGGCAGCAGCCTGGCGTGGCTGAACAGTGAGGTGGGCGGCTGCTGGTAGAAGCGGACCTCGTCGATACCGCCCAGGACGAAGACGCCTTCCTCACCGGGAGCCGTCAGCGGGCGGGCGGCGGCCATGGCGTGGCCGCTGGCGTCCAGGAGCGCCGGGTGGAAGTGGTGGAGGGCAAGGCTGTCCACGAGCGCGGCAGGGCAGGTCAGCCGGGCGAGGACTTCGCCGTCGGTGCGCCACAGGTCGGTGATGCCTTGAAATGTGCCGTTCCACTGGTTTCCGCGGGCGGCGTTCCATGGATAGAAGTCGTCGGCGTTCTGGTGCTGAGGCAGGCGAGCGCGGATCGTCCGGAGCGGCTCGTCCGGCTGGGCAGCGTCGCCGGGCAGAGCGCGGGCGGTGGCTTCGGTGTGCAGGATCCAGTCGCTGGTGTCGGCGTCCCGGCTGTGGATGCGGCAGTGCAGTGAGGCGTCCGGGTTCGGGGCGAGAGTGACCCGGACCTCGGGGGCGGGCCCGTCCTCGTCCAGGAAGAGGGCGCGGTGGTAGTGCACGTCGCTCACCGACAGTGCACCGGTGTCCAGTTCGGTGCGTACGGCTGCGCCGATCAGTTCGAGGTGGGCGGTGCCCGGCAGGATGATCGTGTCCTGGATGCAGTGGTCGCGCAGGTAGGGGTTGTCGGCCAGACGCAGGGGGCCCTGCCAGGTACGGGTGGTGCCCTCGGCGGGAAGCGGGCGGCCCAGCAGCGGATGGGCGGGCTGCCCGGCCGGCTCCGGAGCGGCGGGCTTCGCGGCAGCGGGTGCTATGGGGGTGGGGGTGCGGCTGATCCAGTGGCGGGTGCGTTGCCACGGGTAGGAGGGCAGCGGCACGTAGTGGCCGCCGGCGGTCAGCGCGCTGAGGTCGAGGCCGACGCCGGCTGTGTGCAGGGCGGCGGCCGAGGTGAGCAGGCAGGTGCGTTCGTCGGAGTGGCGGCGCAGGCTGCCGACCGCGGTGGTGTCCGCGCCGGTGGCCAGACGGCTGGTTTCGCGGATACCGGCTACAAGGAGTGGGTGAGGGCTGACTTCGACGAACAGCGTGTCTCCGAAGTCGAGTTGGCCGCGGACCGCGCCGATGAAGTCGACCGGCTGACGGATGTTGCGCACCCAGTAGTCGGCGTCCATGCCGGAGCCGTCGATCACTTCGTTGAGCAGAGTGGAGTGCAGAGGGATGCGGCCCGCGCGCGGGGTGAGGTGGGACAGCTCGGCGAGCAGGTCCTCGCGCAGGGCGTCCATCTGTGGGCAGTGGGATGCGAAGTCGACGTTGACCCGCCGGTTGTCGACACCGCGGGCGTCGAGGCCGGCCAGCACCTGGTTCAGGGCTTCGCCGTCGCCGGAGAGGAGGGTGGAGGTGGGGCTGTTGATGGCAGCCACCGCCACTGTGTCCTCGTGCCCGGCCAGCGCTGCTGCGGCCTCGTCGGCGGGCAGGGCGACCCAGGCCATGGTGCCGCGGCCGGAGAGGCGTTTGGCCAGTCGGCTGCGGCGGCAGATGACCGCTGCGGCATCGGGAAGGGACAGTGCGCCGGAGATGTAGGCGGCGGCGGACTCGCCCATGCTGTGTCCGATGACCACATCCGGCTCGATGCCCCAGGACCGCCACAGTTCGGCCAGGGCGATCTCCATGGCCCACAGGGTGGGCTGGATGACGTCGAGCTGCTTGAGCCGCTCCTCGTCCGCGGAGCGCAGCAGCTCGATGACCGACCAGCCGGTCTCGGTCTTGATGGCGTCGTCGCAGGCCTGCATGGCCTGGCGGAAGACCGGTTCGGAGTCGAGGAGTTCACGGCCCATGCCCGGCCACTGCGAGCCCTGGCCGGGGAAGACGAACGCGATCCTGGGTGCCGTTTCGGGGTCGGTGTAGTCGCTGAAGGATAGGCCGGGTTCGTTCTCGCCGTCGACGAAGCCCCGCAAGGTGGCAACGGCTTCGGCGTGGCTGTCGGCGGGCAGCGCGAGCCGGGCGTCGTGGGGGGTCCGGCGCAGCCCCGCCGAGTGGGCGATGTCGCGCAGGGAGTGCTGGGCGCCGGGACCGTCGAGGTGGTCGGCCATGGCGCGGGCGGCGTCGGCGAGGGCTTCGGGGCTGAGGGCGGACAGCACCAGCAGCTCGCTGCGAGCGGCCGGCGTCCGCGGATCCGTGGCGTGGGTGGCCGGCTCGGGGGCGGCTTCGAGGACGAGGTGTGCATTGGTGCCGGAGAAACCGAAACTGGAGACCCCGGCGACAACGGGCCGGTCCCGCTCGGGCAGCGGTACGGCCCGGGTGGGGACAGTCAGCGGCAGGTTGTCCCAGTCGACGGCCGGGTTGGGGTTCTTCAGATGCAGGTTGGGCGGAACCGTCTTGTTCTCCAGGCACAGCACGGCCTTGATGAGGCCGGCGATCCCGGCGGCCGCCTCGGCATGACCGATGTTGGTCTTCACCGAACCCACCAGGCAGCGCTGGTCCGGTGTGCGGGGGCCGACGATGTCGGCCAGGGCCTGCAGTTCGACCGGGTCACCGACGCTGGTGCCGGTGCCGTGGGCCTCGATGTAGTCGATGTCGGCCGGGTTCACACCGGCGTTGGCGTAGGCGCGGCGCAGTACGTCGCGCTGGCCCTCGACGGCGGGGGTGACCAGGTAGCCGCTGCTCTGCCCGTCGTTGCCGACGGCGGAGCCGCGGATGACGGCCCGGATGCGGTCGCCGTCGGCCAGAGCGGCCGACAGCGGTTTGAGGATGACCGCGCCGATGCCGTCGCTACGGACGAAGCCGTCGCCGGAGGCGTCGGCGAATTTGCAGCGGCCGTCGGAGGCGAGCATGCCGGCGCCGGAGTAGACGACACCCTCTTCCGGCAGCAGCACGAGGTTGACGCCGCCGGCGATCGCCAAGGGGCACTCGCCGAGTCGGATCGCCTGGACGGCGTTGTGGACGGCCACGAGCGCGGAGGAGCAGGCGGTGTCGACGGTGAAGCTGGGGCCGCGCAGGTCGAAAGCGTAGGACAGGCGGCCGGAGGTGATGGCGCGGGCGGCTGCACCGGTCATGGCGTACAGGTCGAGCTGGTCGCGGTCGTCGTACTGCAGGTGCCAGTAGTCACCGCCGAGCTGGCCGATGAATACGCCCGTGTCGGTGCCGGCGATGCGGGGGAGGGGCTGGCCTGCGTCTTCGAGGGCTTCGTAGGCGACTTCCAGCAGCAGCCGCTGCTGGGGGTCCATACGGTCGGCTTCGCGCGGGGAGATGCCGAAGAACTCCGCGTCGAAGGCGTCGATGTCCCGCAGCAGGCCGCCCCAACGGCTCACCGTGCGGCCGGGTGTGCGGGGCGTGGGGTCGTAGACGGCGTCGATGTCGTAGCGCTCGGGCGGGATGTCCGAGATGGCGTCGCGGCCCTGAAGCAGCATGTCCCAGAGCTGTTCAGGGCTGGTGGCGTCGGCGAACCGTCCGGCCATGCCGATGATGGCGATCGGTTCACTGGCGGTCTCAGCCGCGCGGGCGGGGTCGTGAGGCATGAATGTCCTTCCGGGCATGACGAAGCCGTTCACTGGTGAAGCAGCACGGAAGGAACCGCGATGTGGGCGCGACGGACCGGAAGGACCGGCCCGGTGGCGGGCGGACACACCGAGGGCAAGGCGGGGTAGGGCGGGAAAGAGCCGGCGTCCGTTGATTGAGCGGAAAGATGCGGGGCGAGCGCACTGACCGTTCACGGGCCGGGCGCGGCTATCGGCACAGCCGCGATTTCCCGATGTCGTTGTGGCGCTGGGCAGATGAGCCCTGTGTCGCTAACCCCGTTGTTTCGACATGTATCGAGATTGACTCGACGCAAGGGGCCCGCGCAACGCGGCGCGCAGTGACGCTCATCACACTCCGTCCGGCCGTGGCCGGAGGTTGACATCCATCGAAGCAAGGGTGAGGCTGGGAGCCTGATTCGTTGTTTATCTATATAGGCGGTTGTGATGCGCTCGCTCCCGCGTCGCCGTCTGAGCCGCCACGGCAGGAGCTGATCCTGATGAGTGAACTCGTAGGCGCCGGCGCCGAGCAGGCCGGCCCCTGCTGTGCCGCGATCGCCGAGTTACGGCGGCGGGCGGAGCAGCGCACCGAGCAGCACATGCAGGCGGGCGGCGGCGAGGACCTCGTGGCTCCTTCGCCCGATCTCGCGCACGACGTCTGACTGCCGCCCTCACCCTTCGTGAAAGGACACCACACCGTGGTTGACCTCAGCCCCGACCGCCTTCCCGTCGCCGTGATCGGAGCCGGCCCCGTCGGCCTGGCTGCCGCAGCGCACCTGGCCGAACGGAACCTCCCCTTCGTTGTCGTGGAAGCCGGCGACGCCGCGGCACCATCCGTGCAGGCCTGGTCCCACATCCAGCTCTTCAGTCCCTGGGAGTTCAACACCGACCCCGCCGCCCGCCGCCTGCTCGCGGCCGCCGGATGGGACGAGCCCGAGGCATCCGCCCTGCCCACCGGTGGCGACCTCGTCAAGCAGTACCTCCAGCCGCTCGCCGAACTGCCCGCACTGGCACCGCACATCCGCTACGGCGCCGCCGTAACCGCCATCAGCCGCCTGGGGATCGACCGCCTGCGCACCGCAGGCCGGGAAACGGTCCCCTTCGTCCTGCGACTGGCCGACGGCGAAGAACTGCTCGCCCGCGCCGTCATCGACGCCTCCGGCACCTGGCACCAGCCCAACCACGTCGGCGCCAACGGTCTGCCCGCCCACGGCGAGCAGGACGCCGCTGCCTGGATCAACCATGGCCTGCCCGACGTCCTCGGAGCCGACCGCGATCAGTACGCCGGCCGCCACACCGTCGTCGTCGGCGCCGGCCACTCGGCAGCCAACACCTTGCTGGCCCTGGCCGAACTGGCCGACATCGCGCCCGGCACCACCATCACCTGGGCCATCCGCGGCACCGACCCGTCCGCTTCCTTCGGCGGCGGCAGTGACGACGAGCTGCCTGCCCGCGGAGCCATCGGCTCCGGCCTGAAGATGCTCGTGGACACCGGTCGCGTCACCCTCGCCGCCAACTTCCGTACCCACGCCGTCCGCCGCCTGGGCGACGATCCCACCCGCGACCAGGTCGAACTCGTCTCCCAGGGCCCGGACGGCACCGGGCAGACACTCACCGCCGACCGGATCGTCGCGGCCACCGGCTTCAGGCCTGACTACCGCATCGCCGACGAGCTGCGTCTGGAGCTCGACCCGATCATGTCCGCGGCCCGCGCCCTCGCCCCGCTCATCGACCCCAACCAGCACTCCTGCGGCACCGTCACCCCGCACGGCTACCGCGAACTGGCCCATCCCGAACCGGGCTACTACGCCGTCGGCATGAAGAGCTACGGCCGAGCCCCGACCTTCCTCATGCTCACTGGATACGAGCAGGTCCGTTCCATCGCCGCAGCCCTCGCCGGCGACATGGAGGCCGCCCGGTCGGTCGAACTGCAGCTCCCAGAGACCGGGGTGTGCTCGGTGACCGCCGGCGGTGAGGCACTCGCTCTGCGTCTGGGCCTGACCAAGGACCAGCACGAGCAGCTCCTCCACGTCACTGCCAAGCACCTGGGCACCTCTGCCACCGCCTCGGATGCCGTGCTGTCCGCTGCCACAGAACTCGGCATCGACCACACTGCTGCCCTGCAGCTGGCCACCTACGCCGCCGAGATGTTCGACATGCCCGGCGCCTCCGGCTGCTGAGCAACGACAGCGCGGTTGCCTC
>NZ_LIQT01000264.1 GCF_001418415.1 Streptomyces hirsutus
CCCGCGCGGAGGCCGAGTCCGAGCTGACCAAGGTCCGCAAGGCGCTCGACGAGATGGAAGTCCGCACCCTCCTGTCCGGCGAGTACGACGCGCGTGAGGCGCTCGTCAACATCCGCGCGGAGGCCGGCGGCGTCGACGCCGCCGACTTCGCGGAGAAGCTCCAGCGCATGTACCTGCGCTGGGCCGAGCAGCACGGCTACAAGACCGAGATCTACGAGACGTCGTACGCGGAGGAGGCCGGCATCAAGTCGACCACCTTCGCCGTGCAGGCGCCGTACGCCTACGGCACCCTCTCGGTCGAGCAGGGCACCCACCGGCTGGTGCGCATCTCGCCCTTCGACAACCAGGGCCGGCGCCAGACCTCGTTCGCGGGCGTCGAGGTGCTGCCCGTCGTCGAGCAGACCGACCACATCGAGATCGACGAGTCCGAGCTGCGGGTGGACGTGTACCGGTCGTCCGGTCCCGGCGGCCAGGGCGTGAACACCACCGACTCCGCGGTGCGGCTCACCCACCTCCCCACCGGCATCGTGGTCTCCTGCCAGAACGAGCGCTCGCAGATCCAGAACAAGGCCACCGCGATGAACGTCCTCCAGGCCAAGCTGCTGGAGCGGCGCCGCCAGGAGGAGCAGGCCAAGATGAACGCCCTCAAGGGCGACGGCGGCAACTCCTGGGGCAACCAGATGCGTTCGTACGTGCTGCACCCCTACCAGATGGTCAAGGACCTGCGCACGGAGCAGGAGGTCGGCAACCCCGAGTCCGTGTTCAACGGTGAGATCGACGGCTTCCTGGAGGCCGGAATTCGCTGGCGCAAGCAGCGGGAGAAGTAACCCCGCGCGCGAACAGCGCTTTGTCGACAAGGCAACTGCCGCCCCAGGGGCGGCAGTTGCCTTTTGTGCGTCGGGGATGTCGGGCTTTTACGTCACAATCACAGCTTCCACTCTCGGCAAAGCGCGCTTACGCGGACATCGCGTACGCAACGGCCTTGACGTTCATTTGAAAAATGGGAAAGGTGAGGCTCGGCATGCGTATCTCTGGGGCGCATGTGAACCGGGGGGCTTGCCATCGCAGTCGGCCCTGTTGATCACCGCCCCGAGCGCCGCCTCACTGACGATGAGCTACTGGGGGTAGCAACCACATGACCAAGAAGACGCGCGTCCGTGTCGCACGGATCGCGGCCGGCGCCGTGATCGCGGCCGGCGCCTCGCTGACCGCCGCCGGCGCGGCCTCCGCCCTCGACATAGGCGTGAGCGCCGGTGTCGGGGGCGAGGGTGCCAACGTCGGCGTCAGCCTGAAGGCCGGTGACGAGGACCCGACCGGCGAGCCGGAGGAGCCGACGGACCCGCCGACCACCATTCCGGAGGAGCCGGAGGAGCCGACCGACCCCGAGGTGCCCACCGACCCCGAGGTGCCGACGGACCCGGAGGTGCCCACCGACCCCGAGGTGCCCACCGACCCGGAGGAGCCCACGGAGCCCGAGGTGCCCACCGACCCGACGGAGCCCACCGAGAACCCGACCACCCCGGGTGGCGGCACCGGCGGCGGTAACGGCGGCGGTGGCGGCAACGCCCCGGCCGGCGGCGCCGGTGCCTCCGTCCAGGAGGAGGGCTCCTCGGCCCTCACCGACACGGGTGACGCGCCCGCCCCGTCGGCCCAGGGCAACGGCAAGGAGCTCGCCGAGACCGGTGCCGCCGAGATGACCTTCCTGGTGATCGGCGCCGCCACGATGATCGCCGGTGGCATCGGCTTCCGTGTGCTGCCGCGCCTCATGGGCAACCGCGGGGCCGCTGCCGCCTGACGGTGACGGCGCGCGTACGGACCGTACGCACGGCAGGAGACAGGTCGAGGGGCCCGGAGCAGTGCATGTGCTCCGGGCCCCTCGAGCGTCCCTGTCCTGTCCGTTCCGTGCGGGAGCCGTGCCGTACGGGCCCTGTGGCCCGGGTGCCCCGTGGGTCCGGCTGTCCGGTGCCGCTCCGCTGCGTCAGACGGTCTGGTGGGCGAGCAGCACCACTGCCGCGACCAGCACCACCAGCAGCGCGATCAGCGCCGTCGGGTTCAGACCCGTGAAGAAGTTCACCTGCTGCAGCCGCTCACGGTTCGCACGGCACACCGGGCACCGGCCCTCGCTCACGGGTGCGGCGCAGTTGGCGCACACCAGCCGGTCGTACGTCATGCGCTCGCCCTCCTCGCACCGGTTCCAGTCAGTACAACGCCCACGACCACGCGAACGTTCCTCCTACCACTGTGCCAGGTTCCGCGGCAATCGGCGCGGCCCTCCGTGTGCCGTCCCGCACATCCGGTATATAGCGCGCAAGTGTTACGCAACCCGGGCCGGTGACTGCGGGCGGCCTTCCGATTCGCGTAAGGTCACGCACATCTACCCCCGGCGACCCGTGGTGCACCCGTGATCCGATTCGACAACGTCTCCAAGGCCTACCCCAAACAGAACCGTCCAGCCCTCCGGGATGTCTCCCTGGAGGTCGAGAAGGGCGAGTTCGTGTTCCTCGTGGGGTCCTCGGGCTCCGGCAAGTCCACCTTCCTGCGGCTGATCCTCCGCGAGGAGCGGGCCAGCCACGGGCAGGTGCACGTCCTGGGCAAGGACCTCGCGCGCGTCTCCAACTGGAAGGTGCCGCAGGTCCGGCGCCAACTGGGGACGGTGTTCCAGGACTTCCGTCTGCTGCCCAACAAGACCGTCGCCGAGAACGTCGCCTTCGCGCAGGAGGTCATCGGCAAGTCCCGCGGCGAGATCCGCAAGTCCGTGCCGCAGGTGCTCGACCTCGTGGGGCTCGGCGGCAAGGAGGACCGGAGGCCCGGTGAGCTCTCCGGCGGTGAGCAGCAGCGCGTCGCCATCGCGCGGGCCTTCGTCAACCGGCCCAAGCTGCTCATCTGCGACGAGCCCACCGGCAACCTCGACCCGCAGACCTCGGTGGGCATCATGAAGCTGCTCGACCGGATCAACCGGACGGGCACCACCGTGGTGATGGCGACGCACGACCAGAACATCGTGGACCAGATGCGCAAGCGCGTCATCGAGCTGGAGAAGGGCCGCCTCGTCCGGGACCAGGCACGCGGCGTCTACGGCTACCAGCACTGACGAGGAACGGAAAGGCTTAACCCCACGCCATGCGCGCCCAGTTCGTTCTGTCGGAGATCGGTGTCGGTCTCCGCCGCAATCTGACGATGACCTTCGCCGTCGTCGTCTCCGTCGCCCTGTCGCTCACCCTGTTCGGTGCCTCGCTCCTGCTGAGCGACCAGGTCACCAGCATGAAGGGCTACTGGTACGACAAGGTCAACGTCTCCGTCTTCCTGTGCAACAAGAGTGACGCCGCGTCCGACCCCAACTGCGCCAAGGGAGCGGTGACCGAGGACCAGAAGGGGCAGATCAAGAGCGACCTGGAGAAGATGACGGTCGTCGACTCGATCACCTACGAGTCCCAGGACGCGGCGTACAAGCACTACAAGGAGCAGTTCGGCGACTCCCCGCTGGCCAGTTCCCTCACGCCGGACCAGATGCAGGAGTCGTACCGGATCAAGCTCAAGGACCCGGAGAAGTACCAGGTCGTCGCGACCGCCTTCGACGGGCGTGACGGGGTGCAGTCCGTGCAGGACCAGAAGGGCATCCTGGACAACCTCTTCGGGCTGCTGGAGGGCATGAACCTGGCCGCCCTCGCGGTGATGGCGCTGATGCTGATCGTCGCCCTGATGCTGATCGTCAACACGGTGCGCGTCTCGGCGTTCAGCCGTCGGCGTGAGACCGGGATCATGCGGCTGGTCGGTGCCTCGGGCTTCTACATCCAGGCGCCGTTCATCGCCGAGGCCGCCGTCGCCGGACTCATCGGCGGCGCCCTCGCCTGCGGATTCCTGCTGGTCGGCCGGTACTTCATCATCGACGCCGGACTGGCGCTGTCGGAGAAGCTGAACCTGATCAGCTTCATCGGCTGGGACGCGGTGCTGACGAAGCTTCCGCTGATTCTCGCCACCAGTCTCCTGATGCCGGCCCTGGCCGCTTTCTTCGCGCTGCGCAAGTATCTGAAGGTGTGACTCTTGCCAAGAGGGGCGTACGGTCAACGGGCCGTGCGCCCCTTCGTGTTGTCCTAGACTCACCGGCATGTCAGGTCGTGCCCTGTTCTGCGAGCCCCGTCGGATCCGCCGAGGAGGCGCCCTGACCTTGGTGTTCACCGGCGTACTCGTAGCCGGCGCGGTCACCGGCAGCCTGCCCGGGCCGACCGACCGGCAGCCCGCCGCGGGCAGTACCCAGGCGGCCGCCCCCGTCGGCCGCCACGCAAAGGTCGCCGAGGCGGCCGAGGCGGCCATGGCCGCCGGCGCGTCCCCCGTGGAGGCCGCGCAGCGCGCCGTCAGCCGCAGCGGGGACCGGTGGGGCGCCGTCTACTCTCCGGACGAGTACGAGGAGTTCACGGACGCCCTCGACGGCAGGTACACCGGCGTGGGCCTGTGGGCCCGGGAACGGTCCGGCCGCATCGAGGTGACCGGGGTGGGCAGCGACACCCCCGCCGCCGACGCCGGTATCCGCGCGGGCGACCGGCTGCGCAGCGTCGACGGCGCGACGGTCGACGGGAGGCCCGTCACCGAGGTCGTCTCCTTACTGCGCGGTGACGACACCGACGAATCCGCCGGCACCACCGTCCGCCTCGGCCTGGAGCGCGGCACGCGCACCTGGAGCGAGACCCTGCGCCGGGCCCGGCTCTCCCGCGACGCCGTCACCGTCGACGGACTCCCCGGCGGGATCACCGTCGTCAAGGTCGCCGCCTTCACCAAGGGCTCCGGCGACGAGGTCCGGGACGCCGTGCGGAAGGCCCCGGCCGACGCGGGCATCGTCCTCGACCTGCGCGGCAACGCCGGCGGACTGGTCGCCGAGGCGGTCACCGCGGCCTCCGCCTTCCTCGACGGCGGCCTGGTCGCCACGTACGACGTCGAGGGCGAGCAGCGCGCCCTGCACGCCGAACCCGGCGGCGACACCGTCAGACCCCTGGTCGCGCTCGTCGACGGCGGGACGATGAGCGCGGCCGAACTGCTCACCGGCGCTCTCCAGGACCGCGGACGGGCGGTCGTCGTGGGCTCCCGCACCTTCGGCAAGGGCGCGGTGCAGATGCCCGGCAGGCTGCCCGACGGCTCGGTCGCCGAACTGACCGTGGGCCACTACCGCACCCCGTCCGGCCGGGGCGTCGACGGCCAGGGCATCACCCCCGACCTGGAGGCCGAGGAGCAGGCGCTCCAGCAGGTGGGCACGGTCCTCGCCGGCCTCGGCCGCTAAGGCCTGTCCGGCAAACCCCCGCCTGTTCGGCGACGCCCGGCATGCACTCCCCCGAGCTCTTCGAGCAGGGGCCCCAGCCGCGTTCCCGGAGCGTCCGCGTGGCACCCCGCTCTCGGATCCGCTCGAGCGGGGGACCCCGTCGAGGGCGCTCCGACGCCCTGCGATCACACGCTTTCCCCAAGTTCTCGGCTTCGCTCGAACAGGGCTCATGACGCCGCTGAGCCCGCCCTCCGGGCGGACGACGGGCACGTGGCAGACAGGCTCTGGAGGGCCACGCGCGGCGCCCTGGTCCCCTGCCCCGCGAACCGCCATCCGGGGGGCATATCCGGCATTGGGACTACCATGGCCGGGCAGGACGCACGACAGAGTACCCACCATGCACAGCCTCCCCCCATCGCTTCGGGATCGAGGCCGCGGACCTCTGCTCACGCTGACGCCCGCCCGAACTCGTCGCCGACAGGAGGAGGAACGCATGCCTGAAACCACCGATATGTCCCGACCCGGGGGCGAGCCGCCGAAGGCCCCGATCGAGCGCCGCCACCTCGGCGGCACCGAACGGCGGCGCCCCGGCCAGGAGGCCGAGAGCCGTCCTCCCGTCTCCCGTCAGGAACTCAGCAAGGCCCCCGCGGAACTCATCGAGGAGCCCGGCCCCAGGGTCAACTGGCGCGTCTTCGTCATCTCCTCGGCCGTCATCGTCGCCTTCTCCCTCTGGGCCATGTTCGCGCCCGGGCACGCCGCCGGCACCATGCGGGCCATGGTGGCCTGGATCGCGGAGAACCTCGGCTGGTTCTACGTCCTGACCGTCACCGTGGTGATCGTGTTCGTTCTCTGGGTCGCGCTGTCCAAGCAGGGCTCCGTCCGGCTCGGCCCCGACCACTCCCGGCCGCAGTACAAGCTCTTCACCTGGGTGGCCATGCTGTTCGCCGCCGGTGTGGGCATCGACATGCTCTTCTACTCCGTCACCGGGCCCATCAGCCAGTACATGGCTCCGCCGGCGGGCGAGGGCCAGACAGCCGCGGCCGCCCAGGACGCCGTGGTCTGGACCATGTTCCACTACGGCGTGGCCGGCTGGGCCATGTACTCGCTGCTCGGCATGGCCATGGGCTACTTCGCCTACCGCTGGGGCATGCCGCTGTCCATCCGGGCCGCCCTGTACCCCCTGCTCGGCAAGCGCGTCCGCGGCGGGATCGGCGACACCATCGACATCGTCACCCTGGTCGGCACCGTCTTCGGCGTCGCCACCTCCATGGGCATCGGCGTCGTGCTGCTGAACGTCGGCTTCGCCTGGCTGTTCGGCCTCCCGGAGGGCCTGGCCCTGCAGATCGCGCTGGTGATCGTGGCCGTGATCATGACCATCGCCGCCTGCACCTCGGGCATGGACAAGGGGATCCGGCTGATCTCCGAGCTGAACATCTGGGGCGCGGCGGCCATGCTGCTCTACATCCTGGTGACCGGAGAGTCTGCGTTCCTGCTTAACGCGCTGGTGGAGAACATCGGCCGGTTCGTCTTCTCGCTGCCGGACCGGACCCTGCAGACCTTCGCCTACCAGGAGGGGGGCTCCGAGTGGATGGCCGGCTGGACCCTGTTCTTCTGGGCGTTCTGGCTGGCCTGGGGCCCGTTCGTGGGCCTGTTCCTCGCCCGCATCTCCCGCGGCCGGACGCTGCGCGAGTTCGTCATCGCCGCCATCACCGCCCCGGTGCTCTGCGACTTCCTGATCGTGAGCGTCTTCGGCAACAGCGCCATGCACCAGGTCCTGAACGGGAACACGGAGTTCGCCCAGCAGGCCATGGACAGCCCGGAGAAGGGCTGGTTCGCGCTGCTGGAGATGTTCCCCGGCGCCGCCTTCCTGATCGGCCTCGGCACGCTGTCCGGATTGCTGTTCTACCTCACCAGCGCCAACTCCGGCGCCATGGTGATGTCCAACTTCTCCTCCTCGATCCCCAAACCGTCACAGGACGGGGCGAAGTGGCTGCGCGTCTTCTGGGCGGTTCTCACCGCGGTGCTGACCATCGCGATGCTGGTGGCCGGCGGGGTCACCACCATGGAGTACGCGACGCTCATCTTCGCCCTGCCGGTGACGGTCATCGCCTGGCTGGTGATGGCCTCCTTCTCCAAGGCCCTGCGCATGGAGCGGGCCGAACGCGAGGGCCGGGTCCTGCGCCGGCAGTCGACGGCGGCGCACGGCGGCTACGTGCCCGAGCGCACCTGGCGCCAGCGGCTGGAGCGGATGCGCTCCTACCCCTCGAAGAAGCAGGTGGCCCAGTTCATGGAGCGCACCGTGCAGCCGGCGCTGGCCGACGTGGTCCGCGAATTCGGGAAGCAGGGCTACCAGGCCACGCTGGACCTGGTCCCGAACGAGCTCACCGGCATCTCCAGTCACGCGCTGGGGGTCATGATTCCCGAACACCGCGACTTCCACTACCAGGTGCAGGCCCTCGAGGCCCCGGTGCCGATGTTCGGCGGACGCATGTCCCGCCAGACGGACGTGTACTACCGGGTCGAGGTGTTCACCCAGACCGGCTCCGAGGGCTACGACCTCATGGGCCTGTCCCACCAGCAGGTGATCGACGACGTCCTGGACCGCTACGAGGCGCACCTGGGCTTCCTCGCCTACTCCACCGAGCACGACTACGCCTCGGTGCTCACTCCGCCGAGCATGACCGCCACAGGCGCCATCCCGGTGGTGGAGCCCGCGAAGCCGCAGGACGACGCCAGCATGGACACGGCGGGCAGCGGGCCGAAGGCGTAGGCGCCGTTCCAGCGGCCGCCGGTGCCCGCGCCGCCCGCTGCGCGGCCCCACCGCTTCGCCGGGCCGTCACTTCCCGGCGCCGGCACTCGGGAACGCCGTCCGTGGAACGCCTCCGTGAAACGCGCGTTCCCCCGCGGGGACACCGTCGAGTTCACGGACGGCGTCGGGCCGGGGGCGGCTGGGGCCAGGGGCTCGGGCTCCCGGCGGGTTCGCTCGGGGAACTTCGAGGTCCCCCGGTCCGCCGGAGGCTTCCCGCCGGTCCGGCAGGCGGGCGGTACTGGAGCGAGGAGCCCGCGAAGGACACCTCCTCCCGGACGGTGTCCCCGCAGACGGGGCATGCCTCGCCGGTGCGGCCGTGCACGTACATCGCCCCGCGTTCGGAGTCCTTCAGCCCGTCGG
>NZ_LIQT01000265.1 GCF_001418415.1 Streptomyces hirsutus
CGCCGCCGGCCGACGCGGCCCACGCCAGGGTCCTGGCGGCCTGCTCCGGGTGGCCGGTCCAGGACGTCCCCCGCCACCGGCCCGCGCCCTTGCCGGCGAACAGCGGTCGGCAGTCGCCGTCGGCAGCAGCCGCCCGGAGCGGTCACCAGCGGTTTCGGGGGCGCCGGTCGCGCATACCGGCCACGAGGTCCTGGAGCGCACCGCGTCATCCCACCGGGCCGCCCTGCGTCTGCGACCCCATGGGCACCCCCATCACCTCGCGTGCGTGGCGGCTGGGGACCATGCCCAGGCGCCAGGCCTGCCAGCCCGCCTCCAGGCTCACCCCCCGTTCCAGCAGCAGCTGGTAGGCGTCCACGTAGTCGCCCAGCTTCTCGTCGCGGGCGGCGTGCGTGGTCCGGCCGAGCTGGGCCAGCTCCTCCTGGGCCACCGCCGTACCGACCTCCGTACCGCCCGGGGCCGCGTACGGGAGCAGGGTGCAGCGCAGGAACCGGGCCCAGTCCTCGCCGCGCCGGTCCCCGTAGGACGCGAACAGTGCCGCCGCCTCGTCGCACAGGGCCAGCGCCTGCTGGGCGCGGGCGTTGCCCGCGTCGACGACCGCCAGCTCCAGGCAGGTCCACGCCTCGCCGTGGGCCACCCCGATGCGCTGGAAGTCCGCGCGGGCGTCGACCAGCAGCTGACGGGCGAAGCCGGAGTTGCGCAGGGAACCGGTCTGCGCGGCCCGCTGGTCGCGGGTGACGCGGGCCGAGTGGTGCCGGGCGCAGGCCAGCCCGTACACGTCCCGCATCCGGGAGAACATGGTGCGGGACCGCTCCAGTTCGCGCACCGCCCGGTCCAGGTCACCGGTCTCCTCCAGTGCCTGGCCCAGGTAGTACAGCGTCCACGCCTCCCCGCGCGCGTCCTCGTTGTCCCGGTGCCGGGCGGCGGCCCGCCGCAGGTCCTCCAGGGCCGGCGAGGCGTCCCCCCGGATCAGCCGGGCACGGGCCAGCTGGGTCAGCGCCCACGCCTCGCCGCGGGCGTCGCGGGTCCGGCCGTACAGCTCGAGCGCGGTGCGCAGCTCCGTCTCCGCGCGGGGGACGTCGCCCATCCGCAGGTTCAGCTGCCCGAGCTGGAAGTGCGCCCACGCCTGGCCGTGCACGGACTCGCCCGCGCGGTGCAGCACCAGCGACTCGGTGAGCAGGTCCAGGGCCTCGGACAGCCGGGCCCGGTCGCGTTCCACCGCGGCCAGCGCGTGCATCGTCCACGCCCGGTCGGTGGCCAGCTGGGGCGCGGACTGCAGGTCCATCGCCTCCCGCAGCCGCGCCGACGCCTCCGTCAGATTGCCCTGGTGGTGCAGCGTGATGCCCAGCGAGGTCAGGGCCCGCGCGGCCCCCGCGTCGTGATGCGCCTCCCGGTACAGGTCGACCACCGAGGTCAGGGTCGTCCGCGCCTTGTCCAGCTCGCCCAGCTGGCGGGCCGCGATACCGGTGCGCCACTGCACCGAACGCACCAGCAGCCCTTCGTCCACGGCCTGCGCCAGCTCGTTGATCTCCCCGAGCCGGTACAGGTCGCCGCGCAGCAGGCAGTAGTCGCACAGGGCGCCGAGGAGGTTCAGCACCGCCCTCCGGTCGACGCCCTCCGCGTGCCGCAGTGCCGCCGTGATGAAGCTCGACTCGTCGTCCAGCCAGCGCAGCGCCTCGTCCAGCGACGTGAAGCCGTACGGGCCGAAGCGGTCCGAGCGGGTCGACATGTTCCCGTCGACCAACCGCAGCACCGAGTCGGCCAGCTCGGCGTAGTTCACGATCAGCCGTTCCTGCGCCGCGGCCCGCTCGGCCGGGTCCTCCTCATCGAGGAGACGGGCCAGCGCGAAGGCGCGGACGAGGTCGTGCAGCCGGTAGCGGCCCTGCCGCACCGGGGTGAGCAGACCGGTCCGGGACAGCGCCTCCAGGTGCCGCCGCGCCTCGGCCTCGTCGGTGCCGAGCACCGCGGCCGCCGCGGCCGCGCCCAGCGAGACCCGGCCCGCCAGCGCCAGCCGCCGCAGCAGCCGCCGCAGTGTCTCCGGCTGGTCGGTGTAGCGCAGCCACAGGGCGCGCTCGACCGGGTCGACCGGGCCGTAGGCGCTCAGGTCCGAGGCCAGCGCACGCGGCGAGCGCGCACCCAGCGAGGAACCGGCGATCCGCAGCGCCAGCGGCAGCCCGCCGCACAGTTCCCGGATCCGGTCGGCGGACTCGGCGTCGTAGGGCTCGGACGAGTCCTGCGCGGCGCCGGCCAGGAGCTCCTCCGAGCCCGCCGGGTCGAGCGCCTCCACCGGCAGCTGGTGGACCCGGGCCGGCAGGTCGTCCGGCAGGCCGAGCGGCGCCCGGGAGGTCACCAGGACCAGGCTGTCGGAACGCTCCGGCAGCAGGGTGCGGACCTGCTGCGGGTCCGCGGCGTCGTCGAGGACGACCGTCACCGGCATGCCCGTCACGTGCTGGTGGTACAGCTCGCTCAGCCGTCCGACCTGCTGGTCGGGCGAGGACCGCTCACGGAACAGCAACTGCTCGCGGGGCGCCCCCAGCCGGTTCAGCAGATGCAGCAGCGCGTCCCGGGTGGACAGCGGCGCCTCGCCGGGGCTGTCGGCGCGCAGATCGACCACGCAGGCGCCGCGGAAGTAGTCCTTCAGGTCGTGCGCGGCGCGCACCGCGAGCGTGGTCCGGCCGCTGCCGGGCGCCCCGTGCAGCACCACCACCGTCGGCAGCGTCCGAGTGGTCGCACGCGCGGCCTGCACCCACTGCCGGATCTGTGCCATCTCCCGCCGCCGCCCCGCGAACGTCCCCACCGGCTGGGGAAGTTGACCGAACGACTGCTCGAGGACATTGCGCCCGCGGGCCGCCGCGCTCTTGTCGGCGCCGCGCAGCCGCGGTCCCGTCTGCTGGGGCCCGGTGGACGCGGCGAGCATCCGCTGCTGGTCCAGGAACGGCCGGATGCCGCGCACCTCCAGCGCCGTCAGCCACTGCAGCCGCAGCTGCTCCGGTCCGCCCGGCTGGCTCACCGCGCCGGCCCGGTGGTGGGCGGCGGGCACATGCGCGCCCACGACCTTCACCACGGTCGCCGCCGCCCCGGCCATCCCGACGGCCACGCCCGCGCCGAGCGCCGTCCCGGTCCCGGTGCCGAGGAAGAGGTCGGTGACCACGGCAGTCGCCCCGGCCACCCCGGCCACCAGTAACGGCGTCCCGGCGCCCTCACGGGCGTACCGCTGGCGGAAGGTGAGCTGCCCGGCCGCCGCGTCGTCCAGGGCACGGGTGTACGCCTCGTACTCCTCGGCCGCCGTCCGGGCCATCGTGTCCAGGGCGCCGCGTGCCCGGGACAGCAGCACTTTCCCGTCGGTGCGCCCGCCCGACCGGCGCACCTCTTCCTCCACGGCCCGCGCCAACAGCCGCTCGGCGTCCGCACGATGACTGTCCCGCATGTCGCGCCCCCTCCGGCGGCCCCGGCCGCACCCGGTGTGCCCGGGTGTCCTCGGGTCCCTCCCGTCCCCTCCCCGAGAGCCTCTCCGGTTATGCGTGGGCCGAGTGTCCTGTGCACGCCATATCTCGGGGGAGGGGGCAAGGTGCCGTCCGAGGAGACGCCCGGGCGTCTCCTCGGACGGACATCCGAGCGGACATCCGGGTAACGGACAGCGGCCAGGGGGCATGGGCGCAGTGGTGCCGTGCCGCTACTGGGGCAGGATGGACCCATGCCGAACCGACTGGCCCACGAGACGTCCCCCTACCTCCTTCAGCACGCCGACAACCCCGTCGACTGGTGGCCCTGGTCGGACGAGGCCTTCGCCGAGGCGCGCGAACGGAACGTGCCCGTCCTGCTGAGCGTCGGGTACGCGAGCTGCCACTGGTGCCATGTGATGGCGCACGAGTCGTTCGAGGACCAGGCCACCGCCGACTACCTGAACGCGCACTTCGTGGGCGTCAAGGTGGACCGGGAGGAGCGCCCCGACGTGGACGCCGTCTACATGGAGGCCGTGCAGGCGGCGACCGGGCAGGGCGGCTGGCCGATGACCGTGTTCCTCACCCCGGACGCCGAGCCGTTCTACTTCGGCACCTACTTCCCGCCCGAGCCCCGTCAGGGGATGCCGTCCTTCCGGCAGCTGCTCCAGGGCGTGCACCAGGCCTGGGACGAGCGCCGGGACGAGGTCGCCGAGGTCGCCGGGAAGATCGTGCGGGACCTGGCCGGACGGGAGATCTCCTACGGCGACGCGCAACCGCCCGGCGACGAGCAGCAGTCGCAGGCACTGCTCGGCCTGACCAGGGAGTACGACCCGCAGCGCGGCGGATTCGGCGGGGCGCCGAAGTTCCCGCCGTCCATGGTGATCGAGTTCCTGCTCAGGCACCACGCCCGCACCGGTGCCGAGGGCGCCCTGCAGATGGCGCGGGACACCGCCGAGCGGATGGCACGCGGCGGTATCTACGACCAGCTCGGCGGCGGCTTCGCCCGTTACTCCGTCGACCGCGACTGGGTGGTTCCGCACTTCGAGAAGATGCTCTACGACAACGCCCTGCTGTGCCGCGTCTACGCCCACCTCTGGCGGTCCACCGGTTCGGAGCTCGCGCGCCGGGTCGCGCTGGAGACCGCCGACTTCATGGTCCGCGAACTGCGCACGCCGGAGGGCGGGTTCGCGTCCGCGCTCGATGCCGACAGCGACGACGGAAGCGGCAAGCACGTCGAGGGGGCGTACTACGTCTGGACGCCCGCGCAGCTGCGGGAGGTGCTCGGCGAGCAGGACGCCGAACTCGCCGTGCGGTACTTCGGGGTGACCGAGGAGGGCACCTTCGAGGAAGGCGCTTCCGTGCTCCAGCTGCCCCAGCAGGACGAGGTGTTCGACGCCGACCGGATCGCCGGCCCCGGCGGGATCAAGGAGCGGCTGCTCGCGGCACGCGGCGCCCGTCCCGCTCCCGGCCGGGACGACAAGGTCGTCGCCGCCTGGAACGGGCTGGCGATCGCCGCGCTCGCCGAGACCGGTGCCTACTTCGACCGGCCGGATCTGACCGAGGCCGCCGTCGCCGCCGCCGACCTGCTGGTGCGGGTGCACCTCGACGACCACGCCCGGATCGCCCGGACCAGCAAGGACGGCCGTGTCGGCGGCAACGCGGGGGTCCTGGAGGACTACGCCGACGTCGCCGAGGGCTTCCTCGCACTGGCCTCGGTGACGGGGGAGGGGGTGTGGCTGGAATTCGCCGGGCTGCTGCTCGACCACGTGCTGGCCCGCTTCGCCGACCCCGAGTCGGGCGCCCTGTACGACACGGCGTCCGACGCCGAGCGGCTCATCCGGCGCCCGCAGGACCCGACGGACAACGCCGTCCCGTCCGGCTGGACGGCCGCCGCGGGCGCACTGCTCGGGTATGCGGCGCAGACCGGCTCCGCGCCCCATCGCACTGCCGCGGAAAGGGCGTTGGGCGTGGTGAGGGCGCTCGGTCCGCGGGTGCCGCGGTTCGTCGGCTGGGGGCTCGCGGTCGCCGAGGCGGCGCTGGACGGTCCGCGGGAGGTCGCGGTGGTCGGTCCGGCACTCGACGATCCGGCCACCACGGCCCTGCACCGTACGGCACTCCTGGGCACCGCCCCGGGCGCGGTGGTCGCCGCCGGGACGCCGGAGAGCGACGAGTTCCCGCTGCTGGCCGACCGGCCCCTGGTGGGCGGTGAACCGGCCGCGTACGTCTGCCGCAACTTCACCTGCGACGTGCCGACGACCGATCCCGATCGGTTGAGCGCGGCCCTGGGCGGCTGAGGCGGCGGAGAGGGCAGCCGGCGGCTGGGCTCAACCGGCCTCCCCGGCATCCGAGTTGGCCGGCGATCGAAGGAACCGGCCACAGGATGGCCCGATTCGGACGCAACCGGTCGCTTGAAGCAACGACAGGCAACAGGTTCTTTATCCGAACACCTCCCAGATTTCACACCTCCCCCCTAATGTCTGCACGGTGACGTGACAGGCGGGTCGCCGTACGAGTGGTGCGCCGTCACGTGCCGGGGGATATGGGATCTGGGGGGATCTTTTTGCTCACGTCTGTGTTCATCTCTGTCGTTTCGCTGGCCTTGTTCTGGATGGCCGCGTTCACCCTGTGGTGGCAGATGCACGCCTGGCGCACGCCGGAAGTGCTGGCCTCCACCCGGTTCAGCAGTCCGGACGGCGGGGAGCACCGGTCCTTCTCGCTGCTGTTACCCGCCCGGCACGAGCAGGCGGTGCTCGACCACACCATCCAGCGGCTGCTGGAATCGAGCCACACCGACTTCGAGATCATCGTGATCGTCGGCCACGACGACCCGGAGACCGCCGCGGTCGCCGAGGCGGCGGCCGAGCGCGACCCGCGCGTCCGGGTCGTGGTCGACACGCACGAGAAGAAGAACAAACCGAAGGCCATGAACACGGCGCTGCCGCACTGCCGCGGCGATGTCGTCGGGGTCTTCGACGCCGAGGACCAGGTCCATCCGGAGCTGCTCGCCCATGTCGACCACGCCTTCCGCTCCACGGGCGCGGACGTCGTCCAGGGTGGGGTGCAGCTGATCAACTTCCACTCCAGCTGGTACAGCCTGCGCAACTGCCTGGAGTACTTCTTCTGGTTCCGCTCGCGGCTCCATCTGCACGCGCAGAAAGGTTTCATTCCGCTGGGCGGCAACACCGTCTTCGTCCGCACCGACGTGCTGCGGGCGGCGGACGGCTGGGACCCCGACTGCCTCGCCGAGGACTGCGACCTCGGCGTCCGGCTCTCCAGCGTGGGGAAGCGGGTCGTCGTCGCGTACGACTCCGACATGGTGACCCGGGAGGAGACCCCCGGCTCGCTGATGTCGCTGCTGAAACAGCGCACCCGCTGGAACCAGGGTTTCCTCCAGGTGTACCGGAAGAAGGACTGGAAGCAACTGCCCGCGTTCGGGCAGCGGATGCTGGCCCGCTACACCCTGATGACGCCGTTCCTGCAGGCGTTCACCGGACTGATCATTCCGCTGAACGTGGCGATCGCGCTGTTCCTCGACGTGCCCGTCGGCATCGCCTTCGTCACCTTCCTGCCGGCCGTCACCGCCCTGGTCACCTTCGTGTTCGAGGTGGTCGGGCTGCACGACTTCGGCAAGCAGTACGGGCTCCGGGTCCGCTTCACGCACTACCTCAAGCTCGTCGTCGGCGGCCCCTTCTACCAGGTGCTCCTCGCCGGCGCCGCGATCCGTGCCGTCTGGCGCGAACAACGCGGGCGCAACGACTGGGAGCTGACCACTCATGTCGGCGCACACCTCGCTGCGGACGACGTGACCCGAGAGGACGTTCCCGCGTGACCTCCACCCTTCCCGCGGCGA
>NZ_LIQT01000266.1 GCF_001418415.1 Streptomyces hirsutus
CACCCCACCCTCACCCGAGCCCTCGTTCGTCCCCTCGCCCGGGCCCTCACCCGTGCCAGGAGCGCCACAGCGCCGCGTACGCGCCGCCCGCGGCGACCAGCTCGTCATGGCTGCCCAGCTCGCTGATGCGGCCCTCCTCGACGACGGCGATGACGTCCGCGTCGTGGGCGGTGTGCAGGCGGTGGGCGATGGCGACGACGGTGCGGCCGTCGAGGACACGGGCCAGCGAGCGTTCCAGGTGCCGGGCCGCGCGGGGGTCCAGCAGCGAGGTCGCCTCGTCCAGCACCAGCGTGTGCGGGTCGGCCAGCACCAGCCGGGCCAGCGCGATCTGCTGCGCCTGGGCCGGGGTGAGCGCCAGCCCGCCCGAGCCGACCTCGCTGTCGAGACCGTCGTCGAGCGCACGCGCCCAGCCGTCCGCGTCGACCGCGCCGAGCGCCGCCCACAGCTCGGCGTCCCCGGCATCCGTCCGGGCGAGCCGCAGGTTGTCGCGCAGGGCCCCCACGAAGACGTGGTGCTCCTGGTTGACCAGCGCCACCTGGGTACGGACGCGTTCCGCGGTCATCCGGGACAGCTCGGCGCTGCCCAGGGTCACCGTGCCGTCCCTGGGCGCGTAGATCCCGGCGAGCAGCCGTCCCAGGGTGGACTTGCCCGCCCCGGAGGGGCCGACCAGCGCCAGCCTGGTGCCGGGCGCGACCTCCAGCGACACCTTGCGCAGCACGTCGACGCCCTCGTGGTAGCCGAAGTGCACCCGCTCGGCGCGCACATGGCGTCCGTCGGGGGTCAGCGCGGCATCACCGGCGTCGGGCTCGATGTCCCGGACCCCGACCAGCCGGGCCAGCGATACCTGGGCCACCTGCAACTCGTCGTACCAGCGCAGGATCAGCCCCACCGGGTCGACGAGCATCTGTGCCAGCAGCGCACCGGTCGTCAGCTGGCCGACACCGATCCAGCCCTGCAGGACGAAGACGCCACCGATCATCAGCACCGAGCCGAGCACGGTCACATGGGTGATGTTGATGACGGGGAAGAGCACCGACCGCAGCCACAGCGTGTAGCGCTCCCAGGCCGTCCACTCCTTGACCCGCTGGTCCGACAACGCCACCCGGCGCTCGCTGAGGCGGTGCGCCTCGATGGTCCGTCCCGCGTCCACGGTCTCGGCGAGCACCGCGGCCACGGCGGCGTACCCGGCGGCCTCGGAACGGTACGCGGCCGGTGCCCGCCGGAAGTACCAGCGGCAGCCGGCCACGAGCAGGGGGACGGCGACCAGTACGGCCGGCGCCAGTTCGGGTGCCGTGACGACCAGGCCGCCCAGCAGCAGCACCACCCACACCACACCGATGGCGAGCTGGGGCACCGCCTCGCGCATCGCGTTGCCGAGCCGGTCGATGTCGGTCGTGATCCGGGACAGCAGATCACCCGTCCCGGCCCGCTCCAGCACGCCGGGCGGCAGCCCGACCGACCGCACCAGGAAGTCCTCGCGCAGATCGGCCAGCATCCGCTCGCCGAGCATCGCCCCGCGCAGCCGCACCTGCCGCACGAACACCGCCTGGACGACCAGCGCCGCCACGAACAGTGCGGCGGTGAGTCCCAGGTGGAGCTCCCGCGTACGGTCCGGGACCCGCTCCACCAGGCCGCCCAGCAGATACGGTCCGACCATCGAGGAGAGCACCGCGACGGTGTTCACCGTGATCAGGAGCACGAAGGCCCTGCGGTGCCTGCGGAGCAGCTCGCCCACATAGGCGCGGACGGTGGCGGGCGCGCCCACGGGCAGGGTGCCGGCCGTGGTCGGGGCCGCCGGGTCGTAGGCCGGTGGCGCCACGCCGATCATGCCGTCTCCTCGATCTCTACGAGCTTGTCCAGGTCGGACAGGTCGTCCGCCCCGGTCCTGTCCCCGGTTTCGGCCTCGGCCTCCGTCTCGCGGGTCACCACGGCCCGGTACCGGGGCTCGGTACGCACCAGCTCGCGGTGGCCGCCGACCGCCACGACCGTCTCGTCGTGCAGGAAGACCACCTGGTCCGCCCGGTCCAGCAGCAGCGGCGACGAGGTGAACACGACGGTCGTCCGTCCTGCCCGCAGTTCCCGCAGGCTCTCGGCGATACGGGCCTCGGTGTGCGAGTCGACGGCGGAGGTCGGTTCGTCCAGGACGAGGACCTCCGGGTCGGTGACCAGCGACCGGGCCAGCGAGAGCCGCTGCCGCTGGCCACCGGAAAGGGACCGCCCGCGCTCGGTGAGCTGCGCGTCCATCGGGTCCGCGGCATCGAGCGAACCCTGCACCAGCGCCGCCAGTACGTCCCCGCACTGCGCGGCGTCCAGCGCTTCGCGCGTTCCGACGGCCCCGGACGCGGGGACGTCGAGCAGTGCGCGCAGCGTGCCCGACAGCAGCACCGGATCCTTGTCCTGGACGAGGACGGAGCCTCGGGCGGTGTCCAGTGGCAGCTCGTCGAGCGGCACGCCGCCGAGCAGCACCGAGCCGTTCCGAGCGGTGTTCGGGGCGTGCGCCGCGTGCCCGCCGAGCCGTTCGGCCAGGTGTCCCGCCGCGTCCGGGTCCCCGCACACCACGGCGGTGAGCCGGCCCGCCGGAGCGAGCAGACCGGTCGCCGGGTCGTACAGGTCCCCGGAGGGCCTCTCGGGCCTCGCGGGTCCCTTGGGGCCGGGCGCCCCGGCGGCGTCCACGGCCCGTTCCAGCGACAGCACACGCGCCGCACGCTTGGCCGACGGCCGGGAGAAGGAGTAGGCCATCGCGATCTCCTCGAAGTGGCGCAGAGGATACGCGAGCAGCATCACCGAGCTGTAGACGGTGACCAGTTCACCCACGGCGATCCGCCCCTGACGGGCCAGATGAACGCCGTAGCAGACCACCGTGATCAGCAGGATTCCCGGCAGCAGTACCTGGATCGCGGCGATCAGGGACCACATCCGGGCACTGCGCACGGCAGCGTGACGGACTTCCTGGGACGCGCGGCGGTAGCGGTCGAGGAACAGCTCCTCGCCGCCGATGCCGCGCAGTACACGCAGTCCGGCGACGGTGTCCGAGGCGAGTTCCGTGGCCCGTCCGGCCTTTTCCCGCTGGACGTCGGCCCGCCGGGTGGCGTGGGGCAGCAGGGGCAGGACCGCGAGCGCCAGCAGGGGCAGGCCCACGACGACGACCACACCGAGCGCGGGCTGGTAGACGAGCAGGCCGACGCAGACCAGCACGATGGTGACCACGGCCGCGGTGAACCGGGACAGCGCCTCGACGAACCAGCCGATCTTCTCGACGTCACCGGTGGAGACGGCTACGACCTCGCCGGCCGCGACACGCCGGGTCAGCGCGGAACCCAGCGTCGCGGTCCTGCGGGCCAGCAGCTGCTGGACACGGGCGGCCGCGGTGATCCAGTTGGTGACGGCGGCGCGGTGCAGGAAGGTGTCGCCGACCGCGTTGCCCACGCAGGCCAGTGCCATGAGTCCGCCGGCCAGGGCGAGCCGGCCGCCGGAACGGTCGACGGCGGCCTGGACGCCGATGCCCACACAGAACGGGATCGAGGCGACGGAGGCGAAGTGCAGCAGTCCCCAGGCGAGGGACTTGATCTGGCCCGGGAGCTGATTCCGGAAGAGCCACCGCAGGAATCGGGGGCCCGAGCGGGCGTCGGGCACGCCCGGGTCGGGATACGGAAGGTCTTGTATCTGCATGACGTCCCAGGGGCTCGCAAAGGCGGGGGCCGCGCGCCGTTCTCGGACGGCGGCGACAGCAAACCGTGACAGGTTGACGCCGTTGCGTACCGCAAGGCAAACGATTTTCCATGACGGCGCACAGAACCGGCTCGACCCACGGGACGGGAACCTCGGGGCACACTGCCCGATCCCGCCGGCCGACGACGGCACCGGGCCCCGGCAGCGACTTCGGCGCGGTGTCTCAGCAGGACGCGTCGGGGTGCGGCGGGACGGCGGCCGTCCCGTCGACCAGCGTGTTCAGCAGCTCGCCGAGAACCTCGCGCTGCTCGTCCGCCAGCGGGGCCAGGATCTCCTCCGCGGCGGCCCTGCGTGCGGCGTGCAGCTCCCGCAGGGCCGCGCGTCCGTCGTCGGTGAGTTCGATCCGGATCACCCGCCGATTGGCCGGATCGGGCACCCGCCGCACCTTGCCGCTCGCCTCCAGCCCGTCGACCAGCGTCGTCACGGCTCGCGGCACCACTTCCAGCCGCTCCGCCAGGTCGGCCATGCGGGGCGGTGAGGCGTAGTGGGCGAGGGTGCGCAGCAATCGGGACTGGGCAGGGGTGATGCCCAGTTCGCTCCGCACCAGATGGCGCTTCTGGATGCGGTGCACCCGGCGGGTCAGCCGAAGCAGCTGCTCGGCCAGCAGGCCCTCGGGGTCGGGGGTGGTCATGTGCGGAACAATATCAGGACGTCGTTCATTGTGAGTATAGGTAACAATGAGCTAGGCTCCGCTGTCCAGGTGCCCCACGGTGTGCCCTTGGCGGTCCCGGGCTCCCGCGCCCCGCTTCCCGCTCCCGAGCCCTCGAAGGAGACCATGCACCCCGACCACGAACCCGCCTGGAGCGCACCCGCGGGTGCCGAGGAGCAGCCACGGCAGGTGCGCCGCATCCTGAGGCTGTTCCGCCCCTACCGGGGCCGCCTCGCGATCGTCGGCCTGCTCGTCGGAGCGGCGTCGCTCGTCTCGGTCGCCACCCCGTTCCTGCTCAAGGCGATCCTCGACGTCGCGATCCCCGAGCGCCGCACCGGACTGCTCAGCCTGCTGGCCCTCGGCATGATCCTCAGCGCCGTCCTCACCAGCGTCTTCGGCGTGCTCCAGACGCTGATCTCCACGACCGTCGGCCAGCGCGTCATGCACGATCTGCGCACCGCCGTCTACGACCGGCTCCAGCGCATGTCGCTCGCCTTCTTCACGCGCACCCGCACCGGCGAGGTCCAGTCCCGCATCGCCAACGACATCGGCGGCATGCAGGCCACCGTGACCTCCACGGCGACCTCCCTGGTCTCCAACCTCACCAGCGTCGTCGCCACCGTCGTCGCGATGCTCGTCCTCGACTGGCGGCTGACCGTCGTCTCGCTGGTCCTGCTGCCGGCCTTCGTGTGGATCAGCCGTCGTGTCGGAAACGAACGCAAGAGGATCACCACCCAGCGGCAGAAGCAGATGGCCTCGATGGCCGCCACGGTCACCGAGTCGTTGTCGGTCAGTGGCATTCTGCTCGGCCGCACCATGGGCCGCTCCGACTCCCTGACCAGTGCCTTCGCTGAGGAGTCCGACCGTCTGGTGGACCTGGAGGTGCGGTCGAGCATGGCCGGCCGCTGGCGCATGGCCGTCATCACGATCGTCATGGCCGCCATGCCCGCCGTCATCTACTGGACAGCGGGCCTCGCCCTGCGGACGGGCGGCCCCGGGGTCTCCATCGGGACGATCGTCGCCTTCGTCTCGCTCCAGCAGGGCCTGTTCCGGCCGGCTGTGAGCCTGCTGTCGACCGGGGTGCAGATCCAGGCCTCGCTCGCGCTGTTCCAGCGCATCTTCGAGTATCTCGACCTCCCGGTCGACATCACCGAACGGACGGACCCGGTCCGCCTCGACCGGGTCGGCGGCGAGGTCCGCTTCGAGAACGTCACCTTCGGCTACGACGGCAAGGGCGGCCCCGTCCTCGACGGCATCGACATCGTCGTCCCCGCCGGCACCAGTCTCGCGGTGGTCGGCTCGACCGGCGCCGGCAAGTCCACGCTGGGCCACCTCGTGCCACGGCTGTACGACGTCACCGGAGGCCGGGTCACCCTCGACGGGGTCGATGTGCGCGACCTCGACTTCGACACCCTGGCGCGCGCGGTCGGCGTCGTCTCCCAGGAGACGTACCTCTTCCATGCCTCCGTGGCCGACAACCTGCGGTTCGCGAAGCCCGACGCCACGGACGAGGAACTCCACGCGGCGGCACGGGCGGCACAGATCCACGACCACATCGCCGCTCTGCCCGACGGATACGACACCGTCGTGGGGGAGCGCGGCCACCGTTTCTCCGGCGGCGAGAAGCAGCGCCTGGCGATCGCCCGGACCATTCTGCGCGATCCTCCGGTGCTCGTTCTCGACGAGGCCACCAGCGCGCTCGACACCCGTACCGAGGCCGCCGTCCAGCAGGCCCTCGACGCGCTGTCCGCCGACCGCACCACGCTCACCATCGCCCACCGGCTCTCCACCGTCCGCGGCGCCGACCAGATCGTGGTGCTCGACGCGGGACGTGCGGTCGAACGCGGCACGCACGAGGAACTCCTGGAGCGGGACGGGAGGTACGCGGCACTGGTCCGCAGGGACGCCCAACTGGAGCCGACAAGATGAAAATATGCCGGGTTTGTGAGGATGTGCGGGTTACCGTGCCCGCATGCAGACGAACACTCCGTCACGGAACTCGATCCGACTGACGCGCCGGGGGCGGCTCGCCCTCGTCGCGACCGGGGCCGTCGTGGCCGGTACCGCCGTGGCGGTGCCCCTGCTCATCCTGGGCGACGACGGCGACTCCCGCCCCACGACCCTGGTCATCCCGGGGGGCCGACGGGCGAGCCAGGTGTACGCGGCGGTCGACAAGGCCCTCGAACTGCCCGCGGGGACTACGAAGAAGTCCCTCGCGAAGGTCGAACTCAAGCTGCCGGGCGACGCCGACGGGAACCCGGAGGGCTACCTCTTCCCGGCGACGTATCCGCTGAAGGAGAAGGCGACCCCGGAGCAGTTGCTGGCGCTGATGGTCGAGACGGCCAACAAGAAGTTCAACGGAGCCCCGACCGCCGCCGGTGCGCAGCGCAACGCGATGAACGTCTATCAGGCCGTCACCATCGCGAGCATCGTCCAGGCCGAGGCGTCCTCCAAGGCCGACATGGGCAAGGTCGCCCGGGTGATCTTCAACCGTCTGGAGCGCGGGATGCCGCTGCAGATGGACTCGACGGTCGACTACGCCCTGGGCCGTTCGACGCCCGGCGTCAAGGAGAGGGACATCGCGGCCGACAGCCCCTACAACTCCTATGCCCGGATGGGGCTGCCGCCCACCCCGATCGACAACCCCGGCGAGGAGGCGATGCGCGCGGCGATCAACCCGACGCCGGGCGACTGGCTGTACTTCATCACGGTCAAGCCCGGTGACACCCGCTTCACCGCCGACTACAACAAGCATCGGAGCGATCTCGCCGAGTTCAGCAGTCGGCAGCAGAAGGGGAAGCAGGAGCAGGGACAGGAGCGCAAGGAGAAGCAGGCGGAGCCGGGGGAGAAGTGAGGCGGCCCGCGCCGGCCGTCGGCGCCGGCCCGCGACGTGCTCCTCCGCCGTCGGCCGGCATCAGACCGTGACGCGCTCCTCCGCCAGCAGGCGCCTGATGTCCCGTACGGCCGCGCGCCCGGCGCGGTTGGCGCCGACGGTGCTGGCCGAGGGGCCGTAGCCGACGAGGTGGACGCGGGGGTCGGCGGCCGCCCGGGTGTCCTCGACGCGGATGCCGCCACCGGCCTCCCGCAACCGCAGCGGAGTGAGGTGGTCGATGGCCGGACGGAATCCGGTGGCCCACAGGATGACGTCGGCCGTCACCCGCCGCCCGTCCTTCCACTCCACCCCCTCCGGCGTGATCCGGTCGAACATCGGCTGCCGGTCCAGTACGCCGTCGGCGATGCCCCGGCGGATCGCGTTGTTCAGCGGCAGTCCCGTCACCGAGACGACACTGCGCGGGGGCAGCCCCTGCCGTACCCGCTCCTCGACCAGTGCCACGGCAGCCCGTCCCGCCTCCTCGTCGAAGGGGCCCTCGCGGAAGACCGGGGGCCGCCGGGTCACCCAGGTGGTGTCCGCCGCGTACGGGGCGATCTCCAGCAGATGCTGCGTGGCCGAGGCGCCTCCCCCCACCACGACGACCCGCTGCCCGGCGAACGCCTCGGGGCCGGGGTACTGCGCGGTGTGCAACTGCCGCCCCAGGAAGGTCTCCTGGCCCTCGTAACGTGGCCAGAAGGGCCGGTCCCAGGTCCCGGTGGCGTTGATCAGCGTCCGCGTCGACCAGGCGCCCGCCGAAGTCTCCACGAGCAGCCGCCCGTCGACGCCCTCCCGTACGGTCCGCACCTTCACCGGCCGCCGTACCCGCAGGTCGAACGTCCGCTCGTAACGGTCGAAGTACTCGGTGATGACCTCGGAGGACGGCCGCGACGGATCGGCGTCCGTGAGTTCCATGCCGGGCAGCGAGTGCATCCCGTGCACCCTGTCGTAGGTGAGCGAGGGCCAGCGGTACCGCCAGGCCCCGCCGGGGCCCGGGTTGTGGTCGAGCACCACGAAGTCGCGCTCCGGCTCGAAACCGGTGCGCCGCAGGTGATAGGCGCTGGACAGTCCTGCCTGTCCGGCGCCTATGACGACTGCCTGGACCTCGGCCGCCTCGGCCTCACTGATGTAGTTCACATTTCTACTAACGCTGCCGGGGGTGGAGATCTTCCCCGAGCGGTTACCGCCACTCGAGGGCTCCCTTCCTCGAAGACCCCCGGCGCATGGGCCAGGATGGAAGCTATGTCAGATGCCTTCGACACCCGGGTCCTGAACGTCGCCACCGGCTCCGCGGAGCGGATCGTCGACCTCACCCGTGACTGCGAGTCCTTCCTGCGGGAGGTGGCGGGGGGCCGCGACGGACTGCTCAACGTCTTCGTGCCGCACGCCACCGCCGGCATCGCCGTCATCGAGACCGGTGCGGGCAGCGACGAGGACCTCCTGGCCGCCCTGCACAGCCTGCTGCCGGCCGACGACCGCTGGCAGCACCGCCACGGCAGCCCCGGCCACGGCCGCGACCACGTCCTGCCCGCCCTCGTCCCGCCGCACGCCACCCTGCCCGTGCTGGACGGCCGACTGGAGCTGGGCACCTGGCAGTCCGTGTGCCTGGTCGACACCAACCGCGACAACCCCGAGCGCCGGGTCCGGCTGTCGTTCCTCGGGTAGCTCGGCCCTCGGGTGGCTCGGCGGCAGCCGCAACCGTGGGAACGGCCTCCGGCCGCACCGAGGGAGAAGACGTGCTCGGGTCGGCGCAGGCGGCGCGAGCCGTCGCGCAGGGCGGGACGCGGGTGC
>NZ_LIQT01000267.1 GCF_001418415.1 Streptomyces hirsutus
CGGGGCCGGAGGAGTGGAGGGGCGGGGGTCCGGGGGCATGGCGACGCATCCCGTTTGCTCGTTAAATATCCCTGTTCACGGCGAACGTCCTTAGCCTGGAGGGATGGGTGAGGACAGCCGGCTGGCGGCGGTGGTGGCGCTGGCACAGGGCATGGCCGCCGCGCACAGTTCGCAGGAGGTCTGGCGGGCCGCGGCCCACGGGGCCCGCCGGGCGCTCGGCGGGAGCTTCGCCGCACTGTCGGTGTGGGAGCGCGAGCTGGGTCGGCTGCGCGTCCTGGTCAACGTCGGCGAGCTGGCCGAGGGCGAGGAGGAGTTCCCGGAGGACGAGGCCTATCCCGTGCACCAGTTCGCCGAGATCACCGAGTTCCTGCACGAGCGGTGGGCGGCCGGTGGCGGCGAGCCGGACGCCTGGGTGGAGACCGCCCGGGGGCCGACGGAGGGGCGGCCCGGCTACACCCACCAGAGGGTGGCGGCCCTGCGCCGGCGGGGGCGCGGCTGCTGCGTGGTCGCCCCGATCGTGCTGCACGGGCGGGCGTGGGGCGAGTTGTACGTGGCCCGGCCGGTCGGTGCCCCTGTCTTCGTGCGGGGCGACGCAGACTTCGCGACGGTGCTGGCCGCCGTCGTCGCCGCCGGGATCGCGCAGACCGAGCGGCTGGAGGAGGCGCGGCGGCTCGCGTACACGGACGCGCTCACCGGGCTGGCCAACCGGCGGGCCGTGGACGTCCGGCTCGACGAGGCGATCGAGCGGCATCGCCGGGACGGAGCCGTCGTCAGCCTCGTCGTGTGCGATCTGAACGGGCTCAAGCGGGTCAACGACACGCTGGGGCACGCCGTCGGCGACCGGCTCCTCGAACGGTTCGGGACCGTGCTGTCCCTGTGCGGGGCCATGCTGCCCGGCGCCCTGGCGGCGCGGCTCGGCGGGGACGAGTTCTGTCTGCTGGTGGTGGGGCCGTCCGCCGACGAGGCCGTCAGGGCGGCCGGCGAAGTGTGCCGTCGCGCCGTGGAGTTGGAGATCGGGGAGGGTGTGGCCTGCGGGGTGGCGTCCACCGGGGACGCCATCGGGCCGGTGCGTTCCGCCCGGCGGCTCCTCCGGCTGGCCGACGCGGCGCAGTACCGCGCGAAGGCCGAGCGGGCGTCCCGTCCCGTCGTCGCCGGGCGTGAGGGCCCGGGTGACCCGGTCGTGCGCCTGGCGGACGAGTCGGTACGGGAGCCGGACGGCGAGCGGCGCCGGTTCCGGGGGCGGCACTCGCCGTAGAGGGCCAGGGAGGGGGTCCGGGCGCCCGGGAGGCGCCGGTCCGGCGGACTCCGTGGCGTGGCGAGGGGGCGGGTGTCTCGGTAAGGGGTGACCGCCGGTCCCGGTGATGACATCATCGAATTCACTGCGTACGCTCCTGAATATGGATATGCGCACTGTGGTGAACGGGGAAGGCGTGAAGCGCGGCCTTGAAAGAGTGGTGGTGGGTGACGGGCGGGCGTCCGGCGTGACCGCGTCCGACGTGCTCGCCGTGGCGCGCGGCGGTGCCCGCGTCGAACTCTCCCGCGAGGCGCTGGCCGCCCTCGCCGCGTCCCGCAGGATCGTGGACGCCCTGGCCGCCGAGCCGGACCCCGTGTACGGGGTGAGCACCGGGTTCGGCGCCTTGGCGACCCGGCACATCGGCCCCGAGCTGCGTGCTCGGCTGCAGCGCAACATCGTCCGCTCGCACGCCGCGGGCATGGGGCCCCGCGTCGAGCGCGAGGTCGTCCGCGCCCTGATGTTCCTGCGGCTGAAGACCCTGTGCTCCGGGCACACCGGCGTACGCCCGGAGGTCGCGCAGGCGATCGCCGACGTGCTGAACGCCGGCATCACCCCCGTGGTGCACGAGTACGGTTCCCTCGGCTGCTCCGGCGACCTGGCCCCGCTGTCCCACTGTGCGCTCGCCCTGATGGGCGAAGGGGAGGCCGAGGGGCCCGACGGGACCCTGCGGCCCGCCGGCGAGCTGCTCGCCGAGCACGGGATCCGGCCCGTCGAACTGCGCGAGAAGGAAGGGCTCGCCCTCCTCAACGGCACCGACGGCATGCTCGGCATGCTGATCATGGCCCTCGCCGACCTCGACACCCTCTACCGGTCCGCCGACGTCACGGCCGCGATGAGCCTGGAGGCGCTGCTCGGCACCGACAAGGTGCTCGCCCCCGAACTGCACGCCATCCGCCCCCATCCGGGCCAGGCCGCCAGCGCCGCCAACATGCTGGCCGTGCTGGCCGGTTCGGGGCTGACGGGACATCACCAGGACGACGCCCCGCGGGTCCAGGACGCCTACTCGGTGCGCTGCGCCCCGCAGGTGGCGGGCGCCGGACGGGACACGATCGCGCACGCCCGGCTGGTCGCCGAGCGCGAACTCGCCGCCGCCATCGACAATCCGGTGGTGCTGCTCGACGACACGGGCTCCGGTGGCACGGGTACGGACGGCACCGGTTCGGGGGCGTCCGGTTCCAGGGGCGGGCGGATGGAGTCCAACGGCAACTTCCACGGCGCCCCGGTGGCCTATGTGCTCGACTTCCTCGCCATCGCCGTCGCCGACCTCGGCTCCATCGCCGAGCGCCGCACCGACCGGCTGCTGGACAAGAACCGCAGCCACGGGCTGCCGCCGTTCCTCGCCGACGACGCCGGTGTCGACTCCGGTCTGATGATCGCTCAGTACACACAGGCCGCGCTGGTGAGCGAGTTGAAGCGGCTGGCCGTACCGGCGTCGGCGGACTCGATCCCGTCCTCCGCGATGCAGGAGGACCACGTCTCGATGGGCTGGTCGGCCGCGCGCAAGCTGCGTACCTCGGTCGACAACCTCACCAGGGTCATCGCCGTCGAACTGTACGCCGCCGCACGTGCGGTGGAGCTGCGTGAGGGGCTCACCCCGGCGCCCGCGACCCGGGCCGTCGTCGAGGCCGTGCGAGAGGCCGGGGTGGGAGGCCCCGGCCCGGACCGTCATCTCGCGCCCGACCTCGCCGCGGCGGAGGCGTTCGTACGGGACGGACGACTGCTGGCGGCGGTGGAGAAGATCACAGGCCCCCTGCGGTGACGCGCCGCGGCTGCCCGGAGGTCGCGGTCAAGTTCATCTCAAGGGAACGTCAAGCGAGTTAAAAGTCGAGGCGTTCCCGGCGCACCGAGTAGACGACGAAGCCCGCGCCGAGAGTGAGGCAGGCGGTGCCGCCGACGACGTACGGCGTGCTGTTGAAGCTGCCGGTGTCGGCGAGCCGGACCTCGCCGGCGGTGCCGTCGTACGACGTCGTCGAGACGTTGGCCGAGGTGCTGGATGCCACCCTCGCCTGCTCTGTGACCTGCGGAGACGGGCTTGCCGGGGTGATTCCTTCAGCCGGGGCGTCCGAGGTCGCGTTGGCGGACGGGACGAACCACAGGGCGCACAGGAGGGTGCCTGCGGCGGTGGCGGTCAGCAACGGGCGGAGAGCGGATGACACGGAATATCGATCCCCTTGTGGCGCTGGCGAATTGGCCGTGTGGACTGATGTTAGTGAAAATCGCGGGTCACGGGAAAGTCACGGGAGCCGGAGCCGTACGCTCCGGGCATGAGCACTCCAGAGACATCGCGATTTGTACGGCTTCGGGTGGACCTCGTTCTCGAGGTCGACGACGCGGACGCCGTGACCGGCGCCGCGCTGGCCAGGATCGCGGACGACGGCGACCTGTCCGCGGAGGAACGGACGCCCGCTCAGGACGCGGTGGCCGCCGACACGGCCGAGGCGCTCGCGTACCTCGTCGACCCGTTCGGTCTGGTCGGCGACGTGCCGGGCGTGGAACTCCAGCAGGCCTCGTGGAGCAGCGAGCGGATCGCCTACGACCCGGACGCGCCCGAGTGGGACCTCGACGAGGAGGGTGACGAGTTCTACGACGACGGGTTCGACGACGGCCTCGACGACGCGTCGGACGGTGCGGCGGATGACGTTTCGGGCGAAAGTGGCAGATAGGGTAGTTCGGTCATTTCCCCACTCACCACTCAAAGGTGACGAAATATTAAATATGGCGCAATCTGTGCAATTGGGTTGTGAGGAAGATGGGTTGAGCCGGGTGGAGATGACTGGCCGGCCCGGTTTGGGGAAATCGTGACCCTGGGCGGCAACCGTCGCCCGTGCTTTGACGTCTCAGGTGGCGCACGGGCCGAACGACCCCCTGCCCGGCCGCGACGGACGTGGTGAGCCCCACATTCGCGGCCCATGTGGAACGGGACCTACCGGTCGTAGCGTTGAAGTGTCTGACGGGGACTCTCAGCTTCGGGTGCGGGGGCCCGCGGGGTTCGGGGAAGCGGCGACGATGGAGAAGCGTGTGATGACGGAAGGTAAGCGGCGCAGGGGTCTGACGGCTGCGTCCGCTCTGCTCGGCGGAGTGATGGTGCTCTCGGCGTGTTCCGGCAGCGGTGATGACGCCGGCTCCGGTGGGGGCGGAGACAAGGGCGCGTCGCAGGCCCAGGTCGACGAGGCGGCGGCCAAGAAGACCTCCGAGGCCCAGATCAAGATCACGCCGAAGGACGGCTCGAACAACGCCTCCATCAACAACTCCGCCGCGGTCGCCGTGACCAAGGGCACGCTCACCGAGGTCACGATGACGACCACCGACGGCACCGTCGTCGAGGGCGAGATCGCCGCGGACAAGAAGAGCTGGAAGCCCAGTGTCCAGCTGGAGCGTGCCACCGCCTACAAGCTGAAGGCCACCGCCGAGGACTCCAAGGGGCGCGCCGCCCACGAGAACGCCTCGTTCACCACGGTCTCCCCGGCCAACAGCTTCATAGGCAACTTCACCCCGGACGACGGCTCGACCGTGGGCGTCGGCATGCCGGTGTCGATCAACTTCGACAAGGCGATCGCCAACAAGGCCGAGGTCCAGAAGGGCATCACCGTCTCCACCAGCAGCGGCCAGGAGGTCGCCTGCCACTGGTTCAACGCCAACCGCATGGACTGCCGTCCCGAGGACTACTGGCAGGAGAACTCCACCGTCACCCTGAAGCTGGCGCTCGACGGGGTCGAGGGTGCCGAGGGCGTCTACGGTGTCCAGCAGAAGACGGTCAACTTCAAGATCGGCCGCAACCAGGTCTCGGTCGTCGACGCCGAGACCAAGCAGATGAAGGTCACGCAGGACGGCAAGACCGTCCGGACGATCCCGATCTCCGCCGGCTCCCCCGAGAACAAGACGTGGGAGGGCCAGATGGTCATCTCCGAGAAGTTCAAGGAGACCCGGATGGACGGCGCGACCGTCGGCTTCACCGACGACGACGGCAAGGGCGAGTACGACATCAAGGACGTGCCGCACGCCATGCGCCTGAGCAACTCCGGCACCTTCCTCCACGGCAACTACTGGGGCGCCAAGTCCATCTTCGGCAGCGCCAACACCAGCCACGGCTGCATCGGCCTGGCCGACACCCAGGGCGCCGACGACCCGAACACGCCGGGCGCCTGGTTCTACGACAACTCGATCGTCGGTGACGTGGTCGTCGTGAAGAACACCGGCGACAAGACCGTCGCCCCGGACAACGGCCTCAACGGCTGGAACATGGACTGGGCCCAGTGGAAGGCGGGCTCGGCGGTCTGACGCCGGCTGCCCGGCACCCACTTGCTCGACCCACCCGTCCGATGCCGCCGTCCGCCCCACAGGGGTGGACGGCGGCATCGTTCGTTCCCGTGGCCGGGCTCTCTTCTCATGCGGCTCTTATCCCGGGCTCAACACTTCATCACGAGCCGTCCCTAGCTTGCTCCCATGTTCTTCACCTACCTGAGGCGCGAACTGCGCCGCCGCAGAAAAGCGGCCCTCGTCGTCGCCTCCGGCCTCGCGCTCGGCATCGCGCTGGTCATCGTCGTCAGCTCCGTGTCCTCCGGTATGGGCAAGGCGCAGGAGAAGGTCCTGCAGTCGCTGTACGGACTGGGCACGGACATGACGGTCACCAAGGCCATGGAGACGTCCGAGGAGGGCGGAGAACGCCCGGAGCGGCCGCGCTTCAGCTTCGACGCCCAGGCCGAGGGCTCCGGCGAGGAGCAGAGCACCGACCACGTCATGGTGCAGGGCTTCCAGAGCCTCGCCGACTCGACCGTGGACAAGGTCGGCGAGCAGAGCGGTGTCGCCGACGCCGTGGGCGGGCTGAGTCTCCAGGTCGTCAAGGTCAGCGGCGAGTTCACCCGCGGCCGGTTCCAGCAGGACGGGCAGGGCGGTCAGGACGGCGGGCAGGGCGGGCCCGGTGGGGCCGGTGGGGCCGAGCCGTCGGAGGGCGGCCGGGTGCAGGGCGGCGGCGCCGACTTCGACGTCAACAGCTACTCCGTCTACGGCACCGACGTCACCGAGCCGAAGCTCGGCCCGCTGACCTCCTCCAGGATCACCGACGGCCGCACCTTCAAGGCGAGCGAGACCGACGCGAAGGTGGCCGTCGTCGACTCCGCCCACGCCAAGGAGAAGGAGCTCGAGACCGGTGACACCGTCACGGTCAAGGACACCAAGTTCAAGATCATCGGTATCGCCACCGCCGAGAGCGGGGACGCCGCCGCCGACCTCTACCTCCCGCTGAAGCAGGCCCAGACCCTCGCCGACGCCAAGGACAAGGTCACCACGATCTACGTCCGGGCAACGGACTCACAGCAGATCGACAGCGTCAAGTCCGCGATCCAGAAGAACGTTTCGGGGACGACCGTCACCACCTCCGCCGACCTCGCGGACACCGTCTCCGGCTCGCTGTCCACCGCCTCCTCCCTCGCCACCGGCGTCGGCACATGGCTGTCCGTCGCGGTGCTCGTGACCGCGTTCCTCGTCGCCGGACTCCTCACCTCCTCGGCGGTGTCCCGCCGGGTGCGCGAGTTCGGCACGCTGAAGGCGCTGGGCTGGACATCGGGCCGGGTGACCGGACAGGTCGTCGGCGAGGCGGTCGTGCACGGCCTGATGGGCGGCGTCCTCGGCATCGCGCTCGGCCTGGCGGGCGCGTACGCCGTCACCGCGATCAGCCCCACCCTGCAGGCCGAACTCGGCGGCGGTGCGGGCGGTTCCGGCGGTATGGGCGGCCCCGGCGGCGGACCAGGGCGGGAGGCGGCCGCCAAGACCCTCGAGGTCGCCCTCACCGCACCGGTCGGCCTCACCACCGTCGCCCTCGCGGTCGGCCTCGCGGTGGCCGGCGGTCTCGTCGCCGGCGCCTTCGGCGGCTGGCGTGCCTCCCGCCTCCGCCCGGCGGACGCGCTGCGCCGCGTCGCGTAGCGCCGCCCCCACCCTCGTACGCAATCCAGGAGTTGACCCATGTACGAACTCAAAGGCGTCACCCGGCGCTACACCCGGGGCAAGCAGACCGTTCACGCCCTGGAGGACATCGACCTGACGATCCCCGACGGCGACCGGCTCGTCATCCAGGGCCCCACCGGCGGCGGCAAGTCCACCCTGCTGCAGATGCTCGGCGGACTCGACCGTCCCAGCTCCGGCGAGATCCTCCTCGACGGCACCGACCTGGCCAAGCTGCCCGAAGCCCGGCTCACCCGGGTGCGCAGCGAGAGCATCGGCTTCGTCTTCCAGTCCTTCAACCTGATCCCGACCCTCACCGCGCAGGAGAACGTCGAGACCGCGCTCGTCCCGCTCGGTGTGAAGACGAAGGAGCGGCGCGAGAAGGCCGCCGAGGCGCTGGCCGCGGTCGGACTCGGCGAGCGGCTCGGACACCTGCCCGCCGAGATGTCCGGCGGGCAGCAGCAGCGGGTGGCCATCGCGCGGGCGCTGGTGAAGGAACCGAAGGTGCTGCTCGCCGACGAGCCCACCGGAAACCTCGACGAGTCGATGCGCGACGAGATCATGGAGGTCCTGATCCGGATGTGGAAGGAACTCGGGCTCACCTTCGTCATGGTCACCCACGACTCGGCCCTGGCGAAGCGGGCCCCGCGCGTGGCGATCATCCGCAAGGGCCGCCTCACGGTCGAGGAGAACCCGGGCACCTGACCCGGAATCATCACACGCTCACGCTCACGCTCACGCTCACGCTCGCGTGAGCGAAAGCGCGGGCGACGCGTATCCCACGCACGACGCGCCCCCGGCCGGGGTGGGCCCCGGTGGCCGGGGGCGCGTCGTCGTCGGTCAGGTGCCGGCGAGGAGGGACTCCCACGCGGTCGCCGAGTCCGGATGACGGGCGGTCAGGGCCGCGCCTGCCGGAGCCGTCGGAGGGCCGGCCGAGGCCCAGCCCTCCGCGCAGCCCAGCAGGTCCGCCACCGCGTCGCAGGTCGCCGGGTGGGCGGTCAGCAGCGCCATGCCCGCCGTGCCCGCCGTGCCCGCCGGGGCGGCGGCCGGTGCCCACCCCTCCGTGCAGCCCAGCAGGTCCGCCAGCGCGTCGAACGCGGCGGGATGCGCCGCTGCCAGCGCGGCGCCCCGGCGGACGTCGGCCGCCTGCCCCGCCGCCTGTGCCGCGCGGCGTACGGGAGCCGGGGCCGGTGCGCGCCACGGCGGCACCCACGCGTCCAGCGCCGCGAGCCGACTCGGGAAGATCCGCCCGGCCTCACGGATCAGCAGCGGGGCGAGGTCCGCCGCGCCCGCCCGCAGCGTGCCGATCAGCGTCGGGAGCCACGGCAGCAGCACCGCGTCGGGCAGCCGCCCGAACGCGTTCGACACCGCCTCCACGACCACGTCCGCCAGGCCCGGCACCGGCTCCAGCGCGTGCACGAAGCCGCTCAGGTAGCGCGGATACGCGGGCACCACCAGCGGGTTGGCCAGCAGCGCGTCGCACCGTGCCCGCAACCGCTCGCGGGAGAGCGTGCCGAGCTGCACCTGAGCCGCCCACAGCAGGGCCGTCTTCGACGGGTCCTCGGGGTGGGACTGCGCGACCGCCAGCTCCAGCTGCGTCCTGTCGCAGCCCAGCGACAGGGCCAGGCTCTCCATGCTGAACAGGAAGCCCAGCATCGCCGCGACCTGACCCGCCGTCGCGTCCTCGTCCGTGAACGCGGTCGGCAGCAGGGTGCAGTAGTGCGCGTAACCGGCCTTGACGAAGGACTCGATCCACGGCGGCAGCACCGGCTCGCTCGTCCGGTAGTACGCGAGCAGCCGGCGCACCCGGCGCAGCACCTCCGGCGCGCCGTCGACACTGCGCTCGGACGTCAGGACCGCCAGCGCGCGCGTGCCCAGTTCGTCGGCGAGACGCCGGCCGCCGCCCAGGTACAGCGTCGCGTCCTCGACGGCCTCCAGGACCGTCGCCGCCGTCGCCTGCGGCGCGTAGGCGGCGCGGCGCAGGCGCTGCTCCAGGACCTGCTCGATGCTGACGCCCTCGTAGCCGAGCTCGATGAGGGCCCGCTGGTGGGTGCCGAGCGCCAGGTCCCAGGACTCCTGGATCGACCGCTCGCCCAGCGCGCGCTCGCCCATGATGGGCCGGGCCGCGCCCTGCGGCAGCAGCCGGCGCAGCATCCACAGCACGTCGGAGCAGTCCCGCAGCTCCGGCCGTGACGCCATGTCCAGCAGGGCCCGCCGCACGCCCCGCTGCTGGAGTTTCAGCCCCAGCGGCTCCAGCCGGTCGTGCACGTCGCGCGCGAGGGGCGGCAGCGAGTCGTAGCCGACCTGGCCGACCCGGTCGCCGCCCATCATGATCTCGACGAGCCGCCGCACGTCCCGCCGCCCCGGCACCGCGTCCTTCTCGATGCAGGTGACCGCCGCGTCCTGGAAGTCGTACGGAGTGGGCTTGGCCCGGCCCCGCATCCCGGCGAGCAGGATCGACGTCTCGAAGACGGCGATCGCGTCGGCGGTGGAGGCGAGATAACCGGCTCGCCGGGCCGCGCTCACGATGTCCACGCACCAGCCGAGCAGTTCGGCCTCGTCCAGCGAGTCCAGGACCGGCGGCCGGCCCAGGAAGCCGGACAGCCTGTCCGTCGCGGCGGGCCGCGCCGCCTGCGTCGCCGGTACGGCGGTCTGCTTCGCCCGGGACTTCTTCGTACCGGCCTGACCCGCCAGCCGGTACGGCCGGACCCGGGTGCGCCTGAGGCTCTTCGCCCACTCGGTCGCCGCGAGGGAGACCGAGCCGGCGGCGAGACCGAACTGGGCCTCGATCGCCGCGTGACTGGACGGGATGAGCCCGTGCTGCCAGGTGGTGGCCGAGCGCGGCGAGATCTCGTACGCGCCGGAACCGGCCAGGCCGAACTCCTCCACCCTGCTGGCCGCGTGGAACGCGCCGCAGACGTACAGGCAGTCCTCGGGATCGGTGCCGGTCGCGGCCAGGTGCTCCCGCATCCGGGTCCACATGTACCGCTCGCGGTCCTCGTCGACCCGCACCCGCGACGGGTCGCCGGGGGCGAGCCGCCGGAACAGGCTGCCGATGAGGAACATGACCTGGCGGTAGGTGTCGTGGTCGCCGTCGCCGAGCGGCAGCTCGACGTACTGGTGCCACCACTCCGACCAGTGCCGCACCTTGCCGTGCCGCAGCAGGTGCTCCTCCAGTTCGGCGAAGCGCGGTCGCAGGTCGCCGATCTCCACGCCGACGGCCTCGCCGTGCAGCGCGGTCTCCGTCGGGTCCTCGTCCGCGGCGGTCCCGTCCCCGTCCGGCCCCTCCCCGGCCGCCTCCGGGGTGCTCCGGCCCCGGCTGTCCCACTGGAAGACGTGATCGGAGGACCGGTCGACGAGGACCAGCTCGACGTCCGGCGTGTCCAGCGCGTACGCGATCGCCTGGTACTCGGCGGACGCCTCGGTGATCGGCGCGACCACCGACAGCGGCGCCCACTCGGGCGGGAAGCCGTCCACCTCGCTCGCGAACGCCTGGACGGCCACCGGGAGACGGCAGTTGCGCAGCTCGGTGAGGAGCGGCGCCATGTCCTCGCACAGCTCCAGGTACACCACCTTGGGCCGCTTCTCGCGCAGCCGGCGGGCCATCGCGAGGGCGGAGGCGGGCGAGTGGTGGCAGACGGGGAAGATCTCCAGCGGCTCGCGCACCGCGCGGTCCACGTCGTCGACCATGCCGAGGAGGATGCCCTCCAGGGCGTCCGGCCCGCCGGCGAACGCGGCCGCGGCCTCGTGGAGCTGTCCGCGGAGCCCTGCGAACGTGTTCTCCCGCCCCGCGAACGTGTTCTCCCGCGCCGCGCGCGTGCTCTCCCGTACGACGGGCGCGCTCTCGGGTGCGGCGCTCATGACAGCGTCGCGATCGCGTCCCGGCCGCCCTCCAGGAACTCGGGCCATGAGCCGCCCTGCTCCTTGCCGCGCGGTTCGACGACGCCGTGCAGGTACTTGTTGAGGATGGCCAGGTCCTCCGGCTCACGGCGGGCGAGGGAGCCGACGAGCGAGGAGGCGAGGGAACGGGCGGTCAGGGTGCGCTCACCGAAGAAGTTGCTGTGCAGGACCGCGTCCTCCAGCACACCGATCTGCTCGGCCGTCGACAGCGCGGACTCCAGCTTCTCGTCGTCGCTGCCGGCCGCGGCGGCGGAGGCGCGCAGGTCGGCGAAGCTCTGGAGCAGCACGTCGAGCAGGGTCGGCGGCACCTCCAGCTCTATCGAGTGACGGCGCAGCAGCTCCTCGGTGCGGAAGCGGACGATCTCGGCCTCGCTCTTCTTGTTCGTCATGACCGGGATGCGGACGAAGTTGAAACGGCGCTTCAGCGCGGACGAGAGGTCGTTGACCCCGCGGTCGCGGCTGTTGGCGGTGGCGATGATCGAGAAGCCGGGCTTGGCGAAGACGATGTTGTCGCTGTCTCCGCTCTCCAGCTCCGGCACCGAGATGTACTTCTCGGAGAGGATGGAGATCAGCGCGTCCTGGACGTCGCTGGTGGAACGCGTCAGCTCCTCGAAACGGCCGATCGACCCGGCCTCCATCGCGGTCATGATCGGCGAGGGGATCATCGACTCCCTGGACTGGCCCTTGGCGATGACCATGGACACGTTCCAGGAGTACTTGATGTGGTCCTCGGTGGTGCCGGCCGTGCCCTGCACCACGAGGGTGGAGTTGCGGCTGATCGCGGCGGACAGCAGCTCGGCCAGCCAGCTCTTGCCGGTGCCGGGGTCGCCGATCAGGAGCAGGCCGCGGTCGGAGGCGAGGGTGACGATGGAACGCTCGACGAAGCTCCGGTCGCCGAACCACTTCTGGGAGATCTCCCGGTCCAGGCCGTCGGAGCGCTCGGAGCCGAGAACGAACAGGCGCACCATCTTCGGCGACAGCCGCCAGGAGAACGGCTTGGGGCCGTCGTCGACCGACTCCAGCCAGTCCAGCTCCTCGGCGTACTTGATCTCGGCGGGCGCGCGCAGCAGGTCGGACATCAGGTGAGGGCCTTTCCGTTCAGGGCTCGAAAAAGAGAAGTCGGGAGCATCTGGGAGAAGTGGAGAGAAGTCCGGGTGAGAGGGGCCGGACGGATCAGGTGAGGAACGTCTTGAGCTCGTGCACGAGCTTCTTGATGTGACCGGAGATCACCGGCGTGCCGAGGTCCTTGAAGCGCTCCCGGAACCACGGGTTGACGCTGCCGCGCCCGGCGCTGGTCACCGAACCGACCGGGATGAACTTCGCGCCCGAGCGGTGGATGGCGGACATGCTCTCGAACAGCTCGTCGGTACGCCATTCGTAGAAGTCGGAGATCCACACCACGACGGTGTTGCGCGGCTCGGCGATCTTCGGCTGGGCGAGGGCCATGGCCACGGTGCCGTCCGTGCCGCCGCCGAGCTTGGTGCGCAGCAGGGTCTCGAACGGGTCGTGCGCCCAGGGCGTGAGGTCCAGCGCCTGGGTGTCGTAGGCGATCAGGTGGACGTCCACCTTCGGCAGCCCGGCGAAAATGGAGGCCAGGATGGTGCAGTTGACCATCGAGTCGACCATGGAGCCCGACTGGTCCACGACGACGATCAGCCGCTGCGGCGTCGTCTTGCGGCTGGTGTGCCGGTAGTAGAGGCGGTCGACGTAGAGCCGCTCCTCCTCCGGGCTCCAGTTGGTGAGGTTCTTCCAGATGGTGCGGTCGATGTCGAGGTTGCGGAAGACCCGCTTCGGCGGGACGGACCGGTCGATGTCGCCGACCGTGGCCTTCTCCACCTGGGTGCGCAGGACCGCGGAGACCTCGTCCACGTAACGGCGGATCAGCGACTTGGCGTTCGCCAGGGCCACGCCGGAGAGGTTGTTCTTGTCCCGCAGCAGCTGCTCGATCAGGGACATGCTCGGGGTCAGCCGCGCGGCCAGCCGCGGGTCGGCCAGCACCTCGCGCAGCCGCATCCGCTTGACCAGACCGGCCTCGAGGGAGCCGAGTTCCGGGCCGATCGCGGGGATCAGCAGGCTGAGGTCGGGTGTGCGCCCGCCACCGCCGGTACCGGTGGGGCCGACACCCCGCCCGCCCGCTCCGGCGCGTCCGCCCCGCAGGTCGCCGGGCCGGCAGCCGAGCGCCCGCTCCAGCCAGCCCGCGTCGGACTGCCAGCGGGCCAGTTGCTCGGCGGTGACGGCGCCGGAGCCGGTGGAGAAGACGTTCAGCAGGACCTTGGAGACGAGGGCCGCGCGCCGCACCTCGGCGGCCCGGTCGCGGGCGTCGTCCTCCTCCGGCTCGGGGGTCATCAGCCCGTCGAACTCGGCGGCCAGCTCCGGGTGCCGCTGCACCACGGAGTCGACGGAGGCGCCCAGGTCGAGCAGCGCGGACGGCAACCCGATGTCCTCGACCACGGCCAGGCTCGCCGACTCCAGCGAGGCCTGCTCCTCCGGGTCGAACAGCCGGGCCAGCAGCCGCCAGTAGAGCACCTGGCGCCGGTTGTCGTTCGGGTCGGGCACGGCGGACTCCGCAGGTGCGGAGGGCTGGGCCGGACCGGGCACGGTGGCCGGTGCGGTGGCCTGTGCGGTGGGGTCGGTCATTTCCGCAACAGCCTTCCGGCTCGTTCGCGGAGCGCGTCGACGGCGCCGGTGGCGGCCTTCTCCGCGCGGACGCCGGCCTTGTCGGTGGTGCCCCCGGCCCACGCCCCGGCGTGCACGGCGACGGCCTTCTTCCGCACGGTCCGCTCCACGGCCAGCGGCTGGACGTGGAACTCCCCGGCGTCCCACCGGAGCAGCGCGATGCACGCACCGGACGCGGCGACGGCCTCGGCGGTGAGCGGTCCGGCGGCCGGTATCCGGTCGGTGTCGACGGGCAGGCGGTGCCCGGCGATCCGGAACGCCACCCCGTCGTCGTCCTGCTCCGCCTCGTACCCCTCCAGCAGGACGGGGGCGGCGATCCGGGCCGGGTGCCGGTCCAGCGGTGCGGTGGCCGCCGCGGCGGCGGTGGGCAGGGCCACGCGCGCGGTGGCGAGGCAGTCGGCCGGCTCGCCCGTGCGGGCGCGCGCGTCGTCCCAGATCAGGTCGCCCTCGGCGGTGACGGGCATCGCGTCGAGGTCCATCGCGCGGCCCTCGCTCACCGCGGTCAGCAGGGACAGGTGCGGGCGCAGCAGCTGCCACAGGCCCGCCCCGACGACGGTGTCGGGCTTCGGGGCGGACGCGGCGGCCCGCACCAGCCGGGGCGCACCGCCGTCGGCGGGCTCGAACACGGCGTGGACCTGGGCCTGTACGGCGGTCGCGTGCTCCTGCACGTCGATCCCGAGCGGCAGCAGGCGGCCGGTGGCCGTGTCCGCCGCGGGGGCGCCGGTCGCCCCCGGCAGCGTCAGGAGCAGGGCCCTGGACCAGAGGTCGGCCCACCGGCGCACCGGAATCCGCTCCAGGGTGGCCCCCGGGCAGGACGCGGCGAGTTCGGCGGCGAATCCGTCAAGCAGCGTGGCCTGCCGGCGCAGCGCCGGGTCGGGCAGCATCGCGGAGACGACGGGGGCGGCGCCGCCGACCAGCTCGTGGTCGATGCCCTGCCAGCCGGCGCGCGCGAGATCGCTCAGCCAACTGCGGGCGGCGGCGAGGAGGTTCGCGGCGTGGTCCACGCCACCGGCCCCGGCCGGGGCGGCCTCCTCGGCGACGGGCCGGCCGACGGCCTCCGTCACACGGGCGGTCAGCGCGTCGTGCACCGAGCCGAGCAGGGCGGCGCGGGCGGCGGCGAGCGCGACGAAGTGGTCCTCGCCCGCGGCCCCGGCCACCGTCTTGTCGGCCGCCTCGGCGACGCGTGCGGCGAGCGGGGTGCCGGCGACGGCGTCGGCCAGCTCCACCACACCGGCGGCCTGGCCGGGCTGCGGCCGGAGCAGACCGGCGACGAGCGCCGCGTCGAAGGCGTCCACGGCCGCGAGGGCCTCGTCGAGACCGTCGACGGGGTCGAACAGCAGATCGGCACGCATCAGGCCACCGCCCTCGTCGTCGGGAACCACTGCATCTCGGGCAGCGGCGCGGTGCCCGGAGCGAGTTCCAGGTACGCCAGGTGCCGCAGGAACCGGCTGAACACGGGCGCCGCGGCCGAGGTGTCGCCCTGTGCGGGCCGCGTGTGCGTCATGGCGGTGGTGACGGAGTCCGCGTCGAGCTCGCCGTCCGCCACCTCGACCTTCAGGTACCGGGCCACGCGCTCGGCGCCGTACTGCAGTACGGCCTCGTCGACCAGTGCCCGGATGTGGTTGCAGAACCACCCGCGCGCGCCGCCGCAGGGGCGGTTGTTGTTGGTGCTGCACGCGAACGCGTAGGTGCCGGCGGCGACGGACGACACGTACACCCGCCCGATGTCCGACCCGCTGGAGACCACCCCCTGCAGCCGCCCGTCCGCCAGCTCGACGAACGGCACCTTGGCCAGCTTCCGCGGCCTCGCGGGCGGCACCACCCGTGCCGTGCTCGACTTCTCCCAGACGGACAACGCACCATCTCCCATGCACGCGAAAGGGGACGTCAACGCCACTGCGGCGCAACACGATCGAAGCTATCCGGGACCACTGACAACGAGGTCGCGCACGAGGGGGGCCGGGGCGTGACCGCCCGGACGCGGGCCTCGCGCACTCGGCCGCGCACGCGACCGCGAGCCCGTCGCCGCGCTCCAATCCGTCGATCCGGTAACGGAGTTACGGCGGTGACGTCACAGATACCCGTCGACTACCCGTCGACTTCGCACTCTCCCCCGTAACCCCTTGAGGCGCTTGATCACCCTTCGGCATACTGCGCAACCCGGGGGCCTACGCACATGCGTACGAGACCACCCCCGGCCGGGTGATGGGGAATCAACCCGGCACATCCGCTAGGGGGAACCTTGCGCAGACAAGTCAAGAGAGCGCGCGCGACAGGCGCGGCCACGGTCGCCACGGCAGCCGCCGTGGCGCTCGTGGCGGGCATGACCGGTCCGGCGTCGGCGAACGGCGAAGGGACGGCCGCACACACCGCGGCCGGTACCGCCGCGCAGACGTCGTCCTCGCTGAAGGCCAAGCACCGCATCACCCTCATCACCGGCGACCGGGTCGCCGTGGACGCCAAGGGCCGTGTCGTCGGCCTGGAGCGGGCCAAGGGCCGGGAACACATACCCGTCCAGATCCGCAGGTCCGGCGGCCACACCCACGTACTGCCGGCGGACGCCGCCCGGCTGATCGCGAGCGGCCGGCTCGACCGGCGGCTCTTCGACATCACGGAACTCGGCAAGGACTCCACCCGACGCTCCCAGCAGCGCGGTCCGAAGGTCATCGTCGGGTATCAGGGCCGCGCCGCCGCCGCCGCGAAGTCCGACGTCCGCGACGCGGCCACGCTCCGCCGGACCCTCGGCGCCCTGAACGCGGACGCCGTGCAGACCCCGCACGAGGACACGCCCGACCTGTGGAAGGCGGTCACCGACGGCGACCGGACCGCGTCCGGCATCGCCCACGTCTGGCTCGACGGCGTCCGCGAGGCGGCCCTCGACAAGTCCGTCGCGCAGATCGGCACCCCCAAGGCGTGGGCCGCCGGCTACGACGGCAAGGGCGTGAAGATCGCCGTCCTGGACACCGGTGTCGACGCGACCCACCCGGACCTGAAGGGCCAGGTGACCGCGTCCAAGAACTTCACCGACTCGTCGAACACCGGCGACAAGGTCGGCCACGGCACCCACGTCGCCTCGATCGCGGCCGGTACCGGCGCCAAGGCCGGCAGCACGTACAAGGGTGTCGCGCCGGGCGCCAAGATCCTCAACGGCAAGGTCCTCGACGACGCCGGCTTCGGTGACGACTCCGGCATCCTGGCCGGCATGGAGTGGGCCGTCGCGCAGGGCGCCGATGTCGTCAACATGAGTCTGGGCGGCGGAGACACGGCCGAGATCGACCCGCTGGAAGCGGCGGTCAACAAGCTCTCTGCGGACAAGGGCATCCTGTTCGCCATCGCCGCGGGCAACTCCGGCCCCAAGTCGATCGGTTCGCCCGGCAGCGCCGACGCCGCCCTCACCGTGGGCGCCGTCGACGACAAGGACAAACTCGCCGACTTCTCCTCCACCGGCCCCCGCATCGGCGACGGCGCCGTCAAGCCGGACGTCACCGCGCCCGGCGTCGACATCACGGCAGCCTCGGCGAAGGGGAACGACATCGCCAAGGAGGTCGGCGAGAAGCCGGCCGGCTACATGTCCATCTCGGGCACGTCGATGGCGACCCCCCATGTCGCGGGCGCGGCCGCGCTCCTGAAGCAGCAGCACCCCGACTGGACCTACACGGAGCTGAAGGGCGCGCTCACCGGCTCCACCAAGGGCGGCGCGTACACGCCGTTCGAGCAGGGCTCCGGGCGGGTCCAGGTCGACAAGGCCATCCAGCAGACGGTGATCGCCGACCCGGCCTCGGTGAGCTTCGGCCTCCAGCAGTGGCCGCACACCGACGACAAGCCGGTCACCAAGCCGCTGACCTACCGCAACCTCGGCACCACGGACGTCACCCTGAAGCTGACGTCCACCGCCACCGACCCCAAGGGCAAGGCGGCCCCGGCCGGCTTCTTCACCCTGGGCGCCACCACGGTGACGGTCCCCGCGGGCGGCACGGCCTCCGTCGACTTCACCGTCAACACCAAGCTCGGCGGCACCACCGACGGCGCGTACTCGGCCTACGTGGTCGCGACCGGGGGCGGCCAGAGCGTCCGCACAGCCGCGGGCGTGGAGCGGGAGGCCGAGTCCTACGACGTGACGCTCAAGGTCCTCGGCCGCAACGGCAAGGCCACGGCCGCCTACTCCGCGGACCTGATGGGCACCTCCGGCGCGGCCACCGGCGAGTGGCACATGCCCTACGACGCCGACGGCACCGTCACCGTCCGCGTACCCAAGGGCAACTACATCCTGGACACCGCGGTGTACGCCGGCACCGACCCGCAGAAGTTCGACGGCGCCGACTGGCTCTCCCAGCCGAAGCTGAGCGTCACCAAGAAGACGACGGTCACGCTGGACGCCCGCAAGGCCAAGCCGGTGAAGATCACCGTGCCGGACAAGGCGGCCAGGTCGGTATTCGCCTCGGCCGACTACACCGTGGAGACGAAGAACTCCGCCTACGGCCACGGCTGGTGGCTGGAGTCGTACGACAACTTCCGTTCCGCCCACCTCGGCCCGCAGATCACCGACGGCTCGCTGAGCCAGCAGTGGGACGCCCACTGGAGCAAGGGCACCAAGGCGCAGTACAGCACCGTCACCGGCGGCAAGGTCAAGCAGCTCGCCACCGGCTACACCCGTGCCTACAAGGCGGCCGAACTGGCCACGGTGAAGGTCGCCATGGGCGCCGCGGCGAGCGGCAAGAAGGGCGCGGCCAGCGCCACGGGCTGGCTTCCGGACAGCTACTCCGCCTCCGCGGTCGGCATCCCGCAGGCGCTGCCCGGCACCCGCACCCTGTACCTGTCCACCACGGGCGGGGTGAAGTGGGACCTCGACTTCGAGCAGCAGGGCGGCGTCGACGCCGAGGGCTGGCCGATCGTCGAAGCCGGCTACACCCTCGGTGGCGCCTTCACCTTCAAGGCCGGCAAGACGTACTCCAAGACCGTGAACACGGCCGTCTTCGGGCCGCGTGTCACCTCGGACTACGGCCTCTTCCGCGAGGGCAACGACCTCTACGGGCGACTCCCGCTGTTCGCCGACGGCAAGGGCAACCCCGGCTCCTCGAAGTTCACCTCGGTCACCACCAGCCTGTACCGCAACGGCACCAAGGTCGGCTCCCACGACGACCCGCTGTTCGGCGAGGAGGCGTTCAAGGTGCCCTCGGCCGACGCCTCCTACCGGCTGACGACCTCGGTCAAGCGCAGTTCCAAGGTCGCCGCCGCGTCCACCCGCATCGACGCGAGCTGGACCTTCCGCTCCAAGAAGGTCTCCGGCATGAAGCAGCTGCCCGCCTCCTCGGCCCGCTTCCAGGCGGTCACCGGGCTGGACAGCAAGGTCACGGCGGGCAAGAAGGTCACCTTCCCGGTCACCGTCGAGGGCGCGGCCAAGGGCAAGAACCTCAAGTCGCTGACGGTGTGGGTCTCCTACGACGCCGGGAAGAACTGGAAGAAGACCACGGTCACGAAGGGCAAGATCACCGTCAAGAACCCCGCGAAGAAGAAGGCGATCTCCTTCCGCGCCAAGATCACCGACAAGAAGGGCAACACGTCGACGATCTCGATCCACAACGCCTACTACGGCAAGTGAGCCGGCCGCCGGCCCACTGCTGAGCAGGGGCGAGGGCCCGCCGGAAGCCATGGCTTCCGGCGGGCCCTCGCGCGTCGCCCCTCAGCGCGGCAGGGTCGCCGGGCTGCCGCCGTTGGCCTCGTAGCCCGCGACCGCCAGGGCCCGGTAGACCGCGAACTCCGCGGCGGGGTCGGGGGACAGGGTCCAGGGGAGCGCGCCGACATGGCCGTCGATGTGCGTCAGCTGGGTCATGGCCTCCGCCCAGCGTTCACCGCGGACCAGGAAGAAGACCAGCAGATGCCGGACGTGCGCGGCCATCGGGTCGCCGGGACGGGCCGCGTGCACCGCGTGCAGCGCGCCGTGGACCGCCTTCGTCACCACCTCGCTCTGGTAGAAACCGCTGACCAGGTTCACCTCCGGCAGGTGCTCGAACACCGCGAACAGCGGCATCGCGGCCAGCAGCGAACCCTGCGGTGCCCGCGCGGCCGCGGCCTCCGCGAACGAGTACGCGAGTTCCCGTGAGCCGTGCCACTTCTCGCACCAGTAGTGCAGGGCGGCCAGGTGCGCGCCCATGTGGGCCGGCGCACGGTCCAGGATCTTCAGCCAGACCTGCTCGAAGTCCTTCCGCTCGTAGGCCAGCCCGCGGGCCACCGAGAGCTCCACGATGTACGGGACCGGGTCACCGGGGGCCAGCAGCGCCGCCTGGCCGCACGCCGCCTTCGCCTCCTCCATGATGATCCGGAACTCGTCCGTCCCGGGCGTCGCCGTACGCCATGCCTGCTGCACCAGGAACTCGGCGTGCACCGCCGCGCCCCCCGCGTCCTTGGGCACCTCCGCACGCCACACCCGCAGCCACTGCCCGCCCGGAGCCTCTCCGGCCCCGCCGGGCCGAGCGGCGAGCTCCAGCGAGGCGGCGCCCGCGAAGGCCTGCACCCGCTGCCAGCGCAGCTCGCTCGTCGCGTCGGTGCCGGCCAGCAGCTGCTGTGCCCCGCGGTAGTCCTGGGTGCGCTGCACCAGATCCAGGACGTCCACCAGGTCCTGGTCGGGGCCGGGCATGCGGACGTCCAGTTCCTCCTCGAGGGCGAAGCCGTAGCCGGCCGGGTCCGCCGCGTCGGGATGGCCGGCCGGTACCTGCGTGATCCCGCCGCGCCCGCGCCTCAGGAACGGCAGCACCACGAAGCCGATCATGACCACCCCGAGCAGGACCAAGAGAATCTCCATGTCTCCAGCGAACCAGATCGCGTCCGCACTTGGCCAACGTGGTGGCGGGCCCGTGGACGACTCGGCTGCCGTCATCGGGAGCGTGGGCGGACTACCCTCGGTGCACATGAGCGACACGCACATCAGCCAGCACTTCGAGACGCTCGCGATTCACGCGGGCAACACGGCCGACCCCCTCACCGGCGCGGTCGTGCCGCCGATCTACCAGGTGTCCACGTACAAGCAGGACGGCGTCGGAGGCCTCCGCGGCGGCTACGAGTACAGCCGCAGCGCCAACCCGACCAGGACCGCGCTGGAGGAGAACCTCGCGGCCCTGGAGGGCGGCCGCCGCGGCCTCGCGTTCGCGTCCGGACTGGCGGCCGAGGACTGCCTGCTGCGTACGCTGCTCGCCCCCGGCGACCACGTGGTGATCCCGAACGACGCGTACGGCGGCACGTTCCGCCTGTTCGCCAAGGTCGTCGCCCGCTGGGGCGTGGAGTGGTCGGTGGCCGACACCAGCGACCCGGCCGCCGTGCGGGCCGCCCTCACCCCGAAGACCAAGGCGGTGTGGGTGGAGACCCCCTCCAACCCGCTGCTCGGCATCACCGACATCGCCGCCGTCGCCCAGATCGCCCGGGACGCGGGCGCCCGCCTCGTCGTCGACAACACCTTCGCCACCCCGTACCTCCAGCAGCCGCTCGCGCTCGGCGCGGACGTCGTCGTGCACTCCCTGACCAAGTACATGGGCGGCCACTCGGACGTCGTCGGCGGCGCCCTGGTCACGGGCGACGCGGAGCTCGGCGAGGAGCTCGCCTACCACCAGAACGCGATGGGCGCGGTCGCCGGGCCGTTCGACTCCTGGCTGGTGCTGCGCGGCGCCAAGACGCTCTCCGTGCGCATGGACCGGCACAGCGAGAACGCCACCAAGGTCGCCGACATGCTCAGCCGGCACGCGCGCGTGACGAGCGTCCTCTACCCGGGGCTGCCCGAACACCCCGGCCACGAGGTCGCCGCCAAGCAGATGCGGTCCTTCGGCGGCATGATCTCCTTCCGCGTGGAGGGCGGCGAGGAAGCGGCCGTCGAGGTCTGCAACCGGGCCAAGGTCTTCACGCTCGGCGAGTCCCTGGGCGGCGTCGAGTCGCTGATCGAGCACCCCGGACGCATGACGCACGCGTCCGTCGTGGGCTCCGCCCTCGAGGTCCCCGCCGACCTGGTCCGTCTCTCCGTCGGCATCGAGAACATCGACGACCTGCTCGAGGATCTTCAGCAGGCGCTCGCCCGTTAAGGACAGCCCCCCCCGGGGCCGTCGAAGCCCGTATGTACGGGGTGGAGCCGTACCCGACGGCGGCTCCGCCCCGGCGGGCCGTACCCGGCCCGGTTCTCAAGGGGTGGCGTACACGGCTCGGCTCAGGAGGCGGTCTCCTCCTCCTGCCCCGGTACGTCCGGTGCCGACATCCGCGCGGACAGGGCGCCGTTGAAGCGCGTGAGGAGCGCGCAGAACGCCTCGCGCTCCTCCTGCTCCCAGTCCTGTGTCAGTTCGGCCATCAACTGACGCCGTGAGGAACGGACTTCCTCCAGGCGTGAGTGTCCGCGCGGAGACAGCTGGAGCACCACCGCCCGGCCGTCCTCGGGGTGCGAGGTGCGTTTCACCAGACCGGTGTCGACCAGCGGAGCCACCTGACGGGTGACCGTCGACGAATCGATGCCCATGCTCGCGGCGAGCGCCTTGACCCCCATCGGGCCCTCGTTGTCGAGGCGGTTGAGCAGCAGATAGGCGGCGCGGTCCATGAAGTTGCGCACCTGGCCGACGCCGCCGAGCCGGGTCTGTTCGGCGCGGCGGGCGAACAGCGCCACCTCGTGCTGCAGCGTGTCGAGAAGGCCGGTGTCACCGACGGTCGTCGCGTCCATCGACATGTCAGGTGTTGTGGGCATGGCCGGAGGCTCACTTCGTGAAGGGCTGCTAATTGGGGGACAGGGTACGCGGCTGGGAGGCGGCTCGTACCGGCGCTGCGCAAAGCCGGGTCCGCCCGCTGGTCACCGCGCACGCCCCCGGCCGTGAACTGCGATGCTGGAGTCATGGGCCACGGAACGGCTGACTCCTTGCGCACCGTCACCCTCGACGATGTGCGCGGTGCCCGGAAGATGCTCCAGGGTGTCGCGCGGGTGACCGCGCTGGAGAGCAGCAGGCACCTGTCCCGCACGGTGGGCACCCCGGTGCACCTGAAGTGCGAGAACCTCCAGCGCACGGGTTCGTTCAAGCTGCGCGGCGCGTACGTCCGGATCGCCGGGCTGCTGCCGGAGCAGCGCGCCGCCGGTGTCGTCGCCGCGAGCGCCGGAAACCACGCGCAGGGCGTCGCGCTCGCCTCCTCGCTGCTCGGGGTGGGCTCGACGGTGTTCATGCCGAAGGGCGCCCCGCTGCCGAAGATCAGCGCCACCCGGGAGTACGGCGCCGAGGTGCGCCTGCACGGTCAGGTGGTCGACGAGGCACTGGTCGCCGCGGAGGAGTACGCGGCCGGGACGGGCGCCGTGCTCATCCATCCCTTCGACCACCCCGACATCATCGCGGGGCAGGGCACCGTGGGCCTGGAGATCCTGGAGCAGTGCCCGGAGGTGCGCACGGTCGTCGTCGGTGTCGGCGGCGGCGGGCTGATCGCCGGGATCGCGGTCGCGGTGAAGGCGCTGCGGCCGGACGTACGGATCATCGGGGTGCAGGCGGAGGGGGCGGCCGCGTATCCGCCCTCGCTGGCGGCCGGGTACCCGGTGTCGGTGCGCGACCCGGCGACGATGGCCGACGGCATCAAGGTGGGGCGGCCCGGCGACGTGCCCTTCGGGATCGTCGGCGAGCTGGTGGACGAGGTCCGCACCGTCACCGAGGGCGAGCTGTCGGCCGCGCTGCTGCTGTGCCTGGAGCGGGCCAAGCTGGTCGTGGAGCCGGCCGGGGCGAGCTCGGTCGCGGCGCTGCTGAGCCGCCCCGACTCCTTCGAGGGGCCGGTCGTCGCGGTGCTGTCCGGCGGCAACGTCGACCCGGTGCTGATGGAGCGGGTGCTGCGGCACGGGATGGCGGCGCAGGGCCGCTACCTGGCCGTACGGCTGCGTCTGACGGACCGCCCGGGAGCCCTCGCGGCGCTTCTCGGGGCATTGTCGGTGGCCGACGCTAATGTCCTCGACGTGAGCCATGTACGGACCGACCCCCGGCTCGGGCTCACGGAGGTGGAGGTCGAAGTGCACCTCGAGACGAAGGGCCCGGAGCACCGCGCCGAGGTCAACCGGGTCCTGCACGACGCGGGCTACACGATCATCGACTGACCTCGCGGTCCCCCTTCGTCACCCGTTCGTGTTCAACGCATTGAGGGACGCGATACATCGCGTTATGGTGTGTGTCGCGTGTCTCACCTTGGTACGCCAGGGGGTGCTCGAGCGCGACAGGGCGAGACGCGGCACGCATTCCCAGGTTTTCCAGAAGAATCCCCGATGACGTGGAGACTCATATGCCAGGCGCCATCTACGCCGAAGGCCTGGTGAAGACCTTCGGCGACGTAAAGGCACTGGACGGCGTCGACCTCGATGTCCCCGAGGGCACCGTCCTGGGCCTGCTCGGGCCGAACGGCGCGGGCAAGACCACCTCCGTCCGCTGTCTGACCACCCTGCTGCGGCCCGACCGCGGAAAGGCGGTGGTCGCCGGTATCGACGTGTTCAAGCAGCCTGACGCCGTGCGCCGCTCCATCGGCCTGTCCGGCCAGTTCGCGGCGGTCGACGAGTACCTGACCGGCCGCGAGAACCTGCAGATGGTCGGGCAGCTCTACCAGATGAGGGCCAAGGCGGCGAAGGCGCGCGCGGACGAACTGCTGGAGCAGTTCCACCTCGCGGACGCCGCCGACCGCACCGCGAAGACCTACTCCGGCGGCATGCGCCGACGGCTCGACCTCGCGGCGGCCCTCGTCGTCTCACCGCCCGTGATGTTCATGGACGAGCCGACCACCGGCCTCGACCCGCGCAACCGCCAGCAGTTGTGGGACGTGATCAAGCAACTCGTCTCCGGCGGTACGACGCTGCTGCTGACCACCCAGTACCTGGAGGAGGCCGACCACCTCGCGCACGACATCGCGGTGGTCGACCACGGCCGGGTCATCGCCCAGGGCACCTCCGACCAGCTCAAGGCCCGCACCGGCGGAGAGCGCGTCGAGGTCGTGGTGCACGAGCGGGAGCACATCCAGGCCGCCTCCGCCCTCCTGGACAGGTTCAGCCTGCGCGGCCCGGACCAGGGCGGCACCAAGGTCGAGGAGCACATGCGCAAGATCACCACACCGGTCTCCGGCGGCGCGAAGCTCCTGGCCGAGATCATCCGCGAACTCGACGTCCGCGGCATCGAGATCGACGACATCGGTCTGCGCCGCCCGACCCTCGACGACGTCTTCCTCTCCCTCACCGGTCATGCCGCGGAGGCCGAGGGGGAGGACGGCGAGCAGCCCGGCGCCGGACAGAGCGGCACAGGACAGGGACGCCCTCACAGGAAGGAGGCCGCCACGTGAGCGCCGTCACCGACGCCGTCCGGATCGCGGCACCCGGCAACCCCATCGGCCAGTCGATCAGGGACTCCCTGATCGTCGCCAAACGCAACCTGATCCGGATGGCCCGGATTCCCGAAGTGGTCATCTTCGGGATCGTCCAGCCGATCATGTTCGTGGTGCTGTTCTCCTACGTGTTCGGCGGGTCCATGAACATCGGGGGCACCACGAGCCCGCAGGTCTACCGCGAGTTCCTGATGGCCGGCATCTTCGCCCAGACCGTCACCTTCGCCACCGCCGGAGCCGGTGCGGGCATCGCCGAGGACATGCACAAGGGCCTCATCGACCGCTTCCGCTCCCTGCCCATGGCCCGCGGCGCGGTGCTCACCGGCCGCACCCTCGCCGACCTGGTGCAGACGGCGCTCACCCTGCTGGTGCTCGCCGTGGTCGCCCTGCTGGTCGGCTGGCGCACCCACACCAGCGCCGGCGAGGTGCTCGCCGCCTTCGGGCTGCTGCTGCTCACCGGATACGCGTTCACCTGGATCGGTGCGGTCATCGGCCTGTCGGTCCGCACCCCGGAGGCGGCCACCTCCGGCGGCCTGGTGTGGCTCTTCCCGGTGACCTTCGTGTCGAACGCGTTCGTGGACACCGACCAGATGACCCCCTGGCTGCGGCACATCGCGGAGTGGAACCCGTTCAGCGCCACCGTCCAGGCCTGCAGAGAGCTCTTCGGCAACCCCGGAGTCTCCACCTCGGACGCCTGGCCCATGCAGCACCCGGTGTGGGCCTCGCTGATCTGGTCGGTCCTGATCATCCTCGTCTTCAGGACGCTCGCCGTACGCAAGTACCGTTCGGCGACGGTGTGACGAAGCCCCTGGCAGCCTCCCTCGGGGAGGCTGCCAGGGGCCCGGTCGCGGCGGACTCGCGGCTGCGGAATCGCAGGGGAGCAGGCTGGAGTCAGCCCTTGTAAGGCTCGGCCTTGAGGATCTTCACCGAGGCCTTCTTGCCGTTCGGCAGCTCGTACTCCGCTTCCTCGCCGACCTTGTGACCGTTCACCCCGGTACCCAGGGGGGACTGCGGTGAGTACGTCTCGATCTCCGAACTCGCGTATTCGCGCGAGGCGAGGAGGAAGGTCAGTGTGTCGTCCTCGTCGCCGTCGAAGGCGATCGTGACGACCATGCCGGGCCCCACCGTGCCGTCGGCCGCCAGCGCCTCACCGACCTTGGCGTTCTCGAGGAGCTGGGTGAGCTGCCGCACGCGGAGCTCCTGCTTGCCCTGCTCCTCCTTGGCCGCGTGGTACCCGCCGTTCTCCCGCAGGTCGCCCTCCTCGCGCGCGGCGGCGATCTTCGCGGAGATCTCCGTGCGCGCGGGACCAGTAAGGTACTCAAGCTCGACCTTGAGCTTGTTGTACGCCTCCTGGGTCAGCCAGGTGACGTTCTCGCTGGTCTGGGTCACTGGTGCTCCTCGTAGGTACGTGGGAATACAAAGCAACGCCCTCCCTGAAGGATGTTCCTCCACGGATGGGCGAAACCACGAGCCTAACAATTCGGCGAGGAAAGGGGGAGGACATAAGCCACCAGAGTTATGTTTCCGCAGGTCGTCGGGGGTGTGATTCCCGCAGGACCGGTCGGGTCGGGCTCAGTCGGCGTGGCACCCGATGAGTTCGGCCGAGGTGCCCGGAGAGGTCGTGCGGAGCGTGACGACCTTGTCGATGCGGGTGTCCTCGCCGCCGAAGCGGAAGTCGGCGCGGCCCACCTCGGCGCCGTCCGCGGCCTGGGACCGCACCGTGCAGTAGCCCTCGACCCCGGCGTCCTTGTGGACCTCCAGGCGCACCTTCACCGCGGTCTTCGACGTGTCGAAACCGATCAGCTCGCCGCTGATCTCGTTCTTGACGACGTAGTGGTAGCCGAACCAGCCGAACAGGGTGAGCATGACCACGGCCAGGACCGCACCGACGATCTTGAGAGTGCGGTCCGCGCGTTCGTCCGAAGAGCGGCCGTAACGACCCTCGGGCGGTCGCGTGCTCACCGTGCTCATGATCGTCTCCTCGGCAGGAACGGGACGCGTGCCCTCCCGGGGGAGGCCCGGAACGGGGCTCCCGGAATTATTCATCCCCGGCTTCGGTCACTATAGAAGCCTTCCGTCCACCACCCGCCCGCCACCCCACCGCGACGTCCCACGGGACGGCCGCCGGCGGAAGCGCGTGCCGGGTGCGCGGGGCGCCTACCGACTTGAGGAATGAGTCTTGACTGACCAGTTGCGACTGATGGCTGTGCACGCCCACCCCGACGACGAGTCGAGCAAGGGCGCGGCCACCATGGCGAAGTACGTGTCCGAGGGGGTGGACGTGCTGGTCGTGACCTGCACGGGCGGGGAACGCGGCTCCATCCTCAACCCCAAACTGCAGGGTGATCCGTACATCGAGGAGAACATCCACGAGGTGCGCAGGAAGGAGATGGACGAGGCCCGGGAGATCCTCGGGGTGAAGCAGGAATGGCTCGGCTTCGTCGACTCCGGTCTGCCCGAGGGCGACCCGCTGCCCCCGCTGCCCGAGGGCTGCTTCGCCCTGGAGGACGTGGGCAAGGCGGCCGGGGAGCTGGTGCGGAAGATCCGCGCGTTCCGTCCCCAGGTGATCACCACCTACGACGAGAACGGCGGCTACCCGCACCCCGACCACATCATGACCCACAAGATCACGATGGTGGCGTTCGAGGGCGCGGCGGACACCGGGATGTACCCGGAGGACGAGTTCGGCCCGGCCTTCCAGCCGCTGAAGCTCTATTACAACCAGGGTTTCAACCGCCCCCGCACCGAGACGCTGCACCAGGCACTGCTGGACCGCGGCCTGGAGTCGCCGTACGGGGACTGGCTCAAGCGCTGGGCGGAGTCCGGGCACAAGGAGCGCACGCTCACCACGCACGTTCCGTGTGCGGACTTCTTCGAGATCCGTGACAAGGCCCTGATCGCGCACGCCACACAGATCGACCCCGACGGGGGCTGGTTCCGGATCCCGATGGAGGTCCAGAAGGAGGTCTGGCCCACCGAGGAGTACGAGCTGGCGAAGTCCTTCGTGGATACCTCCCTCCCCGAGGACGACCTCTTCGCGGGCATCCGCGACAATGCCTGACATGAGCGCAAGCGCACACCTGTCAATGAGCCACCTGGTCACCCTCGCCGAGTTCGACGAGGCCAAGGTCACCCCCGGTGTCCTCGGCTTCATCGTGTTCGCGGTGATGGCTCTGGCGGTCTGGGGTCTGATGAAGTCGATGAACCGGCACATGAACCGGGTGGACTTCGCCGAGCCCGGGTCCGGGGCGGCGGAATCCGAGAACGCCGGGCGGCCGGCCGCGGACGCGGCGGGGAAGAAGAAGCAGGACTGATCCGCGCAGCCTTCCGACGGCCCCGGAAGGCTGCGCGGCAGCACACCACGCGGCAGCACACCACGCGGC
>NZ_LIQT01000268.1 GCF_001418415.1 Streptomyces hirsutus
CCCGGCGGAGGCGGTGGGGGAGTCCGGCCGGGGTCCGCTGCGCCGGGCCGGTCGGTGGGCGCGGACCACTGGCTCGGCGGCTGCTCCTTCGACCAGCCCGGCCCCTGCGGGGCGGGCTGCTCGGGGTTCGGGCGCTCTGCGGGCTCGGCAGGCCCGGACGCACCCGGCCCCTGACCTTCGGAGGGGGCGGATCCGGGCGAAGCCCAGCCCGGAGTGTCGTTCATCGTCGCTCCTTCACGATGCCCGTCCGCGGTCGCGGCGGCAGGTTCGCTGCCATCGTGCCATGGGGCGGTCGACGACGGACCGGCCGAGGTGAGGACTGTGCCTTCAATTGTCCGCGTTCCAGGGGGCAGACTGACCGCATGGCTGATCAGTACGCGCAAAGCGACGACCACAAGCGGCCGACCGACATCCCGGTGATCCGCTGGGAGGAGCCACCGGAAGGACCCGTCCTGGTGCTGCTCGACCAGACCAGGCTGCCGGTCGAGGAGGTGGAGCTCGTCTGCACGGACGCCCCCGCGCTCGTGGAGGCGATCCGTTCGCTCGCCGTGCGCGGTGCGCCACTGCTGGGCATCGCCGGGGCGTACGGCGTCGCCCTCGCCGCCGTACGGGGCTTCGACGTGAACGACGCCGCCGCCGCGCTGGAGGGTGCCCGGCCCACCGCGGTGAACCTCGAGGTGGGGGTGCGCCGGGCTCTGAGTGCCCACCAGGGTGTTCTCGCCCGCGGCGGCGGTCTCCCGGAGGCGGCCGGGGCCGCGCTGGCCGCGGCGCGGCAGCTGCACCGCGAGGACGCCGAGGCCAGCGCCCGGATGGCCCGGCACGGGCTGGCGCTGCTGGACGAGCTGATGCCCGGCGGCGGGCACCGGATCCTCACCCACTGCAACACCGGCTCGCTGGTGTCGGGCGGCGAGGGCACCGCGTTCGCGGTGGCGCTGGCCGCGCACCGGGCGGGCAGGCTCAGGAGGCTGTGGGTGGACGAAACGCGTCCGTTGCTGCAAGGTGCTCGCCTGACGGCATACGAGGCCGCCCGTAGCGGAATGGCGTACACGCTGCTCACCGACAGTGCGGCGGGATCGCTGTTCGCGGCGGGCGAGGTGGACGCGGTACTGATAGGGGCGGACCGCATCGCGGCCGACGGCTCGGTGGCGAACAAGGTGGGGAGTTATCCGCTCGCCGTGCTCGCGCGGTACCACCACGTGCCGTTCATAGTGGTGGCACCGGTGACGACGGTCGATGCCCGCACACCGGACGGGGCCTCCATCGAGGTCGAGCAGCGCCCCGGCCATGAAGTGACCGAGGTCACGGCACCGCAGGTGCCGATGGCCGGAACCGAAGCGGGAGGCGGGATTCTTGTGGCACCCCTGGGGACCCAGGCGTACAACCCGGCGTTCGACGTGACACCACCGGAATTGGTCACGGCGATCGTCACGGAGGAAGGTGCCGTCTCACCCGTGACGGCAGAGGCCCTGGCCGCACTGTGTGCCAGGTCACGCCAGGTCACGAATAGCTAATGGGATGATGTCGTTTATGAAGGGACGAGTCCTTGTCGTCGACGACGACACCGCACTGGCCGAGATGCTCGGCATTGTGCTGCGTGGTGAAGGTTTTGAGCCGTCTTTCGTAGCCGACGGCGACAAGGCGCTGGCCGCTTTCCGTGAGGCCAAGCCCGATCTGGTGCTGCTGGATCTGATGCTGCCGGGCCGGGACGGCATCGAGGTGTGCCGCCTGATCAGGGCGGAGTCCGGGGTGCCGATCGTGATGCTCACGGCGAAGAGCGACACCGTCGATGTCGTGGTCGGTCTGGAGTCCGGCGCCGACGACTACATCGTCAAGCCGTTCAAGCCGAAGGAGCTGGTCGCCCGGATCCGGGCGCGGCTGCGCAGGTCGGAGGAGCCGGCGCCGGAACAGCTCGCCATCGGCGACCTGGTGATCGACGTGGCCGGGCACTCCGTGAAGCGGGAGGGGCAGTCGATCGCGCTGACCCCGCTGGAGTTCGACCTGCTGGTCGCGCTGGCCCGCAAGCCCTGGCAGGTGTTCACGCGTGAGGTGCTCCTCGAGCAGGTCTGGGGATACCGCCACGCGGCCGACACCCGGCTGGTGAACGTCCATGTCCAGCGGCTGCGCTCCAAGGTCGAGAAGGACCCGGAGAAGCCGGAGATCGTGGTGACCGTCCGTGGCGTCGGCTACAAGGCAGGACCGAGCTGACATGTCCGGTGACAGCGCCGCTTCGGGCTCCGGCCGGCCCGGGGACCGACCGGAGCGGCCTGTCGGCCGGACGCCCCGGGGCCGCCCCTCGGGGCGTTCCCGTTGGGGGCGCCCCAGGGAGGGCGGGCTGCTCCAGGGCGGAGTCCAGGGCAGCCCGGTCATCCGCCTGTTCGTGCGCTGGGTGCGCCGGCCGCTGCTGCCCGTCATGCGGCTGTGGCGGCGCAACATCCAGCTCAAGGTCGTCGTCACCACGCTGCTGATGTCGCTGGGCGTGGTCCTGCTGCTGGGCTTCGTCGTCATCGGCCAGGTGCGCAACGGCCTGCTGGACGCCAAGGTGAAGGCGTCCCAGAGCCAGGCCACCGGCGGGTTCGCGGTGGCCAAGCAGCAGGCCGACGAGGCCGCGAGCGGCACCGGCGAGGACGCGTCCACGGTGGACGGCCGGTCCTCGCAGAGCGTCATCCAGTGGATGAGCGACCTCGTGGAGTCGCTCTCCAGCGGCGGCCAGGGCGCCTTCGACGTGGTCACCCTGCCCATGGGCGACGAGAGCGGCGGCGGGCGCGGTCCGCGCGCCTCCGGGCACGTCGACCCGGCGGAGAGCGTGCCCGGCAACCTGCGGGAGCGGATCGACACCGGCACCGGGGCCGCGCAGCGGTACACGCGGATCGTCTACAGCAACGGCGCCGACTCCCAGCCGGGTCTGGTCATCGGCAAACAGGTCAACGACCCCAACGGTGATCCGTACCAGCTGTACTACCTCTTCCCGCTGACGCAGGAGGAGAAGTCGCTGAGCCTGGTCAAGGGCACGCTGGCGACCGCCGGTCTGTTCGTCGTCGTCCTCCTCGGGGCCATCGCCTGGCTCGTGGTGCGGCAGGTCGTGACGCCGGTGCGGATGGCGGCCGGGATCGCGGAACGGCTGTCCGCCGGACGGCTCCAGGAACGGATGAAGGTCACCGGCGAGGACGACATCGCACGGCTCGGCGAGGCCTTCAACAAGATGGCGCAGAACCTCCAGCTGAAGATCAACCAGCTCGAGGACCTGTCGCGGATGCAGCGCCGGTTCGTGTCGGACGTGTCCCACGAACTGCGGACACCGCTGACGACCGTACGGATGGCGGCGGACGTCATCCATGAGGCGCGTGAGGACTTCGACCCGGTGACCGCCCGGTCGGCCGAACTGCTCGCCGACCAGATCGACCGGTTCGAGTCACTGCTCTCGGACCTGCTGGAGATCAGCCGCTTCGACGCGGGTGCGGCCGCCCTGGAGGCGGAGCCGGTCGACCTGCGGCTCGTCGTACGGCGCGTGGTCGGCGGGGCCGAGCCGCTCGCCGAGCGCAAGGGCACGCGGATCAAGGTGGTCGGCGACCAGCAGCCCGTCATCGCCGAGGCCGACGCCCGGCGCGTGGAGCGCGTCCTGCGCAATCTCGTCGTCAACGCCGTGGAGCACGGCGACGGCAAGGACGTCGTCGTCAAGCTCGCCGCGGCGGGCGGGGCGGTCGCGATCGCGGTGCGGGACTACGGCGTCGGACTCAAACCCGGAGAGGCGACCCGCGTCTTCAGCCGCTTCTGGCGGGCGGACCCGGCACGCGCGCGGACCACGGGCGGTACCGGGCTGGGCCTGTCCATCGCCCTGGAGGACGCGCGACTGCACGGCGGCTGGCTCCAGGCGTGGGGTGAGCCGGGCGGCGGCTCGCAGTTCCGGCTGACCCTGCCCCGGACGGCGGACGAGCCGCTGCGGGGCTCTCCGATACCGCTGGAGCCCAGGGACTCGCGGCGCAACCGCGGACTCGACGACGCCGGCGCCCCGCACGGCGGCGGGGACAGCGAGAAGCGGGCCACCCTGCCCGCACCGCCCGCGGACACCGAGGGATCGGCCCGCGCGGCCCGCGATCCGCTCGGCCCGCTGTCGGCCGCGGTGACGCCCACGGCCGACCCGACGGCGCTGCCCGGCAACGGCGCGCGCGTGGTGCCGCGGCCGGCCGCGGGCGCTCCGCCCCGGGGGGAGCCGGCGGGACCGGCCGCCGGGGACGCGGCGCCTGCCGGCGCGGAGGCCGATGCCGGTGGCGGTGGGACGGCCGGTGCCGGTGACGTGGACGAATTGGATGAGCTGGACGAGCTGGACGGCCTGGACGATGTGGACGGTCTGGAAGGGCTCGACGGCCTCGGGGACAGGCAGGGGGAGGCTTCGCGTGGGCGGTGAGCGCGCAGGACGCGGCCGAAGGACGCCGGCACGGATGATCGCGTACGCCGCCGGCGGTGCCGTACTGCTGACCGGGTGCGCCTCGATGCCCGACAGCGGGGATCTGCGGGGCGTGGAGTCCACGCCCCGGCAGGACGCGCAGGTGCGGGTGTTCGCGATGCCGCCGAGCGAGGACGCGTCGCCCACGCAGATCGTGCAGGGCTTCCTCGAGGCGCTGACGAGTGACGATCCGGACTACAGGACCGCGCGCCAGTATCTGACCGCCGAGGCGGCCGAGGCATGGAAACCCGAGCTGTCCACCACGGTGCTGGCGGACGGGCCGGGCGCGCAGGCCGACCCGCCGGGCCGGGAGGAAACAGGCGAGGTCTCCTTCACCCTGACCGGCGACAAGGTCGCCACCGTGGACGCGCAGCAGGCGTACGCGTCCGCCACCGGGCCGTACGACAAGCTCGTGCGTCTCACGCAGGACGCGAAGAGCGGGCAGTGGCGCATCGCCGGGGTGCCGCAGGGCGTCGTCATGGGGAAGTCGGACTTCCAGCGCAACTACATGTCCGTCAGTAAGTACTACTTCGCCTCGAACACCCTGGGGGCCGCCGCGGACGGGCCGCCGATGGCGGTCGCCGACCCGGTGTACGTCCGCAGTCATGTGGAGCCCACCACCCAGATGGTGCGTTCCCTCCTGGGCGGGCCCACGACCTGGCTGGACCCGGTCGTCAGGTCGAGCTTCCCCGAGGGCGTGGCGCTGCACGAGGACGCCGGGCCGCTGACGGCGGACGACCGCGGCAAGCTGACCGTGCCGCTCAACGGCAAGGCGGCCGGCACCGGCACCAAGCGGTGCAAGGAGATGGCCGCCCAACTGTGGTTCACGCTGCGCAACCTCAGCCCCGCCGTGGACGAGGTCGAGCTGCGGGCCGACGGGAAGCAGCTGTGCTCGCTGACCCAGGAGGCCATCGGGAACGTGGCCGACCGGGGCTCGCGCAAAAGCCCCAACAACCTGTACTTCGTCGACGGGGAGCACCGGCTGGTGCGGATCCCCGCCGACAGCGACGCCACCCAGCCGGACCCGGTGCCCGGGGCGCTCGGCGAGGGCGAGACCTCGCTGCGGTCGGTGGCCGTCTCGCTGGACGAACGCGCGGCGGCCGGGGTCGCGCTCGACGGAGGGGCACTGTACGTCGCATCGATCGTGCCGGGCGGTTCGCTCGGGGAGCCCGTGCTGAGCAGCCGGGGCAAGTCCGAGGAGGACCGGCTGACCGCGCCCAGCTGGGACGCGCAGGGCGGCCTGTGGGTGGCCGACCGTGACCCCGCCGATCCGCGGCTGTTCCTTCTCGAGGAGGGCTCGGGTGAGCCGCTGGAGGTGCGCACTCCGGGCCTGGACGGGCGTATCCAGGCGGTCCGGGTGGCCGCCGACGGGGTCAGGATCGCGCTCGTCGTGGCGAAGGGCGACCGGCGCTCCCTGATGATCGGACGGATCGAGCGGAGCGGGACGAACGGTCAGGAGGGGCCGGCCGGGCCGGCCGAGAAGACCGGCGCGCGGCCCGCCGTGACCGTGCTGCAGATGCGGCCCGCGACGCCCGAGTTGGAGAAGGTCACCGCCATGTCGTGGACCGGCGACAGTCGGCTCGTCGTGGTCGGGCGCGAGGAGGGAGGGGTGGAGCAGATGCGGTACGTCGAGGTCGACGGCTCCATACCGGAGGTCCCGCAGCCCGCGGCCCTGACCGGAGTCGAGGCGGTCACCGCGTCCGCCGACGACAAGATGCCGCTGGTGGCGCACTCGGTGGACGGGATCGTCCGGCTGCCCTCGGGAGCCCAGTGGCAGAAGGTGACGGAAGGGATCGCGCCGGTCTATCCGGGGTGAGCGCTCACCGGCCGGGGGCCGGGCGTGCAGGGCGTGCCGGGCGGGGCCGAGGTCACCGGCCGGGGGCTGGGCGTGCAGGGCCGGTCCGGTGGAGTTTTCCACAGGGGTGGCCGGGTGCGGTGGGCCTTGGCACAGTGGGGTCATGCGGGGTTGGTGGCAGGACCTTTCCGACTTGGTGCTTCCTGCCGAGTGCGGCGGATGCGGCAGGCCCCGTGCGGTGCTGTGCGCCCGGTGCCGTACGGCGCTGAGCGGTGCCGCGCCTCGCCGGGTGCGGCCGGAGCCGGAGCCGGCGGGGCTGCCGGTGACGCACGCCGCGGCCCGGTACGCGGACGAGGTGCGCGCCGCGCTGCTGGCCCACAAGGAACGTGGCGCCCTGGCCCTGACCAGACCGCTGGGCGAAGCCCTGGCGGGAGCGGTGCGCGCGGGGCTGCGGGAGGCGGCGCGGCCGGGCTCGGGCGGGCTGGTGGGGCCGGTCCACGGCGACCGCGGTGCGGTGCTGCTGGTGCCCGTGCCGTCCGCGCCACGAGCCGTGCGGGCTCGCGGTCATGACCCGGCCCTGCGGATCGCCCGGGCGGCGGCGGGTGTACTGCGGCGACAGGGGGTACCCGCTTCTGTGCTTCCCGCGCTGCGGCAGCGGCGGGGCGTGGCCGACCAGTCGGAACTCGACGCCGCGCAGCGGCTGGCCAATCTCGCCGGTGCGCTGGCGGTGGCACCGGGCTGCGGCCGGCTGTTGCGCGATGGGCAGGTCGTCCTCGTGGACGATCTGATGACCACCGGGGCCTCGCTGACGGAGGCGGCGCGGGCGGTGCGGACCGCGTTGCGGGCCCCGGGCCCGGACGCGGTGGAGCACGTGCTGTCCGCCGGGACATGCACGCGGACACGTACGGAAGTACGTACGGGAGTGGGTGCGCAGGTGCGGGCGCAAGAGGATCTCGGGGCCGATTCGAGTATTTCGGCGCCCGCGTTCGTGTACAGAGGGGAGAGGTGGGAAAGGAGAGGAGAACAACGAAACGGACCGGCTCGCGTGAGGGCGGGTCGGCGGTTCGGCCGGTCAGTGGGTACGGCGGGTACGGACAGGGCCGACCGGCCCATTGACGTGAAGTGCGCTGCGGTTGTTGCGGCTTCACCCGGTTCTTTCAAAATAAACCGGAACTGATAGGGAAGTTGCATCGTTGCAGGTAGTGAGAGTGTAAATTCACCTGAACGGAGGTACGCGGTAGGAGAGGGTGACGACATCCGTCCGGGCGAGATATGTTCGGTCGTGAGGGAAAGCCGCAGGCCACACCTCTCGAATCCGAATGCCGTGCTGCGGGTTTTTTTCATAATCACCCGGGCCGGTGGACCGGAGATCTCGCCCATGGGGGAGGAGGCGGAAGTCGCCGAGTCCGAGGTTCCGGGGCTGAACCGGAGCCTGGTGTAAAAGGGAGACACTCCGCACCGAGGCGGAGTGATCCGGGAACGGAGTTCTGCGTGGACATCGTCGTCAAGGGCCGCAAGACCGAGGTGCCCGAGCGGTTCCGGAAGCACGTGGCCGAGAAGCTGAAGCTGGAGAAGATCCAGAAGCTCGACGGCAAGGTGATCAGCCTCGACGTCGAGGTGTCCAAGGAGCCCAACCCCCGACAGGCCGACCGCAGCGCCCGGGTGGAGATCACGCTCCATTCCCGCGGTCCGGTGATCCGGGCGGAGGCAGCGGCGGGCGACCCGTACGCGGCGCTCGACCTGGCAGCGGAGAAGCTGGACGCCCGGCTGCGCAAGCAGCACGACAAGCGTTACTCGCGGCGCGGAGCGCGCAGGATCTCGGCAGCGGAGGTCCCCGCCCACGTCCCCGACGCGGCGACACTCAACGGTACGGGGGCACTGTCCTCCGAGGAGGGGGCGGAATCCGTCCCCACCAAGAAGATCGGCTCGCTGGAGGTGCAGGGCGAGGGGCCCCTCATCGTCCGTGAGAAGACCCACGTGGCCGCCCCCATGACCCTGGACCAGGCGCTCTACGAGATGGAGCTGGTCGGGCACGACTTCTATCTGTTCGTCGACTCCGAGACCAAGGAACCCAGTGTCGTCTACCGGCGGCACGCCTACGACTACGGCGTGATCCACCTCAGCACGGACACCATGGTCACGCAGCCGCATGCTCCCGAGGCGGGCGGGATGCTCGGCGGCTGACCGAACCGAGTCACAGCTGGGCCGGTGCCCCTGGTGCGCGCATGTGCGCCCCCAGGGGCATCGGTGTGCGACCACTTCGCACCCCGAGCTGTCACCCCGGTGCCGTCCGGGCATGGAATCATGGCAGCAACGGCCCAAACGGTGGGCCGTTGCCTTGGGTTGGCGATGGCTCAGGACCACAGGCCACAGCCTTCAGGGGGAGGAACGATGGCGGACAGCTTCGGACCGATGCGTGGAGAGGACTCCGACGACAGCGGCACCGGCACGGGGCCGGACGCGGGCTCCCGGTACGGGGAGCCGGCGAAGGAGGCGGACCGGGAGCCGATCAGAGTCCTCGTGGTGGACGACCACGCGCTGTTCCGTCGCGGTCTGGAGATCGTGCTCGCGGCCGAGGAGGACATCCAGGTCGTCGGCGAGGCGGGGGACGGCGCGGAAGCGGTGGAGAAGGCGGCCGACCTGCTGCCGGACATCATCCTGATGGATGTGCGGATGCCCAAGCGGGGCGGTATCGAGGCGTGCACCTCCATCAAGGAGGTGGCCCCCAGCGCGAAGATCATCATGCTGACGATCAGCGACGAGGAAGCCGACCTCTACGACGCCATCAAGGCGGGCGCGACCGGTTACCTCCTCAAGGAGATCTCCACGGACGAGGTGGCCACCGCCATCCGGGCGGTGGCCGACGGACAGTCGCAGATCAGCCCGTCCATGGCGTCGAAGCTGCTCACCGAGTTCAAGTCGATGATCCAGCGCACCGACGAGCGCCGGTTGGTGCCCGCGCCCCGGCTGACGGACCGTGAACTCGAAGTACTCAAGCTCGTCGCCACGGGGATGAACAACCGGGACATCGCCAAGGAGCTGTTCATCTCCGAGAACACGGTGAAGAACCATGTGCGCAACATCCTGGAGAAGCTGCAGCTGCACTCCAGGATGGAGGCGGTGGTCTACGCGATGCGGGAGAAGATCCTCGAGATCCGCTGAGCGCCGTCAGGCGAGGGCGCGGGACAGTTCCGCGGTGAGCGGCTCGCGCAACTCCGGCGCGTCGACCCGCTCCACGCGGACGTCCGTGCAGTCCACCCAGCCCGCCGCCTCCACCAGGGCCTGCGCGACGGCGGGGACCGCCTTGGGGCCGTCCAGCGTGACCTGTTTCGCCACCAGGGTGCGGCCCTCGCGGGCCGGGTCGACGCGGCCGACGAGCCGGCCCCCGGCGAGCACGGGCATCGCGAAGTAGCCGTGCACCCGCTTCGGCTTCGGCACGTAGGCCTCCAGGCGGTGCGTGAAGCCGAAGATCCGCTCGGTGCGCGCCCGTTCCCAGACCAGGGAGTCGAACGGGGACAGCAGCGTCGTACGGTGGCGTCCGCGCGGGGGAGCGGCGAGGGCCTCCGGATCGGCCCAGGCCGGCTTGGACCAGCCTTCGACCGCGACCGGCACCAGGCCCGAGTCGGCGATCACCGCGTCGACCTGTTCCCCCTTGAGCCGGTGGTAGTCGGCGAGGTCCGCGCGGGTGCCGACGCCGAGTGACCTGCCGGCCAGGCCGACCAGCCGGCGCAGGCACTCGGCGTCGTCCAGCTCGTCGTGCAGCAGGGCTGTGGGGATCGCGCGCTCGGCGAGGTCGTAGACCCGCTTCCAGCCGCGGCGCTCGACGCACACCACCTCGCCGTACATCAGGGCCCGCTCGACGGCGACCTTGGCGCCGGACCAGTCCCACCACTCGCTGGTGCGCTTCGCGCCGCCCAGGTCGGTCGCCGTGAGCGGGCCCTGGGCGCGGAGCTGTTTGACGACCTGGTCGTAGGCGCCGTCGGGCAGCTCGTGGTTCCAGTGCGGGCGGGCGCGGTAGGCGCGGCGGCGGAAGGCGAAGTGCGGCCACTCCTCGATCGGCAGCAGGCAGGCCGCGTGCGACCAGTACTCGAAGGCGCGCGGCGGCTCGGCCCCGGACTTCCAGTACGCGTCCTCGACCGTCGCCCGGCCGACGGCGCCGAGACGGGCGTAGGGGATCAGTTCGTGGGAGCGGGCGAGGACGGAGATGGTGTCGAGCTGCACCGCGCCCAGGTGACGCAGGACCCCCCGGACGCCGGAGCGGCGGTCGGGGGCGCCCAGGAAGCCCTGCGCCCGCAGGGCGATGCGGCGGGCCTCGGCTGCCGAGAGGTCCGTGGACGGACGAGGGAGGGTCGTCATACGTCCGCACGATAGAGGGCGGCACTGACAACGGCCGGACAGAGGGCGGCACCGGAAACGGCCGGGCGGCGGGCTGGGACCTGCCCGGCGGATCATGACCGGAGGCGGTCGGCTGTGCTTGTCAGGACAGGGGCTCCGGCACGATCCGACTGACGGGCCGTCGGGCCCCGGGCGGGCGCCGCGGCCCGGGGACGATCCGAGCGGTTCCTTGCCGCCACTCGTCGTCCCTGCCGCCCCTGATCCGGACCGGAGACCGTCCGGAGATCGTCCGGAGATCGGACCGGGGAGGCCCGCAGACCGCCCTGGAGTCTCGCCCGAGTGCCCCGGAGACCGGACCGGAGTCTCGCCCGAGCGCCCCGGAGGCCGGACCGGAGCGGCCCGGAGGCCGGGCCGGGGCGATCCGAGGCCGGGCCGGGGCCGGAGGGCGTCACTCCTTGGCGGGCAGGTAGGGGACCGTCGAGGCGAGGCCCAGGTCGGACGGGAGCAGGGAGCCGATCCAGCAGTCGCGCAGCACCCCCTTGTTGTTGAGCGAGGAGCGCAGGGTGCCCTCGAGGACGAAGCCCGCCCGTTCCGCCACCGCGCGGGAGGCCCGGTTGCCGACCTCGGCGCGCCATTCCACGCGGTCGACGGACATCTTCGTGAAGGCCCAGCGCGACACGGCGACCGCGGCCTCGGTGATGTAGCCGTGCCCGCGGTGCTCCTTGACGCCCCAGTAGCCGATCTCCCCCACCCCCAGGGACCGCATGGTGATGCCGAGCATGCCGGTGAGCTCCCCGGAGGGGAGGAAGAGGCCGAAGGTGAACATCGAACCGCTCGCCCAGCCGTCCGGGACCATCTGCTCCGTGAAGCCCCGCGCGTGCTCGGGAAGGTACGGGGAGGGAACCGTGGTCCAGCGCTGGATGTCGGAGTCCTGGCAGGCGGCGTACACGGCGTCGGTGTCCTGGGGGCCGGCCGTGCGCAGCAGAAGACGGTCGGTGGTGAGGGTGACGGGGTCCATCGGCCGATTCTGCTCGCGGAGGAGAAGGAGACGCCAACTCTTTGCCGTGTGTGAGGAAAGAGTCACCCTTCGTGCAATTCGGTGGGCGGGGCGGCACCATCCGGAGGGCACGGGCGTTGTCCCTTTGAAAGCCGCCGTGAAACAGATATGACGCTGTGCGCGGCCACGGTCACGGCAGGCCTCCCGGCGTGGTGGGGTCCTCGCATACGATGGCCGTTGCTCAGCAATGAAATGGAAACCGACCGTCCCAGGCCCGACCGGCAAGGAGACCACCCCCCGTGTCCGTCCTCTCCAAGATCATGCGTGCAGGCGAAGGCAAGATCCTGCGCAAGCTGCACCGCATCGCGGGCCAGGTCAACTCCATCGAAGAGGACTTCGTCGACCTCTCCGACGCCGAGCTGCGGGCCCTCACCGATGAATACAAGCAGCGGTACGCCGACGGCGAAAGCCTGGACGACCTGCTCCCCGAGGCCTTCGCCACCGTCCGTGAGGCTGCCAAGCGCGTCCTGGGCCAGCGGCACTACGACGTGCAGATCATGGGCGGCGCCGCCCTGCACATGGGATACGTGGCCGAGATGAAGACCGGTGAGGGCAAGACCCTCGTCGGCACCCTGCCCGCGTATCTCAACGCGCTGTCCGGCAAGGGCGTCCACATCATCACCGTCAACGACTACCTGGCCGAGCGCGACTCCGAGATGATGGGCCGCGTCCACAAGTTCCTCGGCCTGGACGTCGGCTGCATCCTGGCCAACATGACGCCGGCCCAGCGCCGCGAGCAGTACGGCTGCGACATCACCTACGGCACGAACAACGAGTTCGGGTTCGACTACCTGCGCGACAACATGGCGTGGTCCAAGGACGAGCTGGTCCAGCGCGGCCACAACTTCGCCGTCGTCGACGAGGTCGACTCGATCCTCATCGACGAGGCCCGTACGCCGCTGATCATCTCCGGCCCGGCCGACCAGGCCACCAAGTGGTACGGCGACTTCGCCAAGCTGGTCAAGCGCCTCAAGCGCGGCGAGCCCGGCAACCCCCTCAAGGGCATCGAGGAGACCGGCGACTACGAGGTCGACGAGAAGAAGCGCACGGTCGCCATCCACGAGTCCGGGGTCGCCAAGGTCGAGGACTGGCTGGGCATCGACAACCTCTACGAGTCGGTCAACACCCCGCTGGTGGGCTACCTGAACAACGCCATCAAGGCGAAGGAGCTCTTCAAGCGCGACAAGGACTACGTGATCATCGACGACGAGGTCATGATCGTCGACGAGCACACCGGCCGTATCCTCGCGGGCCGCCGCTACAACGAGGGCATGCACCAGGCGATCGAGGCGAAGGAGGCGGTGCCGATCAAGGACGAGAACCAGACGCTCGCCACCATCACCCTCCAGAACTTCTTCCGCCTCTACAAGCGCAGCGACCACGGGGGCAAGGAACAGCCCGGCCTGTCCGGCATGACCGGTACGGCGATGACCGAGGCCGCCGAGTTCCACCAGATCTACAAGCTCGGCGTGGTGCCCATCCCGACCAACCGGGACATGGTCCGCAAGGACCAGGCGGACCTGATCTACCGCACCGAGGTCGCCAAGTTCGAGGCCGTCGTCGACGACATCGAGGAGAAGCACGGCAAGGGCCAGCCGATCCTCGTCGGCACCACCTCGGTGGAGAAGTCCGAGTACCTCTCGCAGCAGCTCAGCAAGCGCGGCATCCAGCACGAGGTGCTGAACGCCAAGCACCACGACCGCGAGGCGACGATCGTCGCCCAGGCCGGCCGCAGGGGCGCCGTCACGGTGGCGACCAACATGGCCGGCCGCGGTACGGACATCAAGCTGGGCGGCAACCCCGAGGACCTCGCCGAGGCGGAGCTGCGCCAGCGCGGCCTCGACCCCGAGGAACACATCGAGGAGTGGGCGCACGCCCTGCCGGAGGCGCTCGGACGGGCCGAGGACGCGGTCAAGGCCGAGAAGGACGAGGTCGAGCGGCTCGGCGGGCTCTACGTGCTCGGCACCGAGCGGCACGAGTCGCGGCGGATCGACAACCAGCTGCGCGGTCGTTCCGGCCGTCAGGGCGACCCCGGCGAGTCCCGCTTCTACCTGTCGCTCGGCGACGACCTGATGCGCCTGTTCAAGGCCCAGATGGTCGAGCGTGTGATGTCCATGGCGAACGTGCCGGACGACGTGCCGATCGAGAACAAGATGGTCACGCGCGCGATCGCGTCGGCCCAGTCGCAGGTCGAGACGCAGAACTTCGAGACCCGTAAGAACGTCCTGAAGTACGACGAGGTCCTCAACCGCCAGCGCGAGGTCATCTACGGCGAGCGGCGCCGCGTCCTGGAGGGCGAGGACCTGCAGGAGCAGATCCACCACTTCATGGACGACACCATCGACGCCTACGTGCAGGCGGAGACGGCCGAGGGCTTCCCCGAGGACTGGGACCTGGACCGGCTGTGGGGCGCCTTCAAGCAGCTCTACCCGACCAGGATCACCGTCGAGGAGCTCGAGGAGGAGGCCGGCGACCGGGCCGGGCTGACGGCCGAGTACATCGGCGACACCATCAAGGAGGACATCCGCGAGCAGTACGAGCAGCGTGAGGCGCAGCTCGGCTCGGAGATCATGCGGGAGCTGGAGCGCCGGGTCGTGCTGTCGGTCCTGGACCGCAAGTGGCGCGAGCACCTCTACGAGATGGACTACCTCCAGGAGGGCATCGGCCTGCGCGCGATGGCGCAGAAGGATCCCCTGGTCGAGTACCAGCGCGAGGGCTTCGACATGTTCACCGCGATGATGGACGGCATCAAGGAGGAGTCCGTCGGCTACCTGTTCAACCTGGAGGTCCAGGTCGAGCAGCAGGTCGAGGAAGTCCCGGTCGAGGAGGAGGCGGCGCCGTCGTTGGCCAAGACCCCGCAGGACGCGGTGCCCGCGCAGGCGGGTTCCCGGCCGGAGATCCGCGCCAAGGGGCTCGACGCCCCGCAGCGGCGGAACCTGCACTTCTCCGCGCCGACGGTGGACGGCGAGGGCGGCACCGTCGAGGGCGAGTTCGCCGAGGACGAGCCGGTGCGCTCCGAGGCCGACGGCCTCACCCGCGCCGAGCGCCGCAAGCAGGCGCGGGGCGGACGCCGCCGCAAGAAGTGACCACGGCTCCGCCGGGAGCGATGAGCTGCCGGCGGAGCCGTGGTCACTT
>NZ_LIQT01000269.1 GCF_001418415.1 Streptomyces hirsutus
GGAAAAGCCAGCAGGGAGTTAAGAGCAACAAGATTCCGCGAGCGCTTCACCAAGCCCAATACTCGCTGTTGTCACATCCATCGACGTGGAGGGAACGACCATGCGGAAGAGGAACGCGATCGCAGCGATCGTGGTGAGCGGAATCATGGTGGGCGGCGCCGGTATCGCCATGGGCAGTGAGGTGACGGAGGGGTCCTCCGCACGGGAATCGGCCGTGCAGGTCCGGGCGGACAAGGCGTCGGGGCTCGGGGCGCAGGGGACCTCGGGGCTCGCGGTGAGCACCGTGGCCGGGGCCACCGACGCGGTCATCCAGAAGGTGGGCGACGGCCGCATCACCGAGGTGGCGCTGACCCAGGAGAACGGGAGCGCCGTCTGGAAAGTGACCATCGACCAGGGCAAGGGCCCGATCCGGGTCACGCTCGACGCCGCCACCGGCGAGATCGTCAAGAGTGCCGCCGCCACGGCCTCCGACGACTGCAGCACCTCCCCCGGAACCGGAACCGGCACGGGCGGGAGCGACGGCGACGACGACGATGACGACGACGGCGGTCCAATCCGCGAAGGCGTCACGCCGAGCAAGTAACCGCGATTTCCGAATCCGTCCTGAATCCGAGAAAGGCCGGGAAACAGCATCGTGAACCCGACGGACCGCATGGTCAGAATCCTGTACGTGGAAGGCGCGGGACTTCTCGCATCGGACGCGTACGGCCGTATTCACCTGCTCGACGACGAACTGCGGCTCGTGGCGTCGTCGCCTTTCGTCCGACAGGGCCGGCCGCTGTACGGGCTGGCCGTCGCCGACGGGTGGGTGATCGGCAAGGACCGTATGGGCGCGGTGTGCCGGTGGTCTCTGGACACACTGGACCTGGTCGACCGGCTGGACCCGGCGACGATGTGCGATCCGTCCCTGCTGCTGCCGCGGGAGGAACCCTCGCCGTGCAGTTCCCGCGGCATCGGCATCTGGAAGGACCGCGTCTTCGTCACCAGCGGCTACCACCGGCAGATGCTGGTGCTGGATCTGCACACGTTCGAGGTGCTGGAGATCCGGCCGAACATCTGCGGTGAGAGCCCCATGGAGTGGGCGTGCACCGAGCACCCCACCCGGCACGCCGTCTCGGACAAGCGCGGGCATCTGCGGTTCGGTTCGTTCGAGGACGGGGTGTTCCCCGACCTGGTCAAGCTGGACGACGGCAACATCCACCGGGTGCGCTACGACGCCCGGCACGACCGGTTCTGGGCCACCCAGGACTTCGGCGAGGGCGACAACGCCGACATCGCCAACGGGGTCGTGGTGGTGAGCACTTCGGGGGAGAAGGAGAGCGAGCTGCTGTTCGCCCGCGACGACGTCGAGTTCGTGACCTTCTCCCCCGACTTCACCCGCGCCTACTCAGGCGGTTTCGACGGCGAACTGCACATCTTCGACAACACCCGCCGGGAGCTGCGCGTCGAACGCACCGTGACCGGCTTCCCGCACCAGCTCAGCGACCTGACCGTCGGCTCCGCGGGCCAGGTGTACGTCCTGTGCCAGGACGGCACGATCATCGAACTGGACGCCACCGGCGAGTTCGTACGCGACACGGGCCACCGGCGGCAGGCGGTGTGGGACGTCCAGCCGTCGCGGGAGGACGCGCGCACGCTGTACTGCGCCACCGATTCCGGGGTCGTCGTCGCCCGCGTGGAGGACTCCGCCGCCGGCCCGATGCTGCGGGTGGAGGCCGAGCACACGACCGAGTGGGGATTCACCCGGCGGGTGGCGCCGGTCGCGTCGGGCTGGGTCGGCATCACCCGCGACCGGACGGTCTTCCGCGCGGACCGCGACGGGACCGTCCGATGGCATGTCCGGCTGCCGGATCTGCCGCACACCGTCGCGGTCTCCCCGGACGGCGGCCGGGCCCTGGTGGCGACCAATGGGGGCGCCGTCGAACTGGACACCGGCGACGGCCGGCGGCTCGCCGGGTTCGGCGTGGACGGCCTGCCCGTCTGGGCGACCGCGTATCTGCCGGACGGCGACCGGGTCCTGGTCACCAGGAACGGCGTCATCGCCGTCCTGGACGCCTCGGACGGGAGCCTCCGCTGGCGTTTCGACCAGGGCGAATATCCCAAGCGCGCCTGGGCGCAGGACGGCCGGCTGTACATCGTCGGGGACGGCGGCCTGAAGGAGGTCGAGATCGGCGTGGGCGTGGCGGCCCGCTGGTCGAAACTGCTGTCGAACACGGTGGAGAACGCCGTCCTCGCCGACGGACTGGTCTGCGCCTCCTCGTACGGCATGCAGCTGGCCGCCTACGAGCACGGCAGCGCGAAGTTCGCCGGCCTGCTGGAGGACCTGGCCGACTACCCCAAGGCACTCGCCGTGGTCCGGGACGCGGACGGCTCCCCGCACCTGCTGGTGGGCTGCCGTACCGGCCTGCTGTCCCTCTACCGCCTGGACGCGGACCCCGGCGGACGGCAGGTCTTCACCAAGCTGCGCGACCACTGGCTGCCCCGCCGGCCGGTCCGCCACACCCTGCACCACCGCGACCACCCCGCCGACGACGCGGCCGGGAACGTGCCGGCCGTGGCCGGAGTCGCGGGCTGAGCCCCGCGCCGCGTACGGCGAACCAGTCGCGTACGACGAACCAAGGGAGAGGACCTCTTGCGCACCATCGATCTGCGGCCCGGCCCGGCCGGTCATGCCGCACCCGTCACCGACGTGGCCTTCCGGCCGGACGGTTCGCAGCTGGCGACCTGTTCGTACGACGGGACCGTGCTGCTGTGGGACGTGAGCAGGCCGACGCGGCCGAAGCCGCTGACCCGGCTGCACCACCGCCGTCTGGTCAACGCCGTCCAGTGGAACCCCGTCCGCACGGACCTGCTCGCCACCGCCTCGGCGGACAAGACGGTGGCCGTCTGGCGGATACCGGAGCACCCGGACACCCGGCGGCCCACCCTGCTCACGGTCCTGGCCCGGCACACCGACGACATCAACGCGGTCGCCTGGATGCCCGACGGCCACCGCCTGATCTGCGTCTCCGAAGACGGCCGGGCCACCCTGTGGGACACCCGCACCGGTGCCTTCGCCGGCGAGGTGGGGTCCCACGCGGCGCACTGCATGATGGTTTCGGTCAGCCTCGACGGCCTGGTCGCCACCGTGGGCGAGGACGGCATGGTCGCCGTCTGCGATCCCGACCGCCCCGGCAGCACCGTCGAACGCCACTGCGCGGCCTCCGTCGAGGGCTGCGCCTGGTCGCACTCCGGTACGACGCTGGCGATCACCCGCGACGACGGTGTGGTCGAACTGCTCACCCCCCGCCTCGCGGTGCGCCGGACGGTGACCGTCGCGCGGACCGCGGCACGCGCGGTGGCCTGGGCGGAGGACGACGCCTCGTTCGTCGTCGGCGCCTACGACGGCTGTCTGCACGTGTTCGACGCCGACGGACGGCGGCTGCACCGGGTGCACGACGCGCGCATGTGGCCGCGGTCGGTCGCCGTCGCGCGGGGCCGGGTGGCGGTGGGCAGCTTCTGGAACGGCCCGCACCTCGTGGACCTCGCCAGGGCGACGCCGCTGGCCGAGCCGTCGGCACCGAACCACGGCCCGAACGCGATGGCCGTGCTCGGCGGCGAACTCCTCGTGGGCTGCGACTCGGGCACGGTCATCGCCTTCGACCCGGACGCGGACGGCGCGGCGCCGTCGGTGCGGCTGCTGCCGGTCTCCGACAGCCCGGTGCTGTCGCTCGCCGCGGACGGCGAGGAGTTCTACACGGGTACCTACGCCGGGCACGTGCACCGCTGCAACGCCGACGGCGAACTGATCGCCGTCACCGAGCCGCTGGGCGCCCCCGTGCCCTCCCTGTGCCGCGTCGCGGACCTGCTGGTCGCCGGCACCTACAACGGCGCGCTGATCGGCCTGGACCCGAGTTCGCTGGCCGAAGCGGACCGGGGCGAGCCCCATGCGGGCTCGGTGAAGTCGCTCGTACCGTTCGGCGACGGCTTCGCGTCCGCGGCGACCGACCGCACCACGGCGGTCGGAGGGCTGCACGGCCGGGCCACCCTGTGGGAACACGGCAACCTGGTCAACTCGGTCGCCACCCTGGGCGGGCGGGTCGTGGCGAGTGCCTCCCGCGACCACACGGTCAAGGTCGGGCTGCTGGAGCGTTCCCCCGCGGGCGAGGCGTGGGAGGTGGTCCGCCGGCGGACACTGCTGGGCCCGGACGAGTCGGTCAAGTGCGTGGCCCTGCTGGGCGACCCGGACTCCCCGGTGGTGCTCGCCGGCTCGTACGACTTCGGGCTGCACCGGTGGAAGGTCGACTGGGACGACGACAACGGCCTGCGGTCGGGGCGTCTGGTCGACGAGTTCCGGCAGGGGGTGTCCTGCATGTACCGCCTCGACGAGCGACGGGCCGCGGTCGCCGGCTGGGACGGGCAGATCCTGATCGTGGGCCTCGACGCCGACGGCGAGGTGCACGTGCAGCGGCGCTTCGACCTCGACACGCTCGCCCGTCAGGCCCGGCAGAGCCTCTGGGCGGTGGCGAGTTGACCGCGGGGGCGGCCCTCGGCGCGGCGACGGTGAGGGCTCGCGTACCCGTCGACCTGCACCGCGCGGCGGGGCGAACGGCCGAGCTGGTCACCTTCCGCGGCCTGCCCGACGACGGCGAGCACCTGGCCTGCCTGGTGCCCCCGCGGGACACGAGGGCACCCCTGGTACGCCTGCACAGCGAGTGCCTGACCGGCGACGTGTTCGGTTCCACCCGCTGCGACTGCGGTCCGCAACTCGACGAGGCCCTGAACCTGCTCGCCGTGCACGGCGGCGTCCTGCTCTACCTGCGTCAGGAGGGCCGAGGCATCGGCCTGTACAACAAGCTGGACACCTACCTGCTGCAGGACCGGGGCACGGACACCTTCGAGGCCAACCGGCTCATCGGACGCGGCGCCGACGAACGCGACTACCTGGCCGCGGCCGTCATGCTGCGCACCCTCGGCCTGCACCGCGTCCGACTGCTCACCAACAACCCGGACAAGGTAAGGCAGTTGCGCGACCACGGCATCGACATCGCCGAAACCCTGCCCACCGGGGTGCACCTGACGCCCGGGAACGCCGCCTACCTGGAGGCGAAGGCCCGCAGCGGCCACCACCTCCCGGTCCGCGGCCCCGAAACGGAGGTACGCGCATGAGACTGGAGGACGTCGCCGCCTCCCCCCACTTCCAGGAGTACGCGGAGCCGGCCGACCCGCGACGGCTCAGGCCCACCGCCGAGGCCGCCGCCCGACTCGCCGCGGCCGGCCCGAAGGAGCTGGCGTCGCTGGTCGAGGACGGCTCGGCGCCCCTGCCCGACCGGCTGGCGGCGGGCGGCATCCTCGCGCTGCTCGGGGATCCGCGCATCACCGCCGTCCCCGCCGTGTGCGCCGTACCGGGCGGCACCGTCGAGATCGGCCTGCCCGAACGGGAGGTGGCCGACGCCGTCGGCCGGTGGACGCACGTGGGCGTGGAGCGCGAGTGGATCGAGAAGGAGACCCCCGCCCACCGGGTGGACCTGGCCGACTACCGGATCGCCACCTACCCCGTCACCAACGCCGAGTACCAGGCCTTCCTCCGGGAGACCGGCCACCCCGCCCGCCCCACCACCTGGTACCTGGGCGCCCACCCCCACGAGCGGGGCAATCACCCCGTCGCCGGCGTCCGGCCCGCCGACGCCGAGGCCTACGCCGCCTGGCTGGGCAGGCGCACCGGCCTGCCCTGGCGGCTGCCCACCGAGGCCGAATGGGAATACGCGGCCAAGGGCCCGGACGGGCTCGCCCACCCCTGGGGCGACACCTTCGACCCGGACGCCGCCAACACCCGCGAAACCGGCATCCACACCACCACCCCGGTGGGCGCCTTCCCCGCCGGCCGCTCCCCGTTCGGCGCCCTCGACATGGGCGGCAACGTCGAGGAGTACGTGGCCGACTCCTACCGTCCCTACCCAGGCGGCCCGTTCGTCCCCGACCACCTCGTCCAGACCATGGGCGAGTACCGGATCGCCCGTGGCGGGAGCTTCTGCCGCTACGGCGACCTCACCCGCACCCGCCGCCGTCACGGCCCCTTCCCCGGCCCGCTGTACCCGGTCGGGTTCCGCCTCGCCCTGAGCACCCCACCGCAGCCGCACGATCCGACGGAGGCAGACGCATGACCCGCGAGGTACCCGGCGACCTGTGGAAGAGGCTGACCAGCACCGTGGGCCTGGTCTGCGCCCACCACGACGGCGTCACCAACGTGATGTCGGCCGAGTGGTCCTACTTCGTCAACAAGCGGCCCCTGTACGCGGCCGTGGTCCTCGGCCCGCGCGCCGCCACCGGCCGGATCGTCGAAGCCGCGGGCGAGTTCTCGGTGACCCTGTGCGCCGAGGACCAGGCCGGACTCGCCGACTTCGCCGGCAGTTTCTCCGTCACCGACATCGACAAGACCAGCAGCGAACTCATCCGTCTCGGCGCGCCGGAGGCGACCGCCACACCGTGGGTGACCGGCGGCGTCGTGGCCGTCGAGTGCCGGCTGCGCCAGGTCGTCCCCCTCCCCGTGCACACCATGTACCTCGGTGAGGTCCTCGCCGCGCATGTCCCGGACCGTCCGCCCCGGCCCCTGGTCAAACACGGCGCCATGCACACCCTGGGCGAACCCGCCCGGCGCACCGCCGTCGTCGCGGCCGCCGAACTACGGCACGGCGGCATGCTGCGGGTGGCGGCCACCGGCCCGGCCCTCGACGGCCCGCAGGAGTGGCGAGTGGGCCTGCTGGACGCCGACGGTACCCCGACCCCGCTCGGTGCCCACCCCTCGGCCCGGTACGAGGACCTCCTGGTGGACCTCCCCCTTCCGGCGGGCCTGGAGAAGCACCGCCTGTCCGACCACCGGGTCGTCGTCGAACGGGAGGGCGCCGAGCCCGGATTCACGGGCATCTCCGGGACCGGCCGATGAGTGCGTCCTCCGCCGCCGATGCCCTCCCCGGCACCTCCCTGCGCATCGCGGCCGTGCAGAACGCGGCCCGGCCGCTCAGGATCGGCGACAACGCCCGCGCCGCGGCCGCCCGGGCCGCACACGCGGCACACGAGGGAGCCCGGCTCGTCGTCTTCCCCGAGCTCCACCTGTGCGCCTACGACCTGCCCCGGCTCGCCCACGACGCCGGCGACGCGGCGGTGCGCGCCGACCGCTCCCGGCACGTCACCGACCGCCGCCTGGAGCCGCTCGTCCACGTCGCGGTCCACCACCGGATCACCGTGGTCATCGGCGCCGCCGTACGCCATCACGACGGCCGGCTCACCAACTCGCTCCTGGCGGTGGAGCCCGGCGGCACCATCACCGTCCCCTACGACAAGCAGCACCTGTGGCACGACGAGGAATCGGCCCTGTTCTCCCCCGGCACCCGGGGAGCGGCCCTGACCGTCGGCGGCTGGCGTCTCGGACTGGGGGTCTGTTACGACATGTCCTTCCCCGAACACGCCCGCGCCGCAGCCCTGGCGGGTGCCCATGCCCTTCTGTACCCGGCCGCCTTCGCCTCCGGGACCGAGCACCGAGCCGCCGTCTACCTCAAGGCCCGCGCCCTGGAGAACACGGTCTACACCGTGTTCGTCAACCCGATCGAAGGCCCCGGGCACCGCCCCTGCAATGGCGCCGGCGCGGTGTACGGCCCCGATGGCGGCACGGTGTCCCACGCCGGGGCCGGTCGGGACACCGTGCTCCTCGCCGACCTCGAGCCGAAGGCCGTCGCACACGTACGCGGCTATCTGCGCATGCTGGCGGAACACCGGGCGTCCGCGGTGACGGACGCACCGGCCACGCGTCCCTGACCCGGTCCCGGGACCGACGGGCGGACCGCCCGGATCGCGAGGGAGTGTTCTCCCGGGGCGCCGGAACGATCTACCGATCGGCACCAGCCGGGGCCGCGCGGCGGTCCCGCGCGGGGCACGGGCGGAGGGCCCCTCCGGAGTTGTGTGGCACTGAGTGCCGTGAGCCCTCCCCAAAAATGGCACTCAGGGATATCGTGCTGGGCAGTGAGCCGGTTGGGTGGCCGCCAGCCGGGCATCACAGGGGTGACGTCCCGGACCGCGAGTCCTCTCGATGGCGACCGCGAAGCCTTCGGACGCGCACTCACCTCAGCAGATCGACCGGTTACCGACCGATCGACCCACCGCCCGGCCGGCGCATGGTCGTCCCACCCGTACCGCCATCCGTCGCCCACCTCATGAGGAGCCGCCTGATGTCCGACTTCGTACCCGGTCTCGAAGGAGTCGTCGCGTTCGAGACGGAGATCGCCGAACCGGACAAGGAGGGCGGCGCCCTCCGGTACCGGGGCGTCGACATCGAGAACCTGGTCGGGCACGTCTCCTTCGGGAACGTCTGGGGCCTCCTTGTCGACGGCGCCTTCAACCCCGGTCTGCCGCCCGCCGAGCCCTTCCCGATCCCCGTGCACTCCGGTGACGTCCGCGTCGACGTCCAGTCCGCGCTCGCCATGCTGGCGCCCGTCTGGGGCCTGAAACCGCTCCTCGACATCGATGCCGAACAGGCCCGCGACGACCTCGCGCGCGCCGCCGTCATGGCCCTCTCCTACGTCGCCCAGTCCGCGCGCGGCCAGGGCCGGCCCATGGTCCCGCAGAGCGAGATCGACAAGGCGCGCTCCGTCGTCGAACGCTTCATGATCCGCTGGCGCGGGGAACCCGACCCCAAGCACGTCGCCGCCGTCGACGCGTACTGGACCTCCGCCGCCGAGCACGGCATGAACGCCTCCACCTTCACGGCCCGCGTCATCGCCTCCACCGGCGCGGACGTGGCCGCGGCCCTCTCGGGAGCCGTCGGCGCCATGTCGGGGCCCCTGCATGGCGGCGCGCCCTCGCGCGTCCTCGGCATGATCGAGGAGATCGAACGCACCGGGGACGCCGAGGCGTACGTGAAGCGGGTGCTCGACCAGGGCGAACGCCTCATGGGCTTCGGCCACCGCGTCTACCGCGCCGAGGACCCCCGCGCCCGCGTGCTGCGCCGCACCGCGCGCGATCTCGGTGCCCCGCGCTTCGAGGTCGCCGAGGCGCTGGAGAAGGCCGCCCTGGCCGAACTCCACGCCCGCCGTCCCGACCGCGTCCTGGCCACCAACGTCGAGTTCTGGGCCGCCATCGTCCTGGACTTCGCCGAGGTGCCGGCCCACATGTTCACCTCGATGTTCACCTGTGCCCGTACCGCGGGCTGGTCGGCCCACATCCTCGAGCAGAAGCGCACCGGCCGCCTGGTCCGCCCCTCCGCCCGCTACATGGGCCCCGGCAGCCGCGACCCGAAGGAGATCGAGGGCTACGCGGACATCGCCGACCGGGCCTGACACCCGCGGTGCGACGGGAGCCCGGGGCCCGAGGGGTTCCGGGCTCCCGGAAACGCGGACGACCCGCGAGCCTGGTCCTCCCAAGGAGGGGCCGGCCGGACGTACCGGCGACTCGCGGGTCGGGCGACTGCGTGGGATTGGGCCGGTCGCGTGCGTCAGGCACACGTTGGTCCGGCGCCGAACCGAGTACGGCGACGGGCTACTGGCCCGCAGCCACCTCTTCCGTCCGGTATGAATACATCTGCCGAACCACCTCCTTTCCGGAATACCCCCCACCCTAAGAACCGTCCTGCCGTCCGATCAACCGGTTTTTCGAGATATTGACCGTTGGACCTGTCGCCGCCGGTCACCTACCGTGCGGCGCATGGAGAACACGGTGCGGCGGGCGATCGCGGGCGGGTCGGTGTTCGAGGAGCGGATCGGCTACGCGCGGGCCGTGGTGGACGGGGACCGGGTGTACGTGTCCGGGACCACCGGGTTCGACTACGCGGCCATGACGATCTCCGACGACGTGATCGAGCAGGCCGAGCAGTGCCTGCGGAACATCGAAGCGGCCCTGGACGAGGCGGGGTGCACCCTCGCGGACGTCGTGCGGGTGCGTTACCTGCTGTCCGCGCGGGAGGACTTCGAACCGTGCTGGCCCGTGCTGAGGCGCTGCTTCGGCGAGGTCCGGCCCGCGGCCACCATGCAGGTGTGCGGGCTCGCCGATCCCCGGATGAGGATCGAGATCGAGGTGGACGCCCGGCGGGGGAGCGGCGGGAAGCCGCGGGGCGGCGGCGGCTGAGCGGCGTCCGGGACCGGGCGGAAAATGCCGGTGGCGTACAACGATTTTCTCAATGTTGTGGGAACCCGATGTGCGCTGAGTCACGTTCAAGTTGAATGATTGCAAGTGGGCGGACCGACGTGCCGTACGTAGGACGCAGCTGCAGGGGGTCCAGGTGAGTGCTTCCCGGCGTAGTGGGACCACCGACGAACTGGGGCCCGACGAGCCCGAGCGGGAGAGTTCGGACGGTTCCGATCTGCTGGCCGCGTTGCTGGACGGCATGGACGCCGCCCTGTGCGCCTTCGACGCGGACGCGGTGGTGACGCACTGGAACCGTGAGGCGGAACGCATCCTCGGCTGGACCGCGGCCGAGGCCGTGGGCCGGCAGGGCTTCGCCGGATGGGCGGTGCGCGGCGCGGATGCCGCGGAGGTCGAGGGGCGGCTGATGTCGGCCATGGACGCCTCGGGCCGGCAGGTGAACGAGTTCGCGCTGCTGACCAAGGACGGCGGCCGGGTGTTGGTGCGCACGCAGTCCGCGGCCGTCCGCGGGCCCGACGGGAAGCCGGCCGGCGTGTACTGCGCGTTCAGCGAGGTGCACGCGCAGATCGACCTGGAGCGGTCGATCGCGCTGAGCGAGGCGCTGCTGGAGGACGCGAGCTGGGGCGTCGTCCTCGTCGACGCCGATCTGCGGCCCGCCGTGGTGAACGCGCACGCGGCGAAGGCGTTCGGCACCGGGCGCACCTCCGTACTGGGGCGGCCGCTCGGGGAGCTGCTGTCGCAGGGCGTGGAGGAGCTGGAGAGCGCGCTCACCCATGTGCTGGCCCAGGGCGCTCCGCCCGCGCCCGCCGAGATCTGGGTGAGTGTGCGGGAGCCGGAGGGTGATCGGCGACGGTGCTGGCGGTGCGGCTTCGTGCGGCTGGCGTCGCCGCTGGCGGAGGAGCCGGTGCCGCTCGGCGTGGGCTGGATGTTCCAGGACGTGACCGAGGTCCGGCAGAGCGAGCAGGAGGCCTCACTGGTGCGGTTCCGGGCGCAGCAGCTGCACCGGGCGGCGCGGGCGGCGGCCGAGTGCGAGGACCCGGCGGAGGCCGTCACCGTCCATCTGGACTTCGCGCTCGCCGGGTTCGCCGACCACGCGCTGATCGACCGCGTGGCGGACCGGGCGGCCGACGGGGGCGCGGGTGACGCGGAGAGCGCGGGCCGGGACCACCTGGTGCGGATCGCGGCCACTCCGTCCGGGGTGCCGGGGCCGAGCCGGCTCGCCGGGCAGGCGGGCCTGCCGGTGCGGTACGGCCAGGGGCATCCCGCCCTGCGGTGCGTCGAGCGGGCCGGTTCCGTACGGGCCGACGCGGGGGCGGTGCCGGCGGAGGAGGCACGCGCGTGGGCGGTGTCCCGGCAGTGGCCGGCGGACGCCGCGCACGCCCTGTGCACGGTACTGCGCAGCCGGGGCCGGACGCTTGGTGCCGTGACGTTTCTGCGGGGCGCGGGACGCAACGCCTTCGAACGCCCCGACGCGATGTACGCGGAGGAGGTGGCCCACCGCATCGCCACGGCCCTGGACCTGATGGGAGCGGCCGGGCGGCGGGAGTGACCCCGGCCCGGCGGCGAGGTTCAGTGCCGGTAGAAGATCCGGTCGCCGTACTGCTCCAGGACGCGGCCGTTCCAGTCGTGGCCGCCGTCGACGTTGCCGGAGCGCAGGAGGGGCGGCTCGATGCCGCGGTCGGCCAGGGTGGCGGCCGCGGTGGCCATGACCGCCTGGAGGAGAGCCGTGGTGACGACGGTGGAGGCGGGGGCGAAGGGGGCGGGGACGTTGTCCAGGGTCAGCTCCGCGTCGCCGACCGCGATCTTGGAGTCCAGGACGAGATCGCAGTGGTCCTTGAGGTACGTCCCCGACACGTGCCGGGACGTCGTCTCCGTCGCGTACGCCACCGAGGTCACGCCGATGACCTTCAGGCCCAGGGCGCGGGCGTTCATGGCCATCTCCACGGGGAGCGCGTTGCGCCCGGACAGGGAGACGATCACCAGCGCGTCGCCCGCGCGGGCCGGGGACGAGTCGAGCACGGCACTCGCGAGCCCGTCGACGCGTTCGAGGGCCGAGCCGAGGGTGGCCGGCATCACGTCGACGCCGACGACGCCCGGGACGGCGAGCAGGTTCATCAGGGCGAGTCCGCCCGCGCGGTAGACGATGTCCTGCGCGGCGAGCGAGGAGTGGCCGGCGCCGAAGGCGAAGAGGCGCCCGCCGTCCGCGACCGTGTCGGCGAGCAGGGTGCCCGCGGCGGCGACGGAGTCGGCCTCCTCGTCGCGGACCCGGTGCAGCAGGTCGATCGCGGCGTCGAGGAACCGGCCGGCCGGCGTACGGTCGCTCATGCGGCATCCCTTCGGGGTGGACTGCTGCCGATCACCGTGCGGTCCGGACCAGTAACCTGTCAATATGGCGGCCCGAGGGGGCCCGGAAGCCCCCCGCGGCGGCCCCGTACCACCGTGTACCACCCCGTGCGTACCTTTCCTTCCACGGCGCGGCTCGGTTGTCGGTGCCATGCGTCAGAATTGAGTCCAGGGCCAGCGCATGCGCCGGTGAGCCGTCCAGCCTCCGGCAGAGCCAATCGCAGATCTCATCGAGGGGCACGTATGTCCGGACTGATCGACACCACGGAGATGTATCTCCGCACCATCCTCGAGCTGGAGGAGGAAGGCGTGGTCCCCATGCGCGCCAGGATCGCGGAGCGGCTCGACCAGAGCGGTCCGACGGTCAGCCAGACGGTGGCCCGCATGGAGCGCGACGGCCTCGTGTCCGTCGCCGCCGACCGGCATCTGGAGTTCACCGACGAGGGCCGCCGCCTCGCCACCCGCGTGATGCGCAAGCACCGTCTCGCCGAGTGTCTGCTCGTCGACGTGATCGGCCTGGAGTGGGAGCAGGTGCACGCCGAGGCCTGCCGCTGGGAGCACGTGATGAGCGAGGCCGTCGAGCGCCGTGTGCTGGAGCTGCTGCGGCACCCCACCGAGTCGCCCTACGGCAACCCGATCCCGGGTCTGGAGGAGCTGGGCGAGAAGGACGGCGCCGACCCGTTCCTGGACGAGGGCATGGTGTCCCTGGCCGATCTCGACCCGGGTCTCGAGGGCAAGACGGTCGTGGTGCGCCGTATCGGCGAGCCGATCCAGACGGACGCGCAGCTGATGTACACGCTGCGCCGGGCGGGCGTCCAGCCCGGTTCGGTGGTCAGCGTGACGGAGTCGGCGGGCGGTGTGCTGGTGGGCAGCAGCGGTGAGGCGGCCGAGCTGGCGACGGACGTCGCTTCCCACGTGTTCGTCGCCAAGCCGTAGTCCCGGGCCCGGCCGGTGGGCATCGGCCGGGCAGGGGCAGGGGCAGGAACGGGGGTGGGCGCGGGACGGTGGACGCGTGTTCGCGTCCGGTCAACTCGCCTGCTGTGAAAGGAAGTTGCTCCGGAGGTCTCGCGGCGCCGGTGCGATCGCGCCGAATCCGGGCCGAGTGTGCCGAAGCGCAGCGCTCACCCGGTTCGCGTGCGAGGCTGTCGCGTGAGGCATATGACCTGAGGAGCTCTTGGCCGGGCCGACCGCGCTGTCGTCCGGCCGGGGAGGGGCGCGAGGATGTGCCGTGACCACGTGAGGAGCCCCGGCGCCGTGCGGCGCCGGGGCCTGTCCTCCCCTGTGCTGACCCGGAGCCCCGAGCTCCCAGGGTCATTCCCTGCGGACCAATTTCCCCGAGAGGTCCGCCTCCCGTGGGAAATCTCCCCCCGACCGCGGCGATCAATCCCCGAGCGGGGTCACTCGTACGAGGGGTGTTGACGGCTGAAACCCTGTTTTCGAAAGCGCATTCGATAACCTGTGGGGCGACAACAGCAGGCAGGGCAAGCAGCACGGCAAGCAGCGAGCTGGGGGTGCCAAGACAATGGCGCGACGCATCGACGTGACGGGGGCGGGCGGCGTACGTCTCGCCGCCTGGGAGTTCGGCGATCCGCCCAAGACCGGCAGCGACCCGACGGAGCACCCCACCCGGAGCGACGCCCCGAGCGTGCTGCTGCTCCACGGGCTCATGGGCCGTGCCTCGCACTGGGCGTCCACCGCCCGCTGGCTCTCCGGGCGGTACCGGGCGGTCGCCCTGGACCAGCGCGGCCACGGCCGCAGCGACAAGCCCCCGCAAGCCTCGTTCACCCGTGACGCCTACGTCGACGACACCGAGGCCGCCCTCGAGCAGCTGGGCCTCGGCCCGGCCGTCCTCATCGGCCACGCCATGGGCGCCCTGACCGCCTGGCAGCTGGCCGCCCAACGCCCCGACCTGGTGCGCGGGCTGATCATCTGCGACATGCGGGCCTCCGCGCTCGGGGCCGCCTCGCAGCGCGAGTGGAACCAGTGGTTCAAGGCCTGGCCCGTCCCGTTCGCCACCCTCGCCGACGTCCGCAAGTGGTTCGGCGAGGACGACCCCTGGGTGGAGCGGCCGAACCCGGCCCGCGGCGAGTTCTACGCCGAGGTGATGGCCGAGTCCCCGGACGGATGGCGTCCGGTCTTCGACCTCGGCCAGATGCTCCGCTCCCGCGAGACCTGGGTGTACGACGCGCACTGGGAGGAACTGGCCCAGGTGCGGTGCCCCACCCTGGTGGTCCGCGGCCTCGACGGCGCACTGGGCCGCGCGGAGGCCCAGGAGATGGTCCGGGTCCTGCCCCGCGGCCGGTACGCGGAGGTGGCCGACGCCGGCCACCTCGTCCACTACGACCAGCCCGACGCCTGGCGCACAGCCATCGAACCGTTCCTGGACACCCTCCAGGACGCCTGAGCCCCGAACCCCGGGTTCAGGGCCTCGAGCCTCGGGCCCCGCCCCACTGCCTCGTACCCCCGGGCTCGGGCCCGGGGGTACGAGGCAGTGGGGCTGGGCCCGAGGCTCGAGGCCCTGAACCCGGCGTTCTGGGCTCAGGCGTCC
>NZ_LIQT01000027.1 GCF_001418415.1 Streptomyces hirsutus
GTCGGGCAGTTCCGGCTCGGCGAGCGCGGTCGGCAACTCCGGCGACGCCCGCAGCTGCCGGGCGGCCCGTAGCTCCAGTACGTCGAAGGAATCGTCGCCGCCGCCGAACCGCTGCTGCCAGAAGCCCCCGTAGTTCTCCTGGGGGAAGCTCCGGAGCATCACCCGCTCGCCCGCCTCGACCCGCACGACGATCTCGGCGCGCTCGCCCGGCGACAGCTGCACCCGGTCCATCGCCGCGGGGCGCTCCAGCAGTCCGCCGTCCGTGCCGATCAGCGAGACGTCACGGCCGTCCGGGAAACCGAAGGCGTAGGTACGGGCGGTGGACGCGTTGACCAGCCGCAGTCGTATCAGCTCGTCGCGCACCTCCCGATAGGGGTCCAGCGTGCCGTTGACCATGGTCCGGTCGCCCAGGAAGCCCGCGTTCTGCAGCATCCCGCGGTCCCCGGCCAGCTGACCGCCGTCGAAGCGGACGTCCTGCACGACGACCGGCAGATCGTCGACGCCGTACCGCTTCGGCAGGGGCAGGCGAGCGGACTTCTCGTCGCCGAGGAGGAACAGGCCGGCCAGACCACGCCGGACGTGCTCCTCGGTCCTGCCGTGCGGGTGAGGGTGGTACCAGAGCGTCGCCGCCGGCTGGTCCACGGTCCAGTGTGGTGTCCAGGTGGCACCCGGAGCGATCATCTGGTGCGGTCCGCCGTCCATGCGCGCCGGCAGATGCATTCCGTGCCAGTGCACGGAGGACGCCTCGTCCAGACGGTTACTGACCCGCACCCGCACCTTCTCGCCACGCTCCGCCCGTAGCGTCGGGCCGAGGTAGGAGCCGTTGAACCCCCAGGTCGCGGTCCTCTTCCCGTCGCGGAACTCCGTCTCACCCGCCTGCATGCGCAGGTCGAAGACCCGTGTGCCGTCCTTCTCCACGGTCGAATCGGCCAACGGCGGTATCGCCAGGGCGTTGTCGAACGGCGTCCTGCCCACCGTGCTGACCTCGGCGCCGGTCCACAGCCAGGCGAACAGGCCGCCGACGGCCACGGCGAACACGGTGACCAGTGAGCCGAGTACGGCGACAAGGCGCTTCCAGCGGAATGCGCGGCGGGGGGCGCCGGGCGGGCTTCCCCCGTCCGGCGCCGCGCTCTTGGACATGTGACGAGACATGCTTCGAGCGTCCTGGATCACGGCCCGCCGGACATCGGGACCTCCCCGGAGCCATCCCTGACCCAACCCTCGTACAGGATCAGGGATTTACCCCGAGGAAGGGGGCTCAGCAGCCTTCCGCCGTCCGTCTTCCGCCGTCCTGTCCGGCCGGACGGACAGGAGCAGGTGCTCGGTGCTCTGAGCTCAGGGACGGCCCGGCAGTCCATGGCCGGTGAGCGGTGACCGCCGGTCAGGAGCCCTGGACCGTGGCGGACTTCGCTCCGAGGTTCTCCTCGTACTTCTCCTTGTACTTCCGTGCCCTCGCCAGTGCCTCCGGGTGGAGAGCGTCGCCCGCCGCCAGCAGCAGTGGCAGCAGAGTCTGCTCGGTCGTCACCGCCCGGAACTGCAGAGCGACCGTCACCTCGTGATCCGGCCGGTGCACGATCCGTATCGCGTCGCCCGCCCGGATCTCACCGGGCCGGACCACCCGCAGATACGCGCCCGGCGCACCCCGCTGCGTGAACCGCTTCACCCAGCCCTTCTCACCCAGATGGCCCTGGAAGGTGCGGCAAGGAATGCGACCGGAGGTGACCTCCAGCACCACCTCGGATCCGATGGCCCACCGTTCACCGATCCGGGCACCGGACAGATCGATCCCCTCCGTGGTGAGGTTCTCCCCGAACGAGCCGTTCGGCAGCGTGCGCCCCAGCACGCCTTCCCACTCGTCGAGGTCCTCGCGGGCCATCGCGTACACCGCCTGGTCGTTTCCCCCGTGGTGCCGCGTCTCGCACACCGCGTCCCCGGCCAGTCCACTCGCGCCGAACCCCTTCGGCCCCGGCGCCGCCACCCGCACCGCCCCGTCCACCGGCTGCTTGTCGATGCCGGTCAGGCCCTCGGGCTGGTCCGTGTACGGCACGGCTTTGGGGCGACCCAGGTTCACAGACAGAAGCTTCATGAGGCGCACCGTAAGCGATGCAGAATCAAAGCGTCGAAGCGATATTCAGTGCAGCATCAAAGGGCGGCTTATCCTTGGGGCGTGATCGAGGCCCGTCATCTCCGAGTACTGCGCGCCGTGGCCACCACCGGTTCGTTCTCCGCGGCGGCCAGGGAACTGGGCTGCACCCAGCCCGCCGTCAGTCAGCAGATGAAGGCGCTGGAGGCGTCCGTCGGCACGCCCCTGCTCGTCCGCACCGGACGAGAGATGCGCATGACGCAGGCCGGGGACGCGTTGGTGCGCCATGCCGCCGGCATCCTCGCCGGACTGACAGCCGCCGAGGAGGAGGTCGCCGCGATCGCCGGGCTGCGGGCGGGGCGGGTACGGCTCGTGTCCTTCCCCAGCGGCAGTTCGACGCTCGTTCCGACAGCCCTCGCCGCGCTCCGCGACGCCCACCCGGGCACCCGTGTCTCCCTGGAGGAGGCCGAACCGCCCCGGTCCGTCGAGATGCTGCGGGAGGGCGACTGCGATGTGGCCCTCGCCTTCCGCTACGAAGGGGCGGCGGGTGCGGAGGAGTGGGACGACCTCGTCGTGCGGCCGCTCCTCACGGACCGGCTCGTGGGGCTCCTGCCCGAGCGGCACCCGCTGGCGCACGCGGAGTCCCTGGCCATAGGGGAACTCGCCGAGGAGCCGTGGATCGCCGGCTGTCCGCGCTGCCGGGGGCAGCTGGTGGAGGTGTGCGAGACGGCCGGTTTCACCCCCCGCATCGACTTCGCGACCGACGACTATCCCGCTGTGGCCGGCCTGGTCGGCGCGGGGCTCGGGGTGGCCATTCTGCCCCAGCTGGCCATCGATTCCGTACGGCCCAGGGGGGTGCGCACTGTCGCTCTGGAGCCCGCGGTGCGGCGGGAGATCGTCGCCCTGACCCTCCCCGACCTCGCCCAGGTGCCCGCGGTGGGCGCGACACTCGACCAGCTGGCGCGCGCGGGCGGCCGTTAGCAGGGGCCGGCCGGGACCCGGCGCTCAGGGGAGGCCGGCCCTCTCCCGTCCTGTGGTGCGTCTTCTCGTGTCCGGTCCGGTCGCCGTCTTCTCTCCGCCGTTGCTCGGGCGGGACGGGGAGGGCCGAGCCTCCCCGCGAAAAGAAAAGGGCACACGTGTGCGCCCGAGGTGAAGAAACGTTCCTTCAGTTGTTCGAAGCGGCGTGCTCGCCGACCGACGTCGGCACCGGGTTCACCGACGCCGACACCGCCGATGCCGTCGGTGAACCGGGTGCCGACGTCGTCGATGTCGATGCAGGTGCCGACACCAGCCGGTGACGCGCCCGGCCCATCAGTTCTTCGCGCTCGTCCTCGGTCAGTCCGCCCCACACGCCGTACGGCTCGCGTACGGCCAGGGCGTGGGCGGCGCACTCGGCGCGTACCGGGCACCTCATGCAGACCTCTTTGGCCGAGTTCTCGCGAGCACTTCGTGCCGCCCCGCGCTCGCCCTCGGGGTGGAAGAAGAGCGAGCTGTCCACCCCGCGGCACGCGGCCAGGAGCTGCCAGTCCCACAGGTCCGCGTTCGGTCCTGGAAGGCGGGAGAAATCTGCCATTACGTGACCCCTTGTAGCCGTTCTGGGCGGATCCGGTGTCCACGACCGTACAACTACGATCCAAGGAGATGAAAATATGACTCATTGCGAATCTAGCCGCAGACACCAGTAAATGGGAAGAAAAGGGGCCGAAAGGGGCATGGGTTGTGATGAAAGTTCGAGGGTCTCCCGCGCGTGTCTGCACCGTGTCCGCCCCCTCACGTAGAGTGCCGAAGACGGCAGACGGCCCCGTAACTCTTTTGAGTGACCGTCGTTGAGAGTGCGAGGCGGTTGAAGGAACAAGCGCTCGGGCAGGTGTCCGAAGCGGTCGACCGCACGGGTGACGATTTCGTACCAGCCTGGAGGCTCAAGGTGACGCGCATCAGCTGCGGAGGGCGGTCATGACTTCCGTCCTCGTCTGCGACGACTCCCCGCTTGCCCGAGAAGCGCTTCGCCGCGCGGTCGCGACCGTGCCCGGCGTCGAGCGCGTGACGACGGCTGCCAACGGCGAGGAAGTTCTCCGCCGCTGGGGAGCCGACCGCTCGGACCTGATTCTGATGGACGTGCGCATGCCCGGCCTGGGGGGTGTCGAGACGGTCCGGCGGCTGCTGTCCGCAGACCCCGGTGCGCGGATCATCATGCTCACCGTGGCCGAGGACCTCGACGGCGTGGCGCTCGCGGTGGCCGCCGGCGCCCGTGGCTATCTGCACAAGGACGCCTCCCGCGCGGAGCTGCGTGCGACGGTCACCCAGGCTCTCGCCGATCCGACCTGGCGGCTCGCCCCGCGGCGGCTGCGCTCGGCGGAGATGGGCGCCGCGCCCACGCTCACCGCGCGTGAGATCCAGGTCCTCGAAGGCATGAGCCACGGCCGTTCCAACGCCGAGATCGGTCGCGAGCTGTTCCTCTCCGAGGACACCGTCAAGACGCACGCACGGCGGCTCTTCAAGAAGCTCGGAGCGTCGGACCGGGCCCACGCGGTGGCGCTCGGATTCCGGTGGGGTCTGGTCCGCTAGGGCCTGTCCTCCGGATCGGACCGGCTTCGGTGTGCGGCATCGAGCGGTGGCCGGCGGGTGGGGGCGCGCGGATGAACCCGCCCGGACCGCACCCGCCTCGACCGCACCTGCCCGGCTCCCGCCCTTGCGGGATCGTGTCGGAGACGGGCGACGTCTCCGACGCGGGCTGCCGTCGCCCTGCCGGACGCGGCCCGTGGTCCGGCAGGGCGCCCGTCCCGCTGGACGGCCTCGGACCGATCCGGACGACAGGACCTGCGGTCGTCCGCGCGCACCTCGTCGACAGGGGTGCGAAATGCCCGGTTCGCCCGGGTGTCGAAAGCGGTGCCCGAGTGCCCGGTGCCTGTTTCGCCGCGGATGACGCATCCTTGAGGTGTGGAGTTCCTCGGGGACAAGTCGGTCGAGCGGAAGAGGAGGGCGCAGGGGATGAGTTCCGGCGCACCTGCTCATAACGCTTCGGTGCACAACAACGGACGGGGTGCCGCGGAGCCGGCGCCCGCAAGGCACCATGGACCGATGCGCGACGACGAGGCGGGCACTGCCCAAGGGGCGATCGGTGCGCTCGTCCACCGCGCCGTCGACGGGGACGAGCAGGCCACCCATGATCTGCTCGCCCATGTCCACCCCCTGGCACTGCGGTACTGCCGCACCCGGCTGTCCCGGCTCCCGGGCGACGCCCGGCACTTCGTCGAGGACCTCGCCCAGGAGGTCTGCGTGGCGGTGCTCCTCGCGCTGCCCCGCTACAAGGACACCGGCCGCCCCTTCGAGGCGTTCGTCTTCGCCATCGCCGCACACAAGGTCGCCGACCTGCAGCGCGCCGCGATGCGTCACCCCGGTCTGACGGCCGTGCCCTCCGACGAGATGCCCGAGCGTCCCGACGACTCCCTCGGTCCGGAGGAACGCGCCCTGCTCAGCAGCGACGCCGAATGGGCCAAGAAGCTGATGGCCAACCTGCCCGAGAACCAGCGCGAGCTGCTTCTGCTGCGGATCGCCGTGGGTCTCACGGCGGAGGAGACCGGTCAGATGTTGGGAATGTCACCCGGTGCCGTCCGGGTCGCCCAGCACCGCGCCCTGAGCCGGCTGCGCGCCCTGGCGGAGCAGTAACCGCCGCTGCGGAAACCATCCGCCGCCCTGCCGCCCCTTGGGGAATGAACGGACGCCCGGCCGATTCCGTACGAACATACGAATACCGGAGCCTTGCAGAACGGTGGAATGAGACACCTCTGCTTCCCGTTAGCATGGACATCCGCACCGATCAAGGCCATTTGGGGAAGGTGTCATGACTGCGAACGTCGACGGAGTGCCCGGTAAATTCGCGACACTCGGGCTGACCTACGACGACGTGCTGCTGTTGCCGGGCCCGTCGGACATGGCACCCGACGAGATCGACACCGCCTCGCACGTCTCCCGGAACGTGCGGGTCAACATCCCGCTGCTGTCCGCCGCCATGGACAAGGTGACCGAATCGCGCATGGCGATCGCGATGGCCCGCCAGGGCGGCGTCGGCGTCCTGCACCGCAACCTGTCCATCGAGGACCAGGCGAACCAGGTCGACCTGGTGAAGCGCTCCGAGTCCGGCATGGTCACCGACCCGATCACCATCCACCCGGACGCCACCATCGCCGAGGCCGACGCCCTGTGCGCCAAGTTCCGCATCAGCGGTGTCCCGGTCACCGACGGCAACAAGAAGCTCCTCGGCATAGTCACCAACCGTGACATGACCTTCGAGACGGACCGCTCCCAGCGGGTGCGCGAGGTCATGACGCCGATGCCGCTGGTAACCGGCAAGGTCGGCATCTCCGGCCCGGACGCCATGCAGCTGCTGCGCCGCCACAAGATCGAGAAGCTTCCGCTGGTCGACGACCACGGTGTCCTCAAGGGCCTGATCACGGTCAAGGACTTCGTCAAGGCCGAGCAGTACCCGCTCGCCGCCAAGGACGGCGAGGGCCGGCTGCTGGTCGGTGCCGCGGTCGGCGTCGCCGGCGACGCTTTCGAGCGGGCCCAGGCCCTGATCGAGGCGGGCGCCGACTTCATCGTCGTCGACACCGCGCACGGTCACTCCCGCCTCGTCGGCGACATGGTCGCCAAGATCAAATCGAACTCCACCGGTGTCGACGTCATCGGCGGCAACGTCGCCACGCGCGACGGCGCGAAGGCACTGGTCGACGCGGGCTGCGACGGCATCAAGGTCGGCGTCGGCCCCGGCTCCATCTGCACCACGCGCGTCGTCGCCGGTGTGGGAGTGCCGCAGGTCACCGCGATCTACGAAGCCGCGCTCGCCGCCAAGGAAGCCGGGGTCCCGGTCATCGGCGACGGCGGCCTGCAGTACTCCGGCGACATCGCCAAGGCCCTGGTCGCGGGCGCCGACACGGTGATGCTGGGGTCGCTGCTCGCGGGCTGCGAGGAGTCTCCGGGCGAGCTGATGTTCATCAACGGCAAGCAGTTCAAGTCGTACCGCGGCATGGGGTCGCTCGGCGCGATGCAGACCCGCGGCGACCGCAAGTCGTTCTCCAAGGACCGTTACTTCCAGGAGGGCGTCGCCTCCGACGAGCAGCTCGTCCCCGAGGGCATCGAGGGCCAGGTGCCCTATCGCGGCCCGCTCTCCTCCGTGGTCCACCAGCTGGTCGGAGGCCTGCGGCAGTCGATGTTCTACGTCGGCGGCCAGACCGTGCCCGACCTGCAGGCGAACGGCCGCTTCGTGCGGATCACCTCCGCGGGACTCAAGGAGAGCCACCCGCACGACATCCAGATGACCGTGGAAGCACCCAACTACAGCAACAAGCGGTGACAGCCTGACAGCCCGCGCCCGCGCGAGACGGCCGTCCGACAGCGACGGCCCACGTGCCTCGCGCGTGCCCCACGCACACACGCGTGCAGACCGTACAACGGGGTGCACGGGCGGTGACAGTCGTCCGAGGGCGGCCCGGGAGAGGCCCGGGCCGCCCTCGCCGTCCGTCCGGGGCGAGGCGAAGCGGGACTGTCGGGGATACTGGAAAGCGCTGCAACGCATCAGGGAAAGGCCACAGACGTGACTGAGATCGAGATCGGGCGAGGCAAGCGCGGCCGCAGGGCTTACGCCTTCGACGACATCGCCGTCGTCCCCAGCCGCCGTACGCGGGACCCGAAGGAGGTCTCGATCGCCTGGCAGATCGACGCCTACCGCTTTGAGCTGCCCTTCCTGGCCGCCCCCATGGACTCGGTCGTCTCCCCGGCCACGGCGATCCGCATCGGTGAGCTCGGCGGCCTCGGCGTGCTGAACCTCGAAGGACTGTGGACGCGGTACGAGGACCCGCAGCCGCTGCTCGACGAGATCGCCGAGCTGGACGCCGAGACGGCCACGCGCCGCTTCCAGGAGATCTACGCCGCTCCCATCAAGGAGGAACTGATCGGGCAGCGCATCAAGGAGGTGCGCGACTCGGGTGTGGTCACCGCGGCCGCGCTCTCCCCGCAGCGCACCGCGCAGTTCTCCAAGGCCGTCGTCGACGCCGGCGTGGACATCTTCGTGATCCGCGGCACGACCGTCTCCGCGGAGCACGTCTCCGGCTCGCACGAGCCGCTCAACCTGAAGCAGTTCATCTACGAACTCGACGTCCCGGTGATCGTCGGCGGCTGCGCCACCTACACCGCGGCCCTGCACCTGATGCGTACCGGTGCGGCCGGTGTCCTGGTGGGCTTCGGCGGCGGTGCCGCGCACACCACCCGCAATGTGCTCGGCATCCAGGTCCCCATGGCCACCGCGGTCGCGGACGTGGCCGCCGCCCGCCGTGACTACATGGACGAGTCCGGCGGCCGGTACGTGCACGTGATCGCCGACGGCGGCGTGGGCTGGTCGGGCGACCTGCCCAAGGCGATCGCCTGCGGCGCCGACGCGGTGATGATGGGCTCCCCGCTCGCGCGCGCCACCGACGGTCCCGGCAAGGGCAACCACTGGGGCATGGAGGCGGTGAACGAGGAGCTGCCGCGCGGCAAGAAGGTCGACCTCGGCACCGTCGGCACCATCGAGGAGATCCTCACCGGCCCGTCGCACACGCCCGACGGCTCGATGAACCTCTTCGGTGCCCTGCGCCGCGCCATGGCCACCACCGGCTACAGCGAGCTGAAGGAGTTCCAGCGCGTCGAGGTGACGGTGGCGGACTCGCAGCACCGGCGATGACGTGACGCCGCGCTCGCCCGGAGCACGACGCCCTTGAGGCGATGACGACGACGGGGCCCGGCCATCCGTGTGGATGGCCGGGCCCCGTCGTGTGTCCGTGAGGGTGGTGCGGTGGTGTGGAGGGCGCGCGGGGCGGCGCGGGGCGCGCGGTTGCCTCCGGCCTGAATGCCGGGAGACGGGCCGATTCGGGGCGGTGGCGTCCGTCTCCGGCCGCGGGACGCCGCCCACCGCCACCCCCTGGAGCGCGGTGAGCCGCGGGCGCCCCCTCTCACAGCCGGTGCGCTGCCCCCGTCGGTGTGGCCCCGCGCGTGTCCAGCAGCAGCTGGGCCTTCACGGACAGGCCCTGGAGGTCGTACGTGCGGTGCTGCTGGAGCAGGATCGTCAGGTCGGCGTCGGCGGCGGCCTCGTACAAGGAGTCCGCGCGGGGGAGGGGGCGGTCGAGCACGCTCCAGGACGGAACGTGCGGGTCGTGGTAACTGACGGAGGCCCCCAGCTCCATCAGCCGCATCGCGATCTCCCGCGCGGGACTGCCCTGCTGGTCGGCGAGGTCGGCCTTGTAGGTGACGCCGAGGAGCAGCACGCGTGCGCCGCGGGCCGACTTGCCGTGCTCGTTGAGGAGCGCGGCGGCGCGCTGGACGACGTAGTGGGGCATGCGGCCGTTGACCTGCTGGGCGAGTTCCGCCATCCGCAGGGTGCGGCCCGTGTGGGCGGTCAGGTCCTGGGCGACGGCGTGGCCGCCGACACCGGGGCCGGGACGGAAGGAGTGGAAGCCGAAGGGCTTGGTCTCCGCACAGCGGATGACGTCCCACAGGTCGACGCCCAGGTCGTGGCAGAGCACGGCCATCTCGTTGACGAGGGCGGTGTTGACGTGGCGGAAATTGGTCTCCAGCAACTGCACGGTCTCCGCTTCCCGGGGGCCACGCGCGCGGACGATCTTGTCGCTGAGCCTCCCGTAGAACGCGGCGGCCGACTCGGTGCAGGCCGGGGTGAGCCCGCCGATGACCTTCGGCGTGTTGGCGGGGGTGAAGTCGCGGTTGCCGGGGTCGACGCGGCTGGGGGAGTAGGCGAGGTGGAAGTCACGGCCCGCACGGAGGCCGGATCCGGATTCGAGCAGGGGGCGGAGGAACTCCTCGGTCGTCCCGGGGGGCACCGGGGACTCGAGGATCACCGTGGTGTGCGGGCGCAGCCGCGCGGCCAGGGTGTGGGCTGCCGCTTCCACCTGGCCGAGATCCAGCCCGCCTTCCGCGCCGCGCGGAGCCGGCGCGCAGATGACCGCGGTGCGTACCCGGCCGAGCTCGGCGGGGCCGGTGAGCGAGCGGAACCCCTGCGCGACCATGCGGCGCAGCTCGGCGGGGCTGAGGGAGGCTGCCTCCGGGCCGGTCCGGTAGCCGATGGTGGGGATGCCGGCGGCGACGGCGGCCTGGGCCAGGGGGAGACCGTACGGGCCGAGTCCGATGACGGCGAGATCTGCGGGCATGGCGTGGGCCGTCCTTCCCAGTAACCGAAGCGGGACAGGTGCGCAAGCCCTGTGGACAGAACGAGCGAGCGCAATGTCAGACTAGGAGTAAATATGACCGATTTGCTGTATTGATCGGCCGAGTTTCGCCGAGTCGAGGCAAGAGTTGTCCACAGGCTGGGGTGCGTGGTGGCTGAAGTTGGACAACGCGGCGAGAATTTGGGCATGAGGGAGGGGCCGGGCTTCGCCCGACGGGTGCGGCCGATGCGACCGATGAGCGGGAGGCAGCGGTGAGGACAGCGACACTGGGACCGGCGGAGCGCGCCGAGTCACTCGCATCCATGGCGGAGCGCGAACTGGACGTGCTGGTGGTGGGCAGCGGCGTGGTCGGCGCGGGCACCGCGCTGGACGCAGTGACACGCGGCCTGTCCACAGGACTGGTCGAGGCACGTGACTGGGCCTCGGGCACGTCCAGCCGATCCAGCAAACTGATACACGGAGGTCTGCGCTACCTGGAGATGCTCGACTTCGCCCTCGTACGGGAGGCGCTGAAGGAACGCGGTCTCCTGCTGGAGAAGCTCGCCCCGCACCTGGTGAAACCGGTGCCGTTCCTCTACCCGCTGCAGCACAAGGGCTGGGAGCGGCTGTACGCCGGCGCGGGCGTCGCACTCTACGACGCCATGTCGATGGCTCCCGGACACGGACGGGGACTGCCCGTGCACCGGCACCTGAGCCGCCGTCACGCGCTGCGCGTGGCACCGTGCCTGAAGAAGGGCGCCCTGGTCGGGGCGTTGCAGTACTACGACGCCCAAATGGACGACGCGCGGTTCGTGGCGACGCTGGTGCGCACCGCCGCGGCATACGGCGCGAAGGTCGCCAACCGTGCGCGGGTGACCGGATTCCTGCGCGAGGGCGAACGGGTCGTCGGCGCCCGGGTACAGGACGTCGAGGGCGGCGGGGAGTACGAAGTCCGCGCCAAACAGATCGTCAACGCCACCGGGGTGTGGACCGACGACACCCAGGCGATGGTGGGCGAGCGGGGCCGGTTCCACGTACGGGCCTCCAAGGGCATCCACCTGGTCGTCCCCAAGGACCGCATCCACTCCACCACCGGGCTCATCCTGCGCACGGAGAAGTCCGTCCTGTTCGTCATCCCGTGGGGCCGGCACTGGATCGTCGGGACCACGGACACCGACTGGGACCTCGACAAGGCGCACCCGGCCGCGTCCAGCGCGGACATCGACTATCTGCTCGAGCACGTGAACTCGGTGCTCGCGGTCCCGCTCACGAGGGACGACGTCCAGGGCGTGTTCGCCGGCCTGCGGCCGCTGCTCGCCGGTGAGTCCGACGCGACCAGCAAGCTGTCGCGGGAGCACACCGTGGCGCATCCGGTACCCGGACTCGTGGTGGTCGCGGGCGGCAAGTACACGACGTACCGCGTGATGGCCAAGGACGCGGTGGACGAGGCCGTGCACGGGCTCGACGTACGGGTCGCCGCCTGCGTCACCGAGGACACGCCGCTGGTCGGGGCCGAAGGGTACCGGGCGCTGTGGAATGCGCGGGCGCGGATCGCCGCACGCACCGGACTGCACGTGGTGCGGGTCGAGCACCTGCTGAACCGCTACGGGTCGCTGGCCGAAGAGGTCCTGGAACTCGTCGCCGAAGACCCCTCGCTGGGCCAACCGCTGCAGGCGGCCGACGACTACCTGCGCGCCGAGATCACCTATGCCGCCTCGCACGAGGGAGCGCGGCATCTGGACGACGTGCTGACCCGGCGCACCCGCATCTCGATCGAGACGTTCGACCGGGGGACGCGCAGCGCCCGGGAGGCCGCCGAGCTGATGGCGCCGGTGCTGGGCTGGGACAAGGACCGGATCGAACGCGAGGTGCAGCACTACGAGAAGCGGGTGGAGGCCGAACGGGAGTCGCAGCGGCAGCCGGACGACCTGACGGCGGACGCGGCCCGGCTGGGGGCTCCGGACATCATTCCGATGTAGGGCGGTGCCGCCGACGTATCGGCGCAGAGGGAATCCAAAGCGGTTCGGGCCGGTTCGGAGCTGCTCGGGTCGGTCCGGAGCGTACCGGGGTGCCGGGGTGGTCCGGCGGGCGCCGGGGCAGGCCGGGCTGGTCGGGCCTGCCCCGGGGAATCCGCGTTCACGTTCACTCGAACGAGTGTCGTGAACCGGGATCTCCGTTCGGGGCCCGGCCGTTCTACGGGGTGCGAGGGCAGAACTCGGCCGCGAGTACCGCGGGTTCGAGACCGGGGTCCGCTATCGCGTCCGTGTTCACCCGGAAGGTGAGGACATGCCGGCCGTCGACGGTGGCTGCGCTGCGCACGTAGCTACCGGAAATGCGTCCGTTGTGCCCCCACACCGTGGTGCCGCACGGAAGTTTCACGGGGACCAGGCCCATGCCGTACGAGCCGTGTGTGGCACGGGTGTCGAGCATCTCGCGCAGCCGGCGCGGGGGCAGCAGTTCACCGCCGAGCAGTCCCGCGTAGAAGCGGTCCAGGTCGGCGAGCGTGGTCACCAGCTCACCCGCGGCACCGGCCACCCG
>NZ_LIQT01000270.1 GCF_001418415.1 Streptomyces hirsutus
GACGGGGCCCGGCCCTCCCCGGGCCGCGCCCCGTCCGTTCCCAGCCAGCCGGCCAGTTTGCCGCCGCGGCCCACCGCGCGGAGGCGGCGTTCGGCGGCGTCCCGGACCGGGTCGGTGGCGACGACGAGGAGTTCGTCCCCGCGCCGCAGCATCGTCGTCGGTCCCGGAACGAACGAGGTGCCCCCGCGCACGACGAGCGTGACGGCCGCCCCCTTCGGCAGCCGCAGTTCGCCGACCTCCACGCCGTGCATCCGCGACCCCTCCGGGATGCCGACCGACAGCAGGTGTCCGCGCAGCCGCTCCAGGGGCGCCGACTCGATGCCCAGGTCGGCCGCCTCCGCGTCCTCGCCGAGCCGCAGTTTGTGGGCCAGCCACGGCAGCGTCGGCCCTTGGACGAGGGTGTAGACGACGACCAGGATGAAGACGACGTTGAAGATCGACCGGCTGCCGGTGACGCCCTCCACCATCGGAATCGTCGCCAGGATGATGGGTACGGCGCCGCGCAGCCCCGCCCACGACATCAGCGCCTGTTCCTGCCAGGGCACCCGGAACGGCGCCAGGCTCAGCACGACGCTCAGCGGGCGGGCCACCACGGTCAGCACCAGCCCGATGATCAGTGCGGGCACGATGTCGTCGCCCAGTTCGTGCGGGGAGACCAGCAGGCCGAGCAGGACGAACATGCCGATCTGCGCGAGCCAGCCGAGTCCCTCGGCGAATCCGCGCGTGGCGGGCCAGTGCGGCAGCTTGGCGTTGCCCAGCACCATCGAGGCGAGATAGACGGCCAGGAAGCCGCTGCCGTGGGCCATGGCGCCCGCCGCGTACGCGGTGACGGCGATGGCCATGACGGCGATCGGATAGAGGCCGGAGGCCGGCAGTGCCACGTGTCTGAGTCCCAGGGAGCCCAGCCAGCCCACCGTGAGTCCGATGGCGGCGCCGATGGCCAGTTCCAGGGTGATCTCGCCGAGCAGGACGTACCAGTGCTCCATCGGGCCGGCCGTGGAGAAGGCGAGCACCAGGATGACCACGGGGGCGTCGTTGAAGCCGGACTCGGCCTCCAGCGTGCCCGTCACCCGCGAGGGGAGCGGAATGCGCCGCAGTACGGAGAAGACGGCCGCCGCGTCGGTCGAGGACACCACCGCGCCGATGATGAGCGCCTGCTGCCACTCCAGCCCGATCAGGAAGTGCGCGGCCGTCGCGGTGACACCGACGCTCGCCGCGACACCGACGGTCGCGAGGGCGGCGGAGGCGGGCAGGACGGGTTTGATCTCCGTCCACTTGGTGCCCAGGCCGCCCTCGGCCAGGATCACGACCAGGGCCGCGTATCCGATGACCTGTGTCAGCTCGGCGTTGTCGAAGTGGATGTCGCCGAGGCCGTCCTGGCCCATGGCGACGCCGATGCCCAGGTAGACGAGCAGGCTGGGGAGCCCGCTGCGCGAGGAGATCCGGACCGCCGCGACGGCGACGAGCAGGACCAGCGAGCAGACGAGCAGGAGCTGGTTGAGGTGGTGGACAGTCGTGGGCGTTCCCTTCACTGGCACCCGCGCGGTGCGCCCGAGCTCCTGTCCGGGGCCCGGGTGACCGGCGCGTTCACGACGAACTGCTTCGTTACCTTACCTAACTCTTGACGCTTTCTTGACGCCTGCCCCTGGCATCATCGAACGTCCGTCCGTGCTGGTACCCGACTCCGCGTCAAGTGACGGAGGCCCCTGCGCCTATCGTTGCTCCAGCGCTCAGTTAAAAGCACAGCCCGCCCTGCCGCTCGCGTAAGGACAGCAAGGACAGCGATGCCCCCCAATACCACCGCCTCCACGGGTCAGCAGCCCGGCAAGTCCGGCAGGAAGAAGGGGCGCAAAGCCCGTCTGGTCGTGTTCGTCCTGGTGCTGGCACTGATCGGTGGTGTCGTCTACGGGGCGTACTGGTCGGTCAGCACCGTGCGTGCCTCCTTCCCGCAGACCAAGGGCTCGATCACCCTCGAAGGCCTGTCGGGCACCGTCGACGTCAAGCGTGACGGCTACGGAATCCCGCAGATCTACGCCTCCTCCGACGAGGACCTGTTCATGGCGCAGGGCTACGTCCAGGCGCAGGACCGGTTCTACGAGATGGACGTCCGCCGGCACATGACCTCCGGGCGCCTGTCGGAGATGTTCGGCGAGAGCCAGGTCGAGACCGACGAGTTCCTGCGCACCCTGGGCTGGGCCCGGGTCGCCAAGGAGGAGTACGAGAAGAAGCTCTCCCCGGCGACGAAGAAGTACCTCGACGCCTACGCCAAGGGCGTCAACGCCTACTTGGAGGGCAAGGACGGCGCCGACATCTCACTGGAGTACGCGGCACTGGGCTTCACCAACGACTACAAGCCCGGCGCGTGGACCCCGGTGGACTCCCTGGCCTGGCTGAAGGCGATGGCCTGGGACCTGCGCGGCAACATGCAGGACGAGATCGACCGCGCCCTGCTGACCAGCCGCCTCGGCCCGGAGCAGATCGCCGACCTGTACCCGGCGTACCCGTACAGCCGGAACAAGCCGGTGGTGCAGGAGGGCCAGTACAACGAGCTCACCGGCACCTACGAGCCGGGCGGCGGCGAGAGCGGCGGCGGTACGGGTGACGGCACCGGCACCGACCCGGGCACGGGCATCGACCCGGGCACCGGTACGGGCACGGTGGACCCCGGCACCGGCGTGGAGGGCGCGTCCGGAGCGGGCGCCGCGGACGGGACCGCGGGCAGCACGGACGGCACCGCGGGCACCGGGAGCGGCCTGGAGGGCCAGCTGGCGGGTCTCCAGCAGGTCCTGCAGGACCTGCCGACCGCCGTCGGCGTCAACGGCGACGGCATCGGCTCCAACTCCTGGGTCGTCTCCGGGGAGCACACCATCACCGGTGAGCCGCTGCTGGCCAACGACCCGCACCTGTCGCCCGCGTTGCCGTCCGTCTGGTACCAGATGGGCCTGCACTGCCGCAGCGTCTCCGCCGCGTGCCAGTACGACGTCTCCGGCTACACCTTCGCGGGCCTGCCCGGCGTGATAATCGGCCACAACGCGGACATCGCCTGGGGCCTGACCAACTCCGGGGTCGACGTCACCGACCTCTACCTGGAGAAGATCACCGGCGAGGGCTACCAGTACGGCGACAAGGTGGTGCCGTTCACGTCCCGCGAGGAGACCATCAAGGTCGCCGGCGGCGAGGCACGGAAGATCGTCGTCCGGGAGACCGACAACGGCCCGCTGCTCTCCGACCGGTCCAAGGACCTGGTGCGGACCGGCAAGAAGGCCACCGTCGACTCCGCCGCACCCGACCGGGGCGACGGCTACGGCGTCTCCCTGCGCTGGACCGCGCTGGACGCCGGCCGCACCATGGACTCCGTCTTCGCGATCAACCGCGCGAAGGACTGGGACGGCTTCCGCGAGGCGGCCGCCCTGTTCGAAGTGCCCTCGCAGAACCTCGTCTACGCGGACACCGAGGGTCACATCGGCTACACGCTGCCCGGCAGGATCCCCACCCGCGCGAAGGGCCACGACGGTTCCATCCCGGCGCCCGGCTGGAACCCCAAGTACGGGTGGACCGGCTGGATCGAGCAGGACGAACTGCCCTACGAGTTCGATCCCGACCGCGGCTACATCGTCACCGCCAACCAGGCCGTGGTCGACCCCGACGCGTACCCGTACACCCTGACCACCGACTGGGGCTACGGCGCCCGCAGCCAGCGGATCAACGATCTGATCCAGTCGAAGATCAAGGACGGCGGCAAGATCTCCACCGACGACATGCGGCAGATGCAGCTCGACAACAGCAGCGCCATAGCCAAGCTGCTCGTACCCGAACTGCTCAAGATCGACGTCAAGGACCCGGCCGTACGCGAGGCGCAGAAGCTGCTGGAGGGCTGGGACTACACCCAGGACGCCGACTCGGCGGCGGCCGCCTACTTCAACTCCGTCTGGCGCAACACCCTCAAGCTCGCCTTCGGCCACAAGCTGCCCAAGGAAGTACGGGTCAAGGGCCAGTGCCTGTGGGTCGACCCGGTCGACCCGGTCGGCCCCGCCGAGGAGCGCGTCAAGGTCCGCGAGTGCGGTCTGCGCGAGGCGGACCAGGCCCAGCCCGACGGCGGCGACCGCTGGTTCGAGGTGGTCCGCACGCTGATGGAGGACGAGGACAGCGGCTGGTGGACGACCCCGGAGTCCGGCACCCGCGAAGCCGCGGAGAACCGTGACGAGCTGTTCCGGCGCGCCATGGTCGACGCGCGGTGGGAGCTCACCGCCAAGCTCGGCAAGGACATCGACACCTGGAGCTGGGGCCGGCTGCACCGCCTGTTCCTGAAGAACCAGACCCTGGGCACCGACGGCCCCGGTTTCGTGCAGTACGCCCTCAACCGCGGGCCCTGGAAGCTCGGCGGCGGCGAGGCCACGGTCAACGCGACCGGCTGGAACGCCGCCGGCGGCTACGGCGTGGTGTGGGTGCCGTCGATGCGCATGGTGGTCAACCTGGGCGATCTCGACAAGTCGCGGTGGATCAACCTCACCGGCGCCTCCGGCCACGCCTACAACGCCCACTACGTCGACCAGACGGACAAGTGGGCCGACGGCGAACTGCTCGAATGGGCCCACTCGGAGAAGGCGGTCGAGAAGAGCACCGAGGACACTCTGCTGCTCAAGCCGTGAGCGGGCGCTGAGCGAGCCGCTCATCCGACACGGAAGACACGGAAGACACGAAAGAGGGAAAGCGGCCTCCACGCACACGCGTGGAGGCCGCTTCCCGTAAGCCGGATCAGTCGAACCGCTGTACCCCCGAAGGCGTCACCACCGCGTGCACCGGACGGTCGTGGGGCTCCTCGGGAACCCGGTCGAGGACCTCCGTGTCGTACAGCAGCACTACCAGTGCCGGGTGCGCGCCCGCGCGTCCCAGCCGGTCCAGCACCCGGTCGTACGAGCCCCCACCGCGCCCCAGCCGCATCCCGCGCGCGTCGACGGCCAGGCCCGGCAGCAGCACCACGTCCGCCCCGGTCACGGCGTCCGGCCCGAGGCGTTCCCCGGACGGCTCGAACAGCGTCATCCGCCCGCCGCCGTGCCGCACGCGTGCGAGGGACTCCTCGCCGGTGTACAGGCCCCAGTCCAGGTCGTTGTCGGGGAGCAGAGCCGGCAGCAGCACGCGTACGCCCCGGGCGCGCAGAGCGTCGAGGAGCGCGGGCGTGCCGGGTTCACTCCCCACGGAGACGTACGCGGCCACCGTGCGCGCGTGCGCCAGTTCGGGCAGCCCGAGCGCACGATCGGCCAGCGCGGTCGCGGACTCCCGTACGTCGTCCGCCGTCAACCTGCCCCTTGCCAGGAGGATTTCCCGTCGCAATGCGCGCTTGGCATGATCGTCCGCACGTTCGTTCTGTCTCAACTCTGTCCCCGTACCGTTCTAATATGCTCATATGAGCGTTAAGTGTGCGGAACCCCAGATTCCCTGCGAAGGCAGCGGATATGGTGGCGGGCATGATTCAGTCGCACCCTCGGATCAGCAAGGCTGTCATCCCCGCAGCGGGCCTCGGTACCCGGTTCCTGCCGGCCACCAAGGCCACTCCCAAAGAGATGCTGCCGGTCGTCGACAAGCCGGCGATCCAGTACGTGGTCGAAGAGGCCGCCGCCGCAGGTCTCGACGACGTTCTCATGGTGACGGGCCGCAACAAACGCCCCCTGGAGGACCATTTCGACCGCAATTACGAACTTGAATCCGCCCTCAACCGGAAGGGCGACGCCGCCCGCCTCGCCAAGGTCCAGGAATCCAGCGACCTCGCGACGATGCACTACGTCCGTCAGGGCGACCCCAAGGGCCTCGGACACGCCGTCCTGTGCGCCGCCCCGCACGTCGGCGACGAGCCCTTCGCCGTCCTTCTCGGTGACGACCTGATCGACCCCCGCGACCCCCTGCTCCAGCGCATGATCGAGGTCCAGGAGCAGCACGGCGGCAGCGTCGTCGCGCTCATGGAGGTCGCCCCGGAGCAGATCCACCTCTACGGGTCCGCCGCCGTCGAGACCACCACGGACTCCGACGTCGTCCGGGTCAGCGGCCTCGTCGAGAAGCCCGACCCCGCAGACGCCCCCTCCAACTACGCCATCATCGGCCGCTACGTCCTCGACCCGGCCGTCTTCGGCATACTGCGCAAGACCGAGCCGGGCCGCGGCGGCGAGATCCAGCTCACCGACGCCCTCCAGCAGCTCGCGGCCGACGAGAAGATCGGCGGCCCGGTGCACGGCGTGGTCTTCAAGGGCCGCCGCTATGACACCGGCGACCGAGGCGACTACCTGCGTGCCATTGTCCGACTCGCGTGCGAACGTGAGGACCTGGGCCCGGACTTCCGGACCTGGCTCCGCCGTTACGTCACCGAGGAGATGCAGCAGCCTTGAGCACCGCCGCGCCCCGCACCGCAGGCCCGGACCACCTCTGGTCGGTGGACGAGCACCTGGACGACATCCTCGCCACCGTCCGCCCCCTGGAACCCATCGAGCTGCAGCTCCTCGACGCCCAGGGCTGCGTCCTGGTCGAGGACGTCACGGTGCCGGTGTCACTGCCGCCGTTCGACAACAGCTCCATGGACGGGTACGCGGTACGGGTCGCGGATGTCGCGGGCGCGAGCGAGCAGTACCCGGCGGCCCTCGAGGTCGTCGGTGACGTCGCGGCCGGCCAGGCCGGCCTGCTCCAGGTCGGCCCCGGCCAGGCCGTACGCATCATGACCGGCGCCCCGCTCCCGCCCGGCGCCGAGACCGTCGTCCCCGTCGAGTGGACCGACGGCGGGCTCGGCGAGGGCCCGGTCACCGGGATGCGGGCCCGCAGCCTGGCCCCAGAGGGCGCCACCGGGCAGGTGCTCGTGTACCGCCCGGCCGAGGCACGCGCACACGTGCGCGCCCAGGGCAGCGACGTACGGGCCGGCGACCGCGCACTGGAGGCCGGCACGGTCCTCGGCCCGCCCCAGATCTCCCTCCTGGCCGCGATCGGCCGCGGCTCCGTACGGGTGCGCCCGCGCCCGCGCGTGGTCGTGCTCTCCACCGGCAGCGAACTCGTCCAGCCCGACGAGGAGCTGAGCGCCGGTCAGATCTACGACTCCAACAGCTTCTCCCTCACCGCCTGCGCCCGCGACGCCGGCGCCATCGCCTACCGCGTGGGCGCCGTCGCCGACGACGCCGACACCCTGCGCGACACCATCGAGGACCAGCTGGTGCGCGCCGACCTGATGGTCACCACCGGCGGCGTCAGCGTCGGGGCGTACGACGTCGTCAGGGAGGCGCTGTCGTCCGTCGGCGACGAGGACGAGCCGGGCAGCGGCATCGACTTCCGCAAGCTCGCCATGCAGCCCGGCAAACCGCAGGGCTTCGGCTCCATCGGCCCCGACCACACCCCGCTGCTGGCCCTCCCCGGCAACCCGGTCTCCTCGTACGTCTCCTTCGAGCTGTTCGCCCGCCCCGCCATCCGCACCCTGATGGGCCTCACGGACGTCCACCGGCCGAGAACCCGCGCCACCCTCACCGCGGGCGGGGCGCTGAGCTCGCCGAAGGGCCGCCGCCAGTTCCTGCGCGGCCGGTACGCCGACGGCGAGGTGACCCCGGTCGGCGGCGCCGGATCCCACCTGGTGGCCGCCCTCGCCCAGGCGAACGCGTTGATCGTCGTCCCCGAGGACGTCGAGTCCGTCGCCCCCGGCAGCGACGTCGAGGTGATCCTGCTCGGCTGACCCGCGCGGGTTGGCGGTACCGTGTCGCGCACAGCAGGCCCGTGCGCCGCACCGCGGCGGGCCCGGACCGGGAGCGCCACACTCATGACCGTGCCTTCCCGGGGGGACACCCCCGGACCTCCAGCGCAGGACGACCGTACGCAGGACGAAACCCAGGGCCGTACGCAGGACGGAACCCAGGGCCGTACGCGGGACCGTACGCAGGACCACCTGACGCATCTCGACGAGGCGGGCGCCGCCCGCATGGTCGACGTCTCCGGCAAGGACGTGACCGCGCGCACCGCCCGCGCCACCGGCCGCGTCCTGGTCTCGCCCCGTGTGGTCGAACTGCTGCGCGGCGAGGGGGTGCCCAAGGGGGACGCCCTGGCCACCGCGCGGATCGCGGGCATCATGGGCGCCAAACGCACCCCCGACCTGATCCCGCTGTGCCACCCTCTCGCCCTCTCCGGTGTGACACTGGACCTGTCGGTCGCGGACGACGCCGTGGAGATCACGGCCACCGTGCGGACGACGGACCGTACGGGCGTCGAGATGGAGGCGCTCACCGCGGTCTCGGTCGCCGCGCTCACCGTGATCGACATGGTGAAGGCGGTCGACAAGAAGGCGGTCGTCACGGACGTGCGGGTCGAGGAGAAGACGGGCGGCAAGTCGGGCGACTGGAGCAGGGCATGACACTCGACGCATCCGCGGGCGACACACCGCTCGCGCCGTACAGCGCCTTGGTGGTCACCGCTTCCAACCGGGCCGCCGCCGGCGTCTACCAGGACACGGGCGGCCCGCTGATCGCCGAGAGCCTGCGGCGCTTCGGCTTCGCCGTCGACGGCCCCGAGGTGGTCCCGGACGGGGACCCGGTGGAGGCCGCGCTGCGCGCGGGTACGGAGGCCGGGTACGACGTCATCGTGACCACCGGCGGCACCGGCATCTCGCCCACCGACCGCACCCCCGAGGCGACCCGCGCGGTGATCGGCCACGAGGTGCCCGGCATCGCGGAGGCCATCCGGGCGTACGGCCGGGACAAGGTGCCGACGGCCGCCCTCTCCCGGGGCATCGCGGGAGTCGCGGGCGGCGGGACCCTGATCGTCAACCTCCCGGGGTCCAGGGGCGGGGTGAAGGACGGTCTGGCCGTCCTGGAACCGCTGCTGAGGCACGCGGTCGACCAGCTGCGCGGTGGTGACCACCCCGGGCCGGGGGCCGGCGGGGGTGCGAGCTGAACGGCTCGGCCTGGCCCGTGGAGCTGGCGGTCGGCGACGTCGTCCTCCGGCCCATAAAGATGCGCGACCAGCGGGCCTGGCGCGAGGTCAACCGCCGCAACCGTGACTGGCTGCGACCCTGGGAGGCGACCATCCCGCCGCCCACCCCCGCCGGTCCGGTCGTGCACCGGCCGACCTACCGACAGATGGTCCGTCATCTGAGGGCCGAGGCGCACGCGGGCCGGATGCTGCCGTTCGTCATCGAGTACCAGGGGCGTCTGGTCGGCCAGCTGACGGTCGCCGGGATCACCTGGGGGTCGATGTGCTCGGGTCACGTCGGTTACTGGGTGGACGAGGCGGTGGCCGGCCGCGGAGTGATGCCGACAGCCGTGGCGATGGCCGTGGACCACTGTTTTCGTAAGGTCGGGCTGCACCGCGTGGAGGTGTGCATTCGCCCCGAGAACGGGCCCAGTCGGCGGGTCGTGGAGAAACTCGGATTCCGCGCGGAGGGGATGCGCCCGCGTTATCTGCACATCGACGGAGCCTGGCGCGACCATCTCGTCTTCGCGCTCACGGCCGAGGAGGTGCCCGAGGGGTTGCTCGGCCGCTGGCAGCGGGAACGCTCCCGGCGTGAGCGGCCGGAGGGCGAGCGGCGTAATCCCGGAATCCCGCACGGCCCCGGTAATTGAATAAATGTTCGAATTTGATCGCCTGATGACCGCCCGAAGCCTGTGAAGGCAGGGAATTTCGCGTCTCGAGTGGTCTGCTGATCACATCGATCCAAAAAAAGTTCGAGATATCAGCCGGATCGTGCGACACACCGGCTCAATTGGCGGATGGCCTCACCTAAACCCCTCTACCGTGTGAGGCGTGAGCAGCAGCGGCCTCATCTACGCAGTCATTGTCGGGGCCTGGGCCGCCTACTTGGTGCCGATGTGGCTCCGTAGGCAGGACGAGCTGAACGAAGCCCGTCCGACGGAACGCTTCAGCACCGCCATCCGATTGTTGTCCGGACGGGCGGGAATGGAGCGCCGGTACGCCAAGGACCTGCGGGCGCGCTCCGCCGACGAGGAGGAGCAGAGCGCCCACGACCCGGACGCGGTCACCGATTCGGTGGACGTCCGGGCCTTCGCCGTGTCCCAGACCCGTCCGCAGGTACAGGCACCCGTACGGGAGCAGCCCGCCCAGCGGCCGGACCCCCAGCGGCCGGACCGGCGCGGCCCCGAATCCGGCCCCGACCCGGAGTCCGGCCCCGGCACCGAATCCGGCTCCGCGCGCGAGCGCGTCCCGTCCGCCCGCCGCGAACGGGACCCCCGACGGGCGCAGCCCGCCGGACCGCCCCGGCCCACCGCCCAGCAGTCCCGGGCGGCGCAGGCCTCCGCGGCGCGCGCCCGGCGCTCGAAGGTGCTCGCGCGCCGTCGGCGCACCACCACCCTGCTCTTCGTCGCCTTCACGCTCGGCGCGGTCGTCGCGGCGATCGGCGGCCTCGCGTTCCTGTGGGCGCCCGGAGTGCCGGCCGTCCTGCTGAGCGTCTACATCGCGTACCTGCGCACCCAGGAGCACCGCCGGTTCGCGTACCAGATGGACCGCCGCCAGGCGGAGGTCGCGGCGCAGCGGCTGCGTGAGCGCCAGCCGCGCCGCCGCGCGGGCGTCGACGACGTGGACACCGACGAACCGGAGGGACCCGGACAGGGCTTCGAGCCGGCCGCCGGACCGGAGCAGGAGACCGACCCCGGCCTCCTGGCGCTCGCCGCCGACCGGCGGGCGCTCGTGGAGCAGACCGACCACGCCGAGTGGGTCGACCAGCAGCGCGAGCGTCAGCGGCGCCCCGGCCAGGGCGGCGACAGCTGGGACCCGGTCCCGGTCCCGCTGCCCACGTACGTGACCGCCCCGGTCGCCCCGCGCGCCACCAGCGACGTGGACCTCGGCGCTCCGGACACCTGGAGTTCGGCCCGCTCGAGCTCCATGGCCCCGGGCCCGGAGGAGGCCGCCGCGTCCGACGACGCCGAACCCCACGACGCGGGCGCGGAGAACGACCACGACGACCACCGGGACGGCGACGGCCGCACCGACGCCGTCCCCCACGCTCGAAGGCGTTCACGCGGGGGGACCTCCACGGCAGCCTCGGCCCGCCGGGCGCGCGAGCGCGGCCGTACCCCGCTGTTCGACCAGTACGAGGACGGCGACCGCCCCCGCGCCGCCAACGAATGACCTTTCGAAACCGCAGGTGACCCCCCACCCGCAACGGATTTCCGAGCACCCCGATCGGGATGCTAAGGTTTCTCTCGTTGCAAGGGCCTGTGGCGCAGTCTGGTAGCGCACCTCGTTCGCATCGAGGGGGTCTGGGGTTCAAATCCCCACAGGTCCACCGCACGACTGTTCTTGAGTTCGCTCGGGAGCGGTTGACGAGATCCCGACCGATCTTCATGATCGCTCGGGATCTTCGTCGTTTTCCCCATCCCGGTCGCTTTCCGCCGCGAGGTGCTCCGCCGCGCCAAGCGGACAGGGCATCCGCCGGACCTTCAGCGCACCGTAGGGGCCCAGGGAGCGGCGGCTCGGCTCAAGTTCGGAGCTGACCGCAAACACCACAGTCCGCCGATTTCCAGTCGTTCGACGCTCCGCAGCAAACGGTATCTGGTGCCGCGTGAGACAGAGTCCGACGGTTGAGACGTGCTGTGAGGGTCATACGGCCGGCCGCAGAGCCCATCGCGGAAGCGCGACAGGTGCCGCCAATCATCTGGGCGCGAACCCCGGGATGTCTTCCGATGGTCCCTGACGTTGGTTCAGCTTGTCCACGTGCACGGACTGCGCGTCCCGTGCCTGGAGATCCAGCCTCACCGAGACCCATGGCTCAGGCGCGGGATGCCCCTGCGGAGCGGCGCTTTCCGGTGGTGAGAAAGATCAACAATGTGTCACCGGCTCCCTGCACCGGCCACGTTGAACGACCGAACGACCAAGGGCGGAACGGGGCGGTCGATTCGCGCCGTCCCGTTCCGCCGCCCACCAGGCTGTGTTGGCTCAGCGTCGGTCGGTGGCTCGCGGGTGCCCGGTGCCCGCGAAGGTGATCCAGCAGGTGTCGCGGGCTGTGTCCAGGAGGTACCAGATGCGGCCGCCGCCGGTCACTTCGATCTGCCATTGCTCGCAGGTCTGCCCGCGGTGGGTTCCGTGCGTCAGACCGCCCTTGAGGCGGTGGTGCCGGGGTGTCTCAGTGGCCGGTCTGGGCGCGGTGCGCAGGGTGATCCAGGCGCGGTAGGTGTTCTCGCGGGCCTGTTGGGCGAGGCTCCCCCAGCCCTTGGCCGAGGCCGCGTCGGCGAAGCGGACCTCCCAGTGGCCGTCGGGTGCCGGGGGCGCGGCGCGGTCGCCGCGACCTGCGCTCATGCGGCGCCCCGCGGGTCCGGTACCGGGCCGTAGTCTTCGCCGTGATCCTGGGTCAGCGCGGCCAGCAGTTCGGGGTCGGAGTAGACCTCGGCGGTGTGCTGCCAGGCGATGAGCAACTGGGCGACGGACGCGCTGTTGCCGAGCGAGTCGGCGGCGCGCATGGTGTCGACCAGTTCGACGGCGAAGGCGTGGAGATCGGGCTCGGGCAGGAAACGGACCCATGGGAATGCGTCCGGCAGTATGTCGAGGAGCAGTTCCATGCTGCCGGGCTCCCGGCGCGCCATCGCGGCCAGCATCCGGGTGGCTGCCGACACCACGGTCTGGTCCTGCTCGGCCCGCGCCGCGGTGGTGAGGACCAGATCCTCGCCGTCTCTGCGGTGCAGGAGCAGTCTCGGCGATTCCTGGAGCCGGGCAAGCGTCTGCTTGTTCTTGTTCACCAGCTCGGAGAAGTTCACGGCGGCGCTCTCGGTACCCATGACTTTGAAACTACTTCGAAACTCACCCCGGCACCATCACCCGCAAGAGGGGCACAGGTCGGCGGACCGGACGAGGCGTGGGCGACTCCCGGGTGCTGCGGCCGGCGCCGGGCACGGCGACGGTGTGGTCGGTCGGCCGCGCCGACGGCCCCGAGGGCACCTTCGCCCCACGCGTCCTGCGGTTCGGCTGAGAAACCGCCGTCGTCGGGCGGGGTGGGCAGGTCGAGGCCGCCGAGCGGCGATACGGCGAAACAGGACGGGACCGTCAGTCGGCGGTCCCGTCGTCGTTCCCGGCTGTGTCGGGTTGCCCGATGACGTACGTCCCCTTTGCGGGCAGCGTCGCGACGAGGCCCCGTTTCCGCAGTTCGACGATCGCGCGCCGCACGGTGCCGATGCTCACGCCATACAGGTCTGTCATGGCTCGCTCGCCGGGCAGCGCCGCTCCCTGCGGCAACTTGCCGGATGAGATGTCGGCAGCGATGGCATCCGTGAAGCTTCCCCTTGATGTTGGACACCTGGAGACTGGGACGTGAGGTTCCAGAGGAAGTAGTGCCAGGTGGGAAACAAGAGCAACCGCAGTAGGCGGTACCTGTAGGATTTC
>NZ_LIQT01000271.1 GCF_001418415.1 Streptomyces hirsutus
CCGCCGCCCCTGCCGCCCCTGCCGGTCCAGCCCTGGCCCCCTGGACGGCTCACCGCGAGACCGCCTTGGCCGCCGTCCTCCACCTCCCCCGCGGCTATCGGGAGCTCGCCGGTGAAACCGGCGCGGGCGACCGGCCCGGCACCGTCCTCTACGCGTCCGACGACGACGGATCCCGCGGCCTCGCGCGGGTCCGCCTCACCCGGTGGGACCGCGCTCCCCGGTCCCCGATGGCGCAGGCGCAGCACGAGCACGTGGACTGGGGAACGTACGACAGGGAGGTGCGTACGCGGTACACCCGTACCAGCTTCCAGGGCCACGAAGCCGTCCTCGCCGAGACGACCGGCGGTATGGAGGAGCCTCCCAGCCGGCTCGTGCGGCTGCTGATCCGCCCCGACGGCGGCCCCCTGTACGAACTCAGTGCCCACATGCCCGAGGGCGGCGTCGGGGAGAAGTACGGGACGGCGGTGTTCGAGGGCGCCCGCGACCGGCTCGAGATCGGGACGGTCCGATCATCAACGCCCTGATCAGCGGGTTTGTTGCCAGCTTTCACTGGCGTGGTGGGTGAGTGGTCCGTGAATCTGTTACTGACGGGTACACAAAGTGTTCGCGCGGGCATACCCTGCGGCTCATGACGGACGCGCAGACCCGGCACACGACCGGTACCAACCCCCTCGCCCCCACCCCGGCGGGCGCCCGGACCGCGGTCGACGTGGTCACGCCCGAACTGGTGGCCCAGCTCACCAAGGGCGTCGTCGGGTCCGGGCGGACCGCCAACCACACGCCGTTCACCGGGGAGAAGCTGGCCGACCTGCCCGAGTCGACCCCCGAGGACGTGCAGCGGGCCTTCGAGGCGGCCCGCGCCGCCCAGGCCGTGTGGCAGCGGACCCCGGTACGTCAGCGGGCCGCTGTGCTGCTCCGCTTCCACGACCTGGTCCTGGAACGTCAGGCCGAGGTGCTCGACCTGATCCAGCTGGAGACCGGCAAGGCCCGCCTGCACGCCCACGAGGAGGTCCAGGGCGTCGCCGTCGCCGCCCGTCACTACGGCCGCCGGGCGCCCGCGTACCTCCGGCCGAAGCGGCACGCGGGCGCCATGCCGGCCCTCACGAAGGTCACCGAACGGCGCCACCCGCGCGGCGTCGTCGGCCAGATCGCCCCCTGGAACTACCCGCTCGAACTCTCCGTCGGCGACGCGCTCCCGGCGTTCGTGGCGGGCAACGCGGTCGTGATGAAACCCGACACGGAGACCTGCCTCACCGCCCTGTGGGCCCGTGACCTGCTGATCGAGGCCGGACTGCCCGCCGACCTCTTCCAGGTCGTCCTCGGAGAGGGGCCGGTCGTCGGTCCGGAGGTCGTCGAGCGCGCCGACTACGTCTCCTTCACCGGCTCCACCCGCACCGGCCGCGAGGTCGCCCGGATCGCCGCCTCCCGGCTCGTCGGCGTCTCCCTCGAGCTGGGAGGAAAGAACGCCATGCTGGTCCTGGAGGACGCCGACCTGGACAAGGCGGCCGCGGGCGCCGTCCGGGCCTGCTTCTCCTCCGCGGGCCAGCTCTGCATCTCCATCGAACGGCTGTACGTCCATGAGGCGGTCGCCGACGCCTTCCTGGAGCGCTTCGCCGCCCGGACCCGGGCGATCCGCCTCGGCACCTCCCTGGCCTACGGCGCCGACATGGGCTCCCTGGTCGGCGAACGCCAACTGGACGCGGTCACCCGGCACGTGGACGATGCCGTCGCCAAGGGCGCCAAGGTGATCACGGGCGGCACGGCACGCCCGGACATCGGCCCGTACTTCTACGAGCCGACCATCCTCGACGGCGTCGAGGAGTCCATGGGCGTCTGCGCGGAGGAGACCTTCGGTCCGGTCGTCTCCGTCTACCGCTTCGGGTCCGACGACGAGGCCGTCGAACGCGCCAACGCCACCTCGTACGGCCTGAACTCCTCGGTCTGGACGAAGGACGCCCGGCGCGGCCGTGAGGTGGCCGCCCGGCTGCGTACCGGCACGGTCAACATCAACGAGGGGTATGCGCCCGCCTACGGCAGCGTTCAGTCGCCGATGGGCGGCATGAAGGACTCCGGCCTCGGCCGCCGGCACGGCTCCGAGGGCATCCTCAAGTTCACGGAGGCCCAGACCGTCGCCCACCAGCGGCTGCTGCCGATGGGACCGGCCCTCGGCATGGACGACGAGCAGTACGCGATGTTCATCAGCCGGAGCCTGCGCCTGATGAAGGCATTCCGCTTCCGTTAGCCGGCTCGGCGCCGCAGACAGCCGCGCACGGTCGGCGGCAGCCGGCAGAGTCCCGACCGGCGGGCAGCCCCGCCCCGCAGCTTTCGACGAGGAGAGCACGTGTCACAGGAGAACTCCGTCCCGAAACAGGACGACGACGGTCACGGCGGCGAGCCCGTCACCGGTCACGACACCGTGCCGGCCACCGGTCACGACACCGCGCCCGTGCCCGGCACCGGAGTCGACCCGGCGTACGGCCACGGCCACGACTACGACTATGACGTCCTTGTCGTCGGTTCGGGCTTCGGCGGCTCGGTCACGGCCCTTCGCCTGACCGAGAAGGGGTACCGCGTAGGCGTCCTGGAAGCGGGCCGCCGCTTCACCCGCGCGTCCCTCCCGAGGAACTCCTGGGACCTGAAGAACTACCTGTGGGCTCCCCGGCTCGGTATGTACGGTCTCCAGCGGATCCATCTCCTCGGCAGTGTCATGGTCCTGGCCGGCGCGGGCGTCGGCGGCGGCTCCCTCAACTACGCCAACACCCTCTACGTACCGCCCAAAGCCTTCTTCGACGACCCGCAGTGGCGGGACATCACCGACTGGCAGGAGGAGCTGAAGCCGTACTACGACCAGGCGCAGCGCATGCTGGGCGTACGGCTCAACCCGACGACGACCACGACCGACGTGCATCTGAAGGCGGCGGCCGAGCGGATGGGCGTGGGCGACACCTTCCACATGGCCCCGGTCGGCGTCTTCTTCGGCGACGGCGAGGACGCCGACGGGAAGGCGAAGGCGAAGCCGGGACAGGAGGTGCCCGACCCGTACTTCGGCGGGGCGGGGCCGTCGCGCCGGGCCTGCGCCGAGTGCGGCGAGTGCATGACGGGATGCCGGCACGGTGCGAAGAACACCCTCAACGAGAACTACCTGCACCTCGCGGAGAAGGCGGGCGCGGTCGTCCACCCCATGACGACGGCCGTGTCGGTGACGGAGGACTCGCAGGGCGGCTTCGCCGTCGCCACGCTCCCCACCGACAACCGCCGCAAGGGCAGCGGCAGGACCTTCCGGGCCCGCCGGGTCGTGCTGGCCGCCGGCACCTACGGCACCCAGACACTGCTGCACCGCATGAAGGCGAACGGACAGCTGCCGTACCTCTCGGACAGGCTGGGCGAACTGACCCGCACCAACTCCGAGGCCCTCGTCGGCGCGCAGACCGACAACCGCCACTACCGCAAGGTGTCGGCCTCGCCCAAGGCCGACTTCACCCGTGGCGTGGCCATCACGTCGTCGATCCACCCCGACGAGAACACCCACATCGAGCCGGTCCGTTACGGTCGCGGCTCCAACTCGATGGGCGCCCTCTCGATCCTCCAGGTCCCGTACGCGGGCAGCGGCTCGGGCCCTGCCAGGGTCCTGGGCTGGCTGGGCAACGCGGTGAAACACCCCTTGCTGACGGCGCGTTCGCTCTCCAACCGGCGCTGGTCGGAACGGACCATCATCGCCCTGGTGATGCAGTCGCTGGACAACTCCCTGACGACGTACCTGAAGCCGTCCGGTCCGGGCCGCGGGCTGCTCACCGCCCGCCAGGGCCACGGCTCCCCCAACCCCAAGCAGATCAAGGCGGCCACGGAGGGCGCGTCCGCCCTGGCCGCCGAGATCAACGGCTTCGCCGGCTCCAACGTCGGCGAGCTGACGGGCATGCCGCTGACGGCCCACTTCCTGGGCGGCTGCGTCATCGGCGCCACCCCGGAGACCGGCGTGATCGACCCGTACCACCGGCTCCACGGCCACCCCGGCATCTCGGTCGTGGACGGAGCGGCGGTCTCCGCGAACCTGGGGGTGAACCCGTCCCTGACGATCACGGCGCAGGCCGAACGGGCGATGTCGTACTGGCCCAACAAGGGCGAGCCCGACCGGCGACCGGAGCAGGGCGCGGCATACGAGCGGCTCCAGCCGGTCGAGCCGAAGTCCCCGGCGGTCCCGGCGGACGCCTTCGGCGCTCTGAAGCTGCCGTTCCTGGGGATGCCGGCGATGCCGCCGAAGAAGTAGCCGCGGCACCTGGGCCAGCCGGGACACGGCAGCCGGTCGAGCCGGCAAAGGAAAGGGGACCTGCGCCCCCCTCCGAGCGCAGGTCCCCTTTCCTTGTCTGCGGCGTGCTTACGCCACCGCACCAGCCTTGCGGCGACGCACCACGAACACCGCACCCGCACCGGCCACGACGGCGGCACCGCCGAGGAGTCCGATCATCGGAAGCGCGGAGCCGGCACCGGTCTCGGCGAGGCTGCCCGTGGCCTTGACCGTCTTGACCTGGCTGATCGGCTTCGTACCACCGGTCTGCGGCTTGGCGTCCGACGGCTTGCCCGGCTCGGCACCGGCGGCCAGGATGTCGAAGAAGTAGATCCAGCCGTTCGGGTCGTCGGCGATCCAGCAGCCGCCCTCGTCCGAGTACTGGGCGAAGCCGCCCGTCACGCCGATCGAGTCGGGCACGTCGCCGCTGACCCGCAGCCGCAGCTCGTACGAGGTCGACTTGTGGGCGCCCAGCGAGAACGAGGTGAACGTGCCGCCCTCACCGGCGGCCCCGGCGACCTCGCGCCAGGTGCCGCTCGACTTGTCGAGGACCTGCACATTGATCTCGCCGGAGTAGTCCTCCATGTCGTCCCAGCCGACGGCGGCCACACCGATCAGCGGAGCGATGTCCGCGATGTCACGGTCGCCCGTGTTGGAGACGTTGAACCGGAAGTTGGTCCAGCCGCTGCCCGCGACGATCGTCTCGGGCAGGCCCGACAGACCGCTCGTCAGGTCGTCGCTCAGCTCGACGACCTCGTTGCCGTCCTCGTCGACGCACAGTTGGGCGTCGTCCTCGGGGGCGCTCTCGCTCGGGCTCGGCGAGGCGGCAGGGCTGCTCTCGTCGGTGACCGGGTCGCCCTCCTCGTCGTCCGTCGCGGTTTCGTCGGCGGCGGGGCTGCTCTCCTCGGTGTTCCCCGGGGCGGTCTCCTCCGGAGAGGATTCGCTCTGCTCGTCGTCCGTCGCGGTTTCGTCGGCGGCGGGGCTGCTCTCCTCGGTGTTCCCCGGGATGGTCTCCTCCGGCGAGGAGTCGCTTCCGCCCGCGGAGGAGCTGCTGGTCGAGGTGCTCGGCTGCTCGCCCGTCGCGAACGCGACGGGAGCGGAGAGCAGGACGAGCGGGGATATGGCAGCCGTCGCGGCCGCGGTGACCATGGCACGGCGGAGCTTCATGAAGACCTCGGGAAGTCAGGTGCACCGCCGGTTGCGGTACGCGTCAGAGGGAGAGGCCTCCGCGGTGGGGCGCGGAAGTGGCCGGTGGTTCCAGTGGTTTGATCTACGAACCCTGTGAATGGTTGTCCCGGCCCTGACATATTCTTTATGTGAGGTGGATCACTCCGGAGAGGTGATCCGCTTCGGCGTGCGCTCCCCTTCGATTCCCCTTGGCGGGATCCGGCGTACCCCGACAGGAAGTGCGTCACCCCGTGCCCGAGCAGCCCTCCGAAGAGCCCACAGGACCGGACCCTCTCCTCCCTGCCCGACGACGTGTGGGACAGATTCGTCGAGGACAGTGAGCGGGACATCCGCGCCTCCGCTCCGAAGGAGCCGTCCGCGCGGGCGCGGATGGTGACCGAGCGGCTGCGTGCCATGGACGAGGCGCAGGCCGGTGCGGACGGCGGCGGGAAACGCCGTCGGGGCCGGAACAAGTCCGCCGCCCCGCCCGCCCGGCCCGAGGGGTGGCGTACCGGGCCCGCCTGGCAGGACATGAACGGCCGTGCCCCGCGCCGGCGCAGGGGCTGGAGCATCGTCGGCGTGCTGGCGGCCGCGGCCGTGGCCGTGGTCGCCGTCAACCCGTCCGGCGCTCTCCTGGCTGCCCGGCGGCCTCGGTGAGGGCTTTGGCGCTTCGGACGATGCGAACGCGGCGAGCGCCGTCCCACTGGCTCCCGAGACCGCCCGTTCCAGCGGTGCCTCCTCTGCTGCTCCGGCCGGGATCCCCACCCGGGAGCGGCCGTTCGCCGGTTCGCCCGCCGCGCGGTGGGGATCGGGAGCGGACGCCATCCGGTTGCCGAAGGTGGAGGCGAAGGGGGAGGGGAGGACCGTCAACGGTGTCCCCGTCGCCGAGGTCGAGGCGGCGCTGGAAGGGGTGAAGGAGTTCCTGGTCGCCTCGAACCTCGACCGTGCGGTGCTCATGGGGGCCGAGCCGAAGAAGGCCCTGGCCCTCGTTGATCCGCTGGCGGTGGATTACCTCTCCGAGGTGCGCGCCGGACTGCGCGAGCCCACCGAGAAGAACGACCCGGCGTGGACGTTCTCCCGGTTCGATCCCGACGAGGTCGAACCGGTGGGCGATGTGAGGGTCCGCGGCCGCCTGACCTTCGAGCCCCTACGGGGAACCGCCGGGAAGGTCGTGGTCAAGGCCGACTACACCTTCGTGTACGCGGTGGCCCCGGCCGACGGCGACGACGAGGTGACCCGTTCGATCGTGCGCCGGATGCTCGAGGTGGACGTGGCGGATCCCGCCGGGTTCCAGGTGACCGACGGCCGCATCCGGCCCCTGGCCGTCGAGAGCGAGATCTTCAACGACGACTGCCGGAACGGCGACGGGGTGATCCGCCCGCAGTTCTTCACCGACCGGCCCGACGGCCCCACGCCGACGGGGGAGGCCCGGGACCCGTACGACCGGAGCCAGGGGGTACGCGGAGCCGATCAGGGCTGCGGCACCGTCTCCCGCACCTGACGCGAACCTCGTGCAGGGCGTCGGGCCCCGCCCGTGGAGGGCCGGGCCGTGCAGCGGCGGGAGGGCGCCCCCGCCCTGCTGCGGTTGCACCGTTCGTTGTGGTTCAGGCAGGACCGGACATGTCCCGACGGCCGGCCCCGGGCGTCCCCGGAGCCGGCCGTTCTCTTGGGTGACCGGGCTGCTGTCCCCTGCCGTCCGGTCACTCGTCCGGAGCGAGGTCCCACGACGCACGGCACGATCCGCACATCGCATCGCTCCGGCGAGCCACGCGTGGTTCTTTCGGGCCCGCCCCTGGCTGACACGGACACCGGTACCAACGGCGCGATCCCGGTTCCGGTCACGCGCCGTACGGGTGAGAAAAAATGCGTACGTCTGTCCCTGTGACGGGGTCGGTACCGGAGGGATCCGGTACCGGAGAAGGTCCAGTACCGGAGGGCGGGTGCACGTGCGGGCCGGCGGGTGGACGTGCGGGCCGGCGGACGGACGGGGTGGTCCGTCGGCCCGGATTCAGATCCTGCCGCGGCAGAGCTCCAGCAGGGTCATCGCGAGCGCGGTGCCCGGCTTGCCCAGGGCGTCCCTGTAGTGACCGAGGATCTCCATCTCGCGGGAGAGATTCACGCGTCGGCCGCCGGAGGCGATCCGTTCCTGCTGGATGACGGCCGACACGGCCATCCGTTCCTGGACCAGGCCGATGATCCGATCGTCGAGCGCGTCGATCCGCTCGCGCGCGCCGGTGATCACACCGGCGGCCTCGGCGGTGCGGGCGCCGGTCTTCTCGGTGCTCGTGGCTTCGGCGGTGGTGGTCATGTCGAGGGCTCCTCGTCGGACGGTGCGGAGTGCCCGGGGTGCCATGGTCCGAAAACGCCAGGCGCCCCGGACCTTGTCGGCCCGGGGCGCCTGGGAAGTTGCTTGTCAGTGGCTCAAGCAGCACGACCATGGCAGCCGGTGGGCCGGTTGCCATAGGTAAAGAGGAAGGTCGGGTGCGTGAGCATGGGTCCCAGTATGCCGCGCGGTTCCCGGCCGTCCAACACGGATCGCATGCTGAGACGAATCCGGTCGCGCGATGCGGTCGCGCGGTGCTCTCGCGCGAGCTTCAAACGTGCGGGGGAGGGCAGGCGCGCGCCTCCCGGTAGAATCGGGAGGCACCAGACTCCGCCCCACCGCCGGAAGGCACCTCGTGTCATCAGCGACTTCCGCTGCCCACGCGCCCGACACCGTCCTGGTCGTCGATTTCGGCGCGCAGTACGCCCAGCTCATCGCCCGTCGCGTCCGCGAGGCCCGGGTCTACAGCGAGATCGTGCCGAGCACCATGCCGGTCGCGGAGATCCTCGCCAAGAACCCGGCGGCGATCATCCTCTCCGGCGGCCCCTCGTCCGTGTACGCCGAGGGCGCTCCCACCGTCGACCGCGCGCTTTTCGAGGCCGGCGTCCCGGTCTTCGGCATGTGCTACGGCTTCCAGCTCATGGCTCAGAGCCTCGGCGGCCAGGTGGACAACACCGGCTCCCGTGAGTACGGCCGTACCGGACTGCACGTCTCCAAGCCGGCCTCCACCCTCTTCGAAGGCACCCCGGAGGAGCAGGAGGTGTGGATGTCGCACGGCGACGCCTGCTCCGCCGCGCCCGAGGGCTTCGCCGTCACGGCGTCCACGGACATCGTCCCGGTCGCCGCCTTCGAGAACGACGCCAAGAAGCTCTACGGCGTCCAGTACCACCCCGAGGTCATGCACTCCACGTACGGGCAGCAGGTGCTGGAGCACTTCCTGTACCGGGGGGCCGGCCTGAGCCCGGACTGGACCACGGGCAACGTCATCGAGGAGCAGGTCGCCGCCATCCGCGAGCAGGTCGGTGACCGGCGCGCCATCTGCGGTCTCTCCGGCGGGGTGGACTCCGCCGTCGCCGCGGCCCTCGTCCAGAAGGCCATCGGGTCCCAGCTGACCTGCGTGTACGTCGACCACGGTCTGATGCGCAAGGGCGAGACCGAGCAGGTCGAGAAGGACTTCGTGGCCGCGACCGGCGTCCAGCTGAAGGTCGTCGACGCGGCGGAGCGGTTCCTGGCCGCGCTCAAGGGCGTCTCGGACCCCGAGACGAAGCGGAAGATCATCGGCCGCGAGTTCATCCGGGTCTTCGAGCAGGCCCAGGCCGAGATCATCGCGGACGAGGGCCCGGCCGTGGAGTTCCTGGTCCAGGGCACCCTCTACCCGGACGTCGTCGAGTCCGGCGGCGGTACCGGCACCGCCAACATCAAGTCGCACCACAACGTCGGCGGGCTCCCCGAGGACCTCGAGTTCCAGTTGATCGAGCCGCTGCGCCAGCTGTTCAAGGACGAGGTCCGGCGGGTCGGCCAGGAGCTCGGCCTGCCCGACGAGATCGTCCAGCGCCAGCCGTTCCCCGGCCCCGGGCTCGGCATCCGTATCGTCGGCGAGGTGACCAAGGAGCGGCTCGACCTGCTGCGCGAGGCCGACGCCATCGCCCGCGAGGAACTGACCGCGGCCGGTCTCGACCGGGACATCTGGCAGTGCCCGGTGGTCCTGCTCGCGGACGTGCGGTCCGTCGGCGTCCAGGGCGACGGCCGGACCTACGGCCACCCGATCGTCCTGCGCCCGGTGTCCTCCGAGGACGCCATGACCGCAGACTGGTCGCGGCTGCCGTACGACGTCCTCGCGAAGATCTCGACCCGCATCACCAACGAGGTGCGGGACGTCAACCGCGTCGTCCTCGACGTGACGTCCAAGCCGCCGGGGACCATCGAGTGGGAGTAGTGCCCGGCGGGGAGTGCTCCCCGCCAGGCGCTGTCAGCCCTGCCCGTCCTCGTCAGGCCCGCTTGAGCGTGCGCACCGGCTCACCGGGCCTCCAGATCTGGAGGACGAGATACGTCTCGTCCTCCACGTAGGTTCGTACGACCTCCGTCAGCTCGGTGCGGAAGAGGTGGAACGGCTCCGGCGGTTCCACCTCTTCGGTGTATCTGCGCCGGGTCTCCTCGTCCTCGACCTCGACCGCCCGCCCACTGATCCGGACGTCCCCGCCGCCCATGCCCGTGCCCGAGCCGGGGTTCGCCTGCAGCGCGAAGCGCGGGTCGCGGCGCAGGTCGAGCGCCTTGAGCGAGTCCGGCATCATGCCGAGCCACAGCTCGCCGTCCAGGAAACGCACCTCCAGGCCGGTGGTGCGCGGCGACCCGTCCTTGCGCAGGGTGGCGAGGACATGGTGGGTGTACGTGGCGAAGCGCTCCTCCACGGTCTTCGCGAGTGCGGGTTCGGCGGTGGTGAAGGCGCCCCAGTTCGTGTTCATGGGCCGAGTGTGGCGCGCATACCGGACGTCTTGTGTCGGGTATCCGCCGACTCCACCAGGCGGGGTACTCCGGAAGGCGGTTTCCGGAAAGCGGCTCCGAAGGTCTCGGGAAAGGTGCCTTCGGCCGGTACGGCGGGCACCGCACGGAGCAGGGGTGTCGCCTTTGTCACGTCACACCGGATCTTTACGGAATCGATCTGTCGTCCATGGCTGCACGACGGTAACTTCCGCACCATGCGACCCCCCTTGCAGGAGGACTTATGCCCGGGCAGACCCCGCCCCCGTTTCTGCCGTTGCCCACCGACCGGCTGCGGTTCGCCATGCCGCCCATGCACGAGTCGGTCGAGGACGAGCGCCGGCACCGCAAGGAGCGGCTCGCGGGCGCGCTGCGGCTGTTCGGGCGGCTCGGTTTCGAGGACGGGGTCTCCGGGCACATCACCGCACGCGATCCCGAGTTCTCGGACTGCTTCTGGGTCAATCCGTTCGGGATGCCCTTCCGGCACGTCACCGTGAGCGACCTGGTGCTGGCCAACCGGGAGGGGCGGGTCGTCCAGGGCGGCCACCACGTCAACCAGGCGGCGTTCACCGTGCACGCGCAGGTGCACACGGCGCGGCCCGACGTCGTCGCGGTCGCCCACTGCCACTCGGTCCACGGGCGAGCGCTCGCCGCCCTCGGCGACCTGCTCGACCCGATCACCCAGGAGAGCTGCGCGTTCTACGAGGACCACGCCCTCTACGACACCTACAGCGGTGTCACCGTCGACGCGGACGAGGGCAGGCGCATCGCGGCCGCGCTCGGCTCCCGCAAGGCGTTGGTGCTGCGCAATCACGGGCTGCTCACCGTGGGCGACTCGGTGGACGCGGCGGCCTGGTGGTTCGTGTCCATGGAGCGCTCCTGCCAGGTGCAGCTCAGCGCGAAGGCGGCGGGCCGCCCCGTCCTGATCGGCCACCGGCAGGCGGCGGCGACACGGGAGCAACTGGGCGGGGACCTGGTGGCGTGGATCAACTACCAGCCGATGTGGCAGGACATCAGCCGAGGCGAGCCCGACCTGCTGAGCTGACCGGAGCGACCGGGGCCGGGCCTGGGGAAACCCGCCCCGCTGGACGATATCGGCCATAAGGTAATTCTTGCTGCCGGGTCAACACGGTGCCTGGGGCGTCACCCCCGCTGACCGGACCTGCCGGGTGGAGAGGGGCGGACGTAGGGCACAATTCGCTTTCATTGCAGGGGAGTTGCGTGGACCGGCGTGGGTGGCCGGGAGCGTGGCCGGATCGTGAACGTGAACGTGGATGCGGGGAAGGCGGGCTTCGGGCGTGGCGGTGCAGGAGGCGAGACAGGGCGGCGCGGACGGGGGCGCCCACGAGGGCGGCTGCGCCTGCGGGGACTGTCCGCACGGAGTGCGTGAGGGGCATCGGCGCGCGGTCGCCGCGTTCCTGCTGAAACGCGAGGAGTTCGCGGCCGGGCACGGGCTGCCCGCGGCGGTGGCCCACTCGGCCTCCGCCTCCCGCCAGTGGGTCTCGGAGGAACTGGCGCAGGCCGCCGAACTCGTCGCCCGGCGCGGCCGGGCCGAGGGTGCGGCCTGGCTGGTACGCCTGTGGCGCCGGACGGCGGTGGTGGTGTGGTCGGCGGTCGTCCTGCTGCTCCTGGGCCAGGCGCTCACGGCGATCGGCCCGGGGTGGAGCGCCGCCCGCACGGCCGGGCTGCTGGCCGCGCTGGTGGTCGCCGGTGCGCTGACCGCGGCCTCGTGGTTCCACCGGGCGCGCGGCGGGGTGCTGGCCCCGGTGATCGGGGAGGACAACCGCCTCTCCACGTCCCGCGCGGTGGCGGCCGCCTGGGTGATCTTCCTCGCCTACGCGGTCCTGGTCCTGGTCGGACAACTGGCTGTCGCCTCCGATCCCCGGGAGCGTGACGCGCTGATCGCGGGGCTGGAACTCGCCCGCGGCGCGGGGGTGGTGACGGTCCTCGCCGTGGTGTGCGGAATCGCCGTGGTGGTGCGGCGGGTGGTCGGCCTCCGGGTGCAGGGACAGCGGCTGCAGAAGGTCCGTGCGGACCGGCCCCGGGCGGCCGACCTGCTGACCGACGACGCGGGCCGGGGCGACTTCGCCGACATCCAGTACGTCGTGATCGGCGGCGTCGCGCTGGCGTTCGCGGCGGTGCGGCTGGCGCGGCGGCCGGACCAACTGCCGGACCTGCCCTGGGGGCTGGCCGTGGTGGTGCTGGTGTCGGCGGCGACCTATCTCGCCGGGAAATACGCGGAGGGCGGCCGGCCGGTAATCCTTTCGGTAGTGCGGGCACGGGAGGCCGGCGACCTGGACGCGCCGATCCGGACCGGCGACGACATCGAGATCCGCGGGGCCGGCTTCGTCCCGCTGGGCGCCCAGGGGGCCGATCGGCTGGCCCGGATGGTCGTCCGGGTGGGAGCCGTGCACGTCCACGTGCCGCTGGTGCCGGTGGCCGGCGGCTTCGACAACCCTACGGACGCCCTGCTGACGGTTCCGGTCCCGGCGGACGTGGAACCGGGGCGGGTCGAGGTACAGGTCGTCACGGCAGCCGGGGTGGAGACGAATCGGTACGCGATCGACGTGACGGACTAGAGGCATCCTTCCGCCGCTGTCCGGTGAACGTCCGAAAAAATCCGAGCGGTCTTGGATTGATCCGGTGTTGATTGTCGTACGTATGGTCTGTTGAGGGGGGTCTCGGTACGGCGGCGAGAGGCGACAGACGGCGATGACTCACGGTGTGCGAACGGATGCGTACAGTCCTCACCTCGATGGCGACAGAGACTGGCGGGACACCGCCACTCGGTACGCCCTCCTTCCTCTGCGGATCTTTCTGGGCGTCACCTTCATCTATGCGGGAATCGACAAACTCAGCGACAGCGCGTTCATGAAGGACGCCGGGGCCGGGTCGATCGGCGACATGATGCGGGCCGTCCGTGATTCCTCGGCCATTCCCGCACTGGTCGACATGTCCCTGGAGAATCCCGTCGCCTTCGGTTACGCCATTGCCTTCGGTGAGCTGGCCGTCGGGATCGGAATCCTGATCGGTCTGCTCACCCGGGTGGCCGCCCTCGGCGGTGCGCTGATCTCCCTCAGCCTGTGGCTGACCGTGAGCTGGGCCGCCGAGCCCTACTACTACGGCAACGATCTCCCCTACCTCATGGCCTGGACTCCGCTGCTGCTCGCAGGCGCCCCCCTCCTCTCCGTGGACGCCGCCCTGCGGTCGCGACGGCGCCGACGGGTGGGGGACTACCGGTAGGGACCCGCTCCTCGAACGAGCGGATCCGCCCCTTCACCCCGCCGGGCCCCCGGCCCGGACCCGGTGACTCCGCCCGTCCGCCCGGCGGGGCGGGCCACCCGCTTCGGGCCCGGCCCGCCTTCCCACCCGCCCCATCGGCCAGGTCGCCTCGCCGGCCTCGCCAGGTCACCCCATCAAGCCACCCGCCAAGTCGGGTTCTCAGGTCGGCGACTCGGTTCGGGGCTCCCGAGCGGCGGAGCGTTTGTGCCGCCGTATCAGTCCCGTCACCGCGGACACCGATCCGGCCAGGCACAGACCGCCCGTGACGACGGGGATCATGACGAACCACGGTGTCTCCCAGGCGCCGCCCGCGTCGCCCGCGTAGAGCACGGCGGCGAGGGTCAGGAAGAGACCGGCGATCAGCCTGCCGGGCTGGAACTCATGACGTAGCACGACTCACCTCCGCCTGTCCCGCACCGACGTGGATGTCCAGGTCGAGCGTCCCCGCCTTCCGGGCGCCCGCGGCAGGCCGCAGGGTCACCTCCTTGTGCTTGCCCGGTGCCACGTCCACGTCCTTCTGCTTGTCGCCGGGCAGCTGGATGTCGCCCACTCCCACGTCGATGCTGAGCTTCACGGTCACGCCCTCGGGCACGATCACGTGGACGCGGCCCATGCCGACCTCCGCCCGGGTCGACACGGTCTCTCCCTCGGGTATCCGTACCTCGGACAGATCCAGGGTGCCGGTACCGGAACCCAAGTCGTAGACCGGGCGTATCTGGGCGACCGAGGCGGGCTCCCAGGTGGTGCGCATCCACTCGGTGCCGATGTCCTTGGGCACGGCCGAGGAGGCGGCGAGCAGCCCCGCGGTGATGACCGCCAGGAGGATCGACCCCGCTCCGGTGCGGCCCAGGAAAGCACTGACCGCCAGGCCGATGCCGAAAACGGCGAGCGCACACGCGAGACCGGTCTGCAGGCTGGTGCCGAGCGGCTGCTCCTGCCAGGTCAGGCCTGTGCCCAGGCCGGCCGCGAGCAGGGCGAGCAGGAAGATCCAGCCGCCGATCCAGCGGGGACCGCGCGGCTTCACCGCCCGGTGCCGGGTGGGCGAGTCGTCGCGGGCGGAGAAGTGGGGGTCGAGTCTGACGTTGATCCTGGAGGCGATGTCCGGATCCCGGGGGTCCCTGGGTCCCCACAGATAGCCCGTGCCGCCGATGTGCGTACCGTCCTTGACGATGGGGTCGCGCCACCAGGAGGAGAAGGCGGCGGGAACGGGCGGGGCC